>PCBK01000028.1 GCA_002731275.1 Deltaproteobacteria bacterium | reverse complement strand
CGATCCCGTGGGCGTGGGGATTGAATGGTGGGAGTGGTGTGGTCGCTTCTATTTTGGCGATCTGGGTCGCTGCACAGTGGGGATTTCGGTTTACGTTCTTGCTCGCTGCGGTCTGTTATCTCGTCGTCTGTCTCTGCGCTTACAAGGGCTGGAGACCTTCTGACTGATCGGGCTGCGTTTAGGCTTTACGCAGACGTGGGAGCGCGAGGAAGAAGAGGGCCATCAAGCCAAAGAAGACGGGGATCTCGGAGGGAGCTTGGTTACAACCGCAGCCCGTTTTGGGGGTGTCGCCATCGTTTGTAGTCCCACCATCGTTTGTTGTGCCACCGTCGTTTGTTGTGCCTTTTTCTTCGGTGCTTTTTTCGTCGACGACTTGTTTTTGTGGGGTGACACAGACTTTTTTGGTGTTAGTGTCTTTCTTTCCGTTGGGGTAGAACGCGTTGATCACAAAGCAGGTCTCTTTTCCTACGTAGTCAGCGGCTGTGACGCTCACTGTGAACTCTGATGTGTTGGAGCGGAGTTGGGCCCCTTTTCCTTCGAGTGTTAACTCGTATGCTGTTGCGTTGGGTTGTGGATCACCTTTGATCGTGAAGATGTAGAGCTCTGGGTGGACTGAATCACAGGGGCCAGCAGGGGTTGTGACTGCGGCTTTGGTGACATAGGTGACCTCTGTTGCGCCTGTGTATGTGTCGGCAGTGGTGTCTTCTTTGTCGCCTGTCGTGAAGCTGTAACCCTTTTTGTTTTGTTCATTTTGGTAGCAGCTATCACACTCAAAGGTGTATTTGGTGTTGGCGGCGAGTACGCTCTCTGGTGTATAGATTGTGACCGAACCTACGGCTTCGGATGTGATCTTGATCTCTTCACCCTTGTCGTTTTTGAGAGTCGCGTTGAAGCCACCTGATCCGTTGTTCATCCCGATGAAGATGGCTGCGTTGGTTGGGATGTCAGTGGCATCTTCTGCGGGGTAGCTCCACTTGACCTCGGGTGGGAGAGGTGTGCAAGCGTCTGCCTGACGATAGGTCCATGTGAGTACGAGTAAGGATAGGCAGGTGAGCACGAGATATTTGGACAGAGAATACATAAAAACGCTCCTTCGCGGTCTGGTTGTGGGGCAAAGCTCCCACTGAGAATGCTTTTGTTTAGGCTGTCTTCGTCTCATTTTCCGTATCCTTTTTTCCGACGGCCTTATCTTCCCCACAAATAGGATAAGTGTGTGGGTTTTGTCATGTATCAAAGCAAGTTCGGTGCCATGATGCAAGGGGGGGTTATTCGGTGGTAAAAGGGGTTTTGTCGTGTGTTGGTCTTTGTCTTCTTGGTTCGTTTGTCAGATATCTGAAGGGAAGTCTGCACGAAATGTCCGGTTTTTTGAGGGGAAGGCGTTGGAAGAAAGGAAGGGGAGCAGGACCCCTCTGGCGGGCTTCGCCCGGTAGAGCAACCTGGGGTCGTGGACCCCAGACCCACGATGCTGACGCATCGTTTGTGTTGCGCTCTTCGAGCGCTGGGGAAAAGGAATGGCTGCAGAACCCCCTCAGTCCGAGCTCTCGATCGTCCAGTTCCCCCTACTCAACTTCGTTGGCAAGGGGAGCGATGCATATCAAACCATATATCGCGATATAAACGAAAAATCCGTGTATATCGTTTGAATAGTCCCTCCTCTCGAAAGGNTTGAGAGGAGGNAAGNNNCGAAGNGACAGGGTGGNGAGTTTGTNGAGGNGGATGATTGCAAGNGAAGACGCAAAAAACCCACTNCAANTNNGNGAGCANANNAGNNTNNTAAGNATNTNGCCTTGCNANATNCGNCTGNAAGAAGGGGATTGNAGAGTGGAGTCAGGGGAGTTTGCGGAGACNCAAGTGCAACGTCCNCCGGANCANNANTCTAGCGAANNCNCCGTNTATATCGNTTAANTNGTCCCTCCTCTCNAAAGGNTTGAGAGGAGGGAAGAGCCGGAGGCTCAGGGTGGAGAGTTTGTTGAGGCGGATGATTGCAAAGCGTACGAAGCAAATCAGCCACGAAGAAAAGCCTCTGCAAGAAGAGCGTTGTAAGAGGTAAAGCCCCAACCCCGCGGGGGTTTAAATGCGGTCCAGCGCGCTGCGCTGGTGCAACGTCCGCCGGATCAGAAATCAAGCTAAATCTTCGTGCATATCGTTTGAATAGCCCCTCTTCCTTTTACAAGGGAAGAATGTTCGATGATTGGACAGAGGGATGTGTTTGATTGGTCTCACCGGGTTGAAACCCGGTGCTATAGAAAATGTACGCTCGCCTTCAAGGCTTCGCATCGATCTGAATTGGGCAGGTCTAAAGACCCGCCCTCAAAACATCAGCATATCCTTATCCAAAGATGACAGCGATGCAGACCCTCCCAGATCGTTGAATGGAAAAAAGGAAAACGAGGTGATATAAGATGTAGAAAGGTATCAGGTAGAGAATATTTCACGTAGGCTATACAATTTGCAAATGGCCAAACTCAGGATTCTGGGGTCTCAATCACATCATCAATGGGCGTCTCAGAGAGATCTTCGCCACGGCGACGTCGAGATGTTGGACGAACATTATCCGCGAGCTTGTTCTGCTCAACGAGGCGATACAACCCCTCCAATGCGGTCGCCACACCCTGGTATGTGTTCGCCCACTCCGATAAGAACGCGTCTCGCTCCGACAAAGCATCCTGTGTCTCACGCTTCTCACGTTGCACCTTATCAAGCGCCGCCTTAAGCGACTTTGCACGCAAGTCCAACAACTTACCAAGATACGCAGGAACCACACTCGCGGTCGCCTTCGCCTGATCCTTGTCCACACCACTCGTCACAAGCTGATCCAACAAGGCTTCGTTGACGATGGGTGTTGTGTCCTTCAGCAAACGTGGAACGGCATGTTGTAATGTCGCCAACAACTTATCTGGCGTTCCCGGAATCACCGTCGGAATTCCATATGTCTTGAGAAGCTGTTCGTCTTGGAGACCCAAGAGCTGAAAACGTACGTGCTCAAATGCACCTACCGCGATCTGAAACTCACGATCACGTCCAAGCTGTGCAGGCGGCTGATCCGCTTGCTCATTGATATACTTCTGTTCTTTTGTGTCGAGCGCCTGAGCATCAGACTCCAAAGTATCATGAAGCGCGAGCAAAAACTTCTTTGTATCCGCCTCCGTTAGCTTCAGCTTCTTAGCGAGCAGCTGAGACAACTTATCCACATGTGTACTCACCGAGCTACACACATAACGAGCATTTTTTACACGGTTTTGAATTGCAACACTAACTTGGGCCATGGGAGCCTCCCTCACAGGTAGTACAACAAATATGGTGATCCAAAACACGGACTCTCTCCGCGACGTGGATCATCTTCGAAATAGAAAGATTCCCGTCTTATAGCATATCCCTCTCAACATGTAAACAACCCTTCGAGGCTATTGGCTATTGCTAGATGGGAAATAGCCTCTCCTCATGAAAATAAGCGTTTCCCAAAGTGGGAAACGCCTTTTTGCCAAAAAAGACATGTCTTTTCCAGAGGGGAACCCATAACGAGCTGTCAAGAGTGTGTTTTTGCGCGAGAGAGACACTTCGATTTGCGCCCAAGCACGTCTTTGTAAGTGGGAAACTCTTTTTGACAGAAAAATCTGCGTTCCCCACTTTGGGAGACACAGCTCCTTCTGTCATTTTGCCTTCGCCAAGGTAGGGAACGCCAAAAGAGACGCTGGATATGTGTTGTTGTCAGGAGAAAACATACCAGGATAGAAAATAAAGCCTTCCTCCCTGGCAAAAACACACCTGGGCCAAAAAATCAGCAGCTTCCACTTGCAAAGACATGCAAAGAGAAACCCTTGACATCTTTCCCACCTGCAAAAACACACAAATAGCCGAAAATAAGCATCTCTCACCTACAAAAACACTACAAGAGAAAAACAATACGTGTTCCACACCTGTAAAGACACGCAAAGAGAAACCCTTGACGTCTTTCCCACCTGCCAAGACACACAAAGATCCAAAAAGAAGTCGCAGTCTATAAGGCCATCGGATGAAAAAAAGGATACAGAAAAAGAAACGTCCGTAGAGGTTGTTACTGAAGCCCCAAGCATCGTGATTCGTCGTTGCAATAGCCCTGCTATTGCGCCTTCTCATGCCTTGCCTGAGACTCCATCACCGACCCTCTTACCTACGCTTTTTTCCATCCAACGGCCTAAACAAGGGGATTGTTGGTGCAGGGTTATGTTGGGGGCGGGTCTTTAGACCTGCCCAATTCAGATCAATGCGAAGCCTTGAAGGCGAGCGTACCATCTCTATAGCACCGGGTTTCAACCCGGTGAGACCAAACAATTCCCTCTATCTGCTCGTCTGATCTGTTATCATGTTTCTGGAAAGGTTTGTTCACAACACATCAAAGACACGATATATACGATGTCATCGGGCGGACACAAGGCCCGCCCCTACAGGACTCGAACGACATACACGGGGGATACTGGAAAACTGATCCGGCGGATGTTGCACTCGTGTCTCCGCAAACTCCCCTGACTCCACTCTACAATCCCCTTCTTCCAGGCGGATATAGCAAGCCATATCCTTGGATTCCCTCCTACTCGTGGACTTTCAGTGGGTTTTTTGCGTCTTCACTTGCAATAATCCGCCTCTACAAACTCTCCACCCTGAGCCTCCGGCTCTTCCCTCCTCTCAACCCTTTCGAGAGGAGGGACTATTTAAACGATATACACGGAGATTTCGCTAGAATATTGTTCCGGCGGACGTTGCACTTGTGTCTCCGCAAACTCCCCTGACTCCACTCTACAATCCCCTTCTTCCAGGCGGATATAGCAAGGCCATATCCTTGGATTCTTTTCTGCTCACGTACTTGTAGTGGGTTTTTTGCGTCTTCACTTGCAATCATCCGCCTCTACAAACTCTCCACCCTGTCGCTTCGCTCCTTTCCTCCTCTCAAACCTTTCGAGAGGAGGGACTATTCAAACGATATACACGGATTTTTCGTTTATATCGCGATATATGGTTTGATATGCATCGCTCCCCTTGCCAACGAAGTTGAGTAGGGGGAACTGGACGATCGAGAGCTCGGACTGAGGGGGTTCTGCAGCCATTCCTTTTCCCCAGCGCTCGAAGAGCGCAACACAAACGATGCGTCAGCATCGTGGGTCTGGGGTCCACGACCCCAGGTTGCTCTACCGGGCGAAGCCCGACTCATCGGGTTCTGCAGCCATTCCCTTTTCCCAGCGCTCGAAGAGCGCAACACAAACGATGCGTCAGCATCGTGGGTCTGGGGTCCACGACCCCAGGTTGCTCTACCGGGCGAAGCCCGCCAGAGGGGTCCTGCTCCCCTTCCTTTCTTCCAACGCCTTCCCCTCAAAAAACCGGACATTTCGTGCAGACTTCCCTTCAGATATCTGACAAACGAACCAAGAAGACAAAGACCAACACACGACAAAACCCCTTTTACCACCGAATAACCCCCCCTTGCATCATGGCACCGAACTTGCTTTGATACATGACAAAACCCACACACTTATCCTATTTGTGGGGAAGATAAGGCCGTCGGAAAAAAGGATACGGAAAATGAGACGAAGACAGCCTAAACAAAAGCATTCTCAGTGGGAGCTTTGCCCCACAACCAGACCGCGAAGGAGCGTTTTTATGTATTCTCTGTCCAAATATCTCGTGCTCACCTGCCTATCCTTACTCGTACTCACATGGACCTATCGTCAGGCAGACGCTTGCACACCTCTCCCACCCGAGGTCAAGTGGAGCTACCCCGCAGAAGATGCCACTGACATCCCAACCAACGCAGCCATCTTCATCGGGATGAACAACGGATCAGGTGGCTTCAACGCGACTCTCAAAAACGACAAGGGTGAAGAGATCAAGATCACATCCGAAGCCGTAGGTTCGGTCACAATCTATACACCAGAGAGCGTACTCGCCGCCAACACCAAATACACCTTTGAGTGTGATAGCTGCTACCAAAATGAACAAAACAAAAAGGGTTACAGCTTCACGACAGGCGACAAAGAAGACACCACTGCCGACACATACACAGGCGCAACAGAGGTCACCTATGTCACCAAAGCCGCAGTCACAACCCCTGCTGGCCCCTGTGATTCAGTCCACCCAGAGCTCTACATCTTCACGATCAAAGGTGATCCACAACCCAACGCAACAGCATACGAGTTAACACTCGAAGGAAAAGGTGCCCAACTCCGCTCCAACACATCAGAGTTCACAGTGAGCGTCACAGCCGCTGACTACGTAGGAAAAGAGACCTGCTTTGTGATCAACGCGTTCTACCCCAACGGAAAGAAAGACACTAACACCAAAAAAGTCTGTGTCACCCCACAAAAACAAGTCGTCGACGAAAAAAGCACCGAAGAAAAAGGCACAACAAACGACGGTGGCACAACAAACGATGGTGGGACTACAAACGATGGCGACACCCCCAAAACGGGCTGCGGTTGTAACCAAGCTCCCTCCGAGATCCCCGTCTTCTTTGGCTTGATGGCCCTCTTCTTCCTCGCGCTCCCACGTCTGCGTAAAGCCTAAACGCAGCCCGATCAGTCAGAAGGTCTCCAGCCCTTGTAAGCGCAGAGACAGACGACGAGATAACAGACCGCAGCGAGCAAGAACGTAAACCGAAATCCCCACTGTGCAGCGACCCAGATCGCCAAAATAGAAGCGACCACACCACTCCCACCATTCAATCCCCACGCCCACGGGATCGCCTGCTGCTGATCCTCTTCAAAGCGTGACATCCCCAAAGGCAACGGCATCCCCATCACAAAACCAAAGGGGAACAACACGACCAACGTCAACACGATCCGCCCACCAATATGCCACATCGACGCGAACGGCAAAAACCACTCCAAGGCGTAAGGCAACACCAACGCCATTAACGCGACCACACCGAGCAAGATCGTCAGACGCTTCTGCAAAGACTCAGGCGCATCCTCCGTCCACGAAGACGCATACAAACTCCCAAGCCCACACCACAATAAGAGCCCCGCCAACACAACCGTCAGCGCGTATGTCGGGTGCCCCAAGAACAACGTCAGACGCTGGATCAACGGGATCTCCACAAACATGAAGCCCAACCCAATCCCCCCAAAATACACCATCTCCCACACACTCATCCCGATCTCTTTGCCACGGATATATCGATGCCACAACAAAGGCAACGCGATCATCAACAACAACAAGAAGCTCACAAGACACAAACTCACGAGCAAATTGATCAACGCCGCGTCCTCTTCCCAGACACCAGGCTTCCAAAACTGCAAGGCGTCACGCCAACGCACCGTATACAAAAAGAAAGGACGATCATCTGTCGCCGGACGGACATCAAACCGAAACGACTTAACAAAAGCCTCAGGTGCCTGAAAATACTTCTTAAACGCCGCCTCACTGAAGACATATCCAGGGAGATAGTGGATGTGATAGCTCCACTTTTTGGTCAACTCCATCAGACGGTCACGTTGGGCCTTACTCCAGGGGCTCTTCGAGAGCAGGATGGTCGAGAATGACGAACGGTTATCCCACGGATTGGCGATCACCGCAGCGTGTTGCTTGAGATCCTTGACGCCGTACTTTTTGGCCGCCTTCGCGCACGTCGATATCCATCTGATAGGCAAGGCATGATCGGAGATATCCCACAGCGAGATCGACAGGATACCCGTCTTCGTCAAACGCTTGAGATACAGATCACAGGCTTCTTCCGTGTAGAGATGATGTTCGGCCAGATCCATCGCCCCAGAACTGTTCGCCGCCCAGGTGACAACGGAGTTTGCGATGATAATATCGAAGCGCTCATCAAGGCGGGTCAATCCAGCGCGACCTTCTGCGAGCAACACCCGCACCTTGGGATGACGATACAGATCCCCCGTAAATTCGCGAAAACGATCCTTGACGACGTCATTGACGAGGATCGGATTAAGCTCGATCCCCACAACCTCTTTGGGACGAAAGTGCAAGGCGCTGAGGATGTCTTTTCCGCCACCAGGGCCGAGGATCAAGACCTTCCTTTTGGGAGGGAGGAGATGGTGTGCGATGTTGGAGACCAGCTCCTTGAGGTACAAAGACGTCCGCAGATCCCCCTTGTATTGGACGAGTGGCGCGAAGGCGTTGATGTCGATCAGCGCTTCGACTTGTGGAGGTGTCTTGCCCTTCCAAAAGTCCTTCCTCTTTTGGGACAGACCACGATACCAACCCTGTTGAGGCAGGACGACGACACGAGAGAAGGCGTTCCACTTTTTGTAGAGGACTTTCGCGCCTTTGCCTTTCTTGACGTTCCTGTCGATCTGGATCTCCATCACCCCCCAGCCGACCTGCGCGATACACAACGTCGCGATCGAGGCGGTCGCAAGGGATGACCATAGACGCATCTTCGACGCCTCTGAAAAGGTCGAGAGGAGCGCTGCGCTGCCGATCAAGATCGCACAGGCCAGGAGGCCACCAAGTCCACCAAACATCGACATGATAGGGACGAGCGCGAGCGCACCAAAGGCAGCCCCAAGGAGATCCCAGGCGTAGACCTTCGTCGCCTGCTTTTGATAACGTCGAAACCACGACGAGAAGATGATCCCGCCACCAAAAAAGGGAAAGAATGACGTCAACGCGACGAGACCGAAGATCGGCAAGAAGTCCAGCGACCACACACGCTCCAAGAGAGACACATCAAAGCGCAAGTTGGCGAGGAAGACGACCTGTAGCGCGATCCCAGAGGCGACGGCGAGCATCCAACCTTCGACGACGCGCTCTTTGGAGGTCGGACGCAGATACACCCACACCCCACCTGCACCGAGCCCAAGCATGGCAAGGGAGATGGCCAAAAACGCAGTGTGATAGTAGAAGACGACGGAGAGCACGCGGGTCAGGCAGAGCTCGTACAGCAACAACCCGAGTGAAAAGACGAAGATCACCACACCACGCCGCAGGTCGATTTGTAGTTCATTATCTTGCATAGGTCTTTGGAGCCCTCCTACAGAACTTTTGTATAAAAAATGCGTTGATAGACAACAGTCAAAGATCGCGGAAGTGCAACGAGCACGTTGGGCCGCTCAATCATCGGGAGTTGCACACAGACATCGTTTTCACTAGAATGGATGACTTGACCTATTCAGCCAAATCACACCCTCCCCTTCTTTATATAAGGGACGCACAAAGTGGAATCGTGCCAAGATGGACCAACTCACGTGCAAAAAGTGTAACACTCAACATACAAAAGACACCCCATTTTGCAAGCAGTGTGGGTTCCCGATGGAGGGACAAACACTGTCTCTCGAAGGCAAAGAGATCGGGCACTACACACTACTCATACGCATCGGCGGCGGTGGTTTTGGTGAAGTGTATCGTGCAGAACACACGGAGCTTGGCAATCCATTTGCGGTCAAGCTGCTCCACCCTCGTCTCTCCAAAGATCCCCAATTCGTCGAACGCTTTCGTCACGAGGCCATGCTCCTCGCGCGTCTTCAACACGAAAATGTCGTCCAGGTCGTCGACTTTGGTGAAGCCGAAGGGCTTGGACTCTACCTCGTGATGGAGTGGCTTGAAGGCCGCACACTCCACCGCGTCTGGCGTCAAAAGCGCGTCCTCCCAATGGGCCGCATCTATACGCTGTTCTCCCAACTCCTCGACGCCCTACAGCTCGCCCACGACAACGGGATCGTCCACAGAGACATGAAACCAGAAAACCTCATGATGATCCAAGGCGCACGAGGCCGCACCATCCTCAAAATCGTCGACTTTGGTATCGCGACCATCCTTCGTGGTCGCCAAAAAACCGATGACCCACTCAACAAGAGCGGGATGGCGATCGGGACACCCTTCTACATGTCCCCCGAACAAGCTGCTGGCCGCCTTGACCTCGTCGATCACCGCTCCGACCTCTACGCCTGCGGTGTGATCCTCTGTGAGCTGCTGACAGGTAAACGTCTGTTCCGACACAAAGACCCCAAAGAGATCCTTCGACACCACATCGAATCCCCCACCCCCACACTCAAAGAGCTCAACCCCACGCTCGACTACCCCGACGCGTTGCAAGGCATCATCGACCGCGCGCTCGCCAAACGCAAATCACAACGATACAAGTCGGCCTCCGAGTTCTACGAAGATCTCGCCGCAGTCTTCGACGCTGAAGGTATCCAGCCGATCGAAGAAGAACACACCTCGACAAGTTCACAAGGGCTCCTCGCAGCGCTCGTCGGAGACGCTGGTGAATTCGCCTCACAAGACTCACTCGAAGCCAGCACAGGCAGTCAATTCAGTGGGCAACGTACATCAGGACAATTGTCCTCTCCTTCACTCCAGGCACCGACAAACAACCAAAACGTACAACGAAGAGCTTTCTGGGGAGCGCTCACTGTCGGTTGTCTGCTCTGTGTCCTGTTTGTCGGTTGGCGATGGAACAATCACACACCAGCGACAACACACAAACCAACCAAACGACTGAAGACGTCGGGCTTCCTCTCCGATGCAGAGACGCGCACACCTCCTCCGACACCTCCCAAGGCCCCTTCACCTCCAAAGAATCCGCTCAAGGCAGACACTGTCCCTGAGATACGAGCTGTCGTAAAACCTTCTGTGGAGAGACGTCCCGCGCCTGTCAAAAAACGCTCTCGCAAACGACGAAGACGACGTTATCCGACGAGGACATTTACGATCAAAACGACACCTTCACGCGCCAAAGTCTACGTCAACGGGCGTTACAAAGGCCGCACACCGCTGACAGTCAAACTCAGAAAGGGTCGAAAATACCGCATCATCGTCCGCAAGAAGGGATACGAGCGCATCAAGTGGAAGTGGCGCGCGACACGCAACAAGACGCGAAAGATCAGACTGATCGAAAAACTATTTTAAAGAGTTTGTCCGCCAAGGAGCATACATGGACGGAATCAAGAGGCATTTGAGACATCACCGACAAGTATTCCTGTGGATGGGTTTGCTGTGTGGTCTTGTTGGTGGGCTTGTCAGCCCATCACAGGCCGAGGCCAAAGAAGAGTACAGCATCAAAGACGCCCGACGCTTTTACATCACAGGGATGCGTTACTACCACAAGGGTAAGTACACAGTCGCAGAGGCCCAGCTCGCCCTCGCGTCCCGCCTCTTGCCCACAACCAAACGCTACGCCAAAGCACACAGACGACTGCGATACTACCTCGGGATCTGCTACGTCAAGCTCAAACAATACCGCAAAGCCAAGCGACAACTCGAACACTTTCTCAAGACGTCAAAGGACGCATCACGCCGCAAAAATGCACAGGCGCTGTTGGTCAAAGTCAACCGAAAAGTCGCCGCCATGCCGTCCCCCAAACGCGAAACTGCGCCTACACCACGTCCACGACAGACCATCGTCGTCGTCCCCAAGGAGCGGACACAGCCAAAGCCACGGACGAGAAAGGTCAAGGTCGTCGTCGTCAAAGACCGTCGCCAGCCTCCCCCACAAGCGCCCCCCCAAATGCGCTGGCAGGCGTGGCCATTCATCGTGATGGGTGTCGGTGTTGGTGGTTTGATCGCCGGAGGTGTCTTTGGTTACCTGACCAACGACGCGCTTCAGCAACGAGATCAAACCTACGACACACTCGCACAGGGGATGACACCGGCCAATCCACCATTGGGGATTGAGATCGCGATCCACCATCGCAAAGCGGAAAATATGGCGCTGATCGCCAACGCCAGCTTCATCGGCGGTGGCGTGCTGACAGCGACGGGGCTTATCCTCGTCCTCACAGTGGGGCGTGTTCCCGTCCAAAAGACGTCCATATCCCGAAGATTCTCCCAACAACAAATGACGACGTCGATGGGCGTCTTTGGACAATGAACAACTGGAAAGAGATGATGCAGACCAGATGGTTACGCCTGTATTTTGGATGGATGTGTGTATGTGTATTGTTGACGAGTTGCCTTGTGACACCAGCGCCTGACGTGCGGGGTTGGGCTTGCGAAATCGACGCAGACTGTGTCAGCGACGGCCTCTACTGTGTCAACGGTATGTGCCGCGCGCTGTGTAAAGACGACCTCGACTGTCAAAAAGTCCTCAAAGAGACCTGCACCTCACCTGAAGGTGAAGACGCGAAGTTCTGTCTCCCTCCTTGCCTCTCCGGCCAGACCCGTCCTTGCTATACAGGACCACAAGGCACCAAAGACGTCGGATTGTGCAAAGCGGGCACACAGACCTGCACCGCACAAGCCACGTGGGGAAGTTGTCTGGAGCAGATCCTCCCTAAGGGAGAACAGTGCAACGAAAAAGACGACAACTGTGACGGAAAAGTCGATGAAGGTTGTGATTGCACACCAGGACAGACCCGCTCGTGTTACACAGGGACCTTCTCGTCTCAGGGGAAAGGCGAGTGCAAAGACGGAACACAGACGTGCGGTGCCAACGGGAGCTACGGTAAGTGTCAGGGGGACGTCACACCGACCGACGAGATCTGCAACGGTAAGGACGATGATTGTAACGGGACGATCGATGATAACATCGCACAAGTTGGTCAATCCTGTGACATCTCAACACTGAAAGGCAAGTGCGCAAAAGGTGTCTTTGAATGCAAATTTGGTGCGCCCTCATGTAAACAAAAGACCTTCCCTGTCAGAGAAGAATGCAACGCTCTCGATGACGACTGTGACGGAAAGATCGACAACAATCCAGGCAGCGCAGCGCACACACTGACCCGCGCCTGCTACAGCGAAAAGGCAGGCTGTGTCTGGGACAGCACATTGCTGCGATACAACTGCACAACTCCCTGTAAAATCGGCGCACAAAAGTGTCTCGAAAACCAATCCACCTGGAGCCAAAGCTGTGTAGGTGAGGTCACTCCTCAAGTGGAAACGTGTAACGGTGTGGATGATGACTGTAACGGGAGTATCGACGACAACGTCACAGAAGTCGGCGACGCGTGTACATCACAAGGGCTGGGTGTCTGTAAGGATGGCAAAAAAGCGTGTAAGGCGGGCAAACTCCTGTGTGAGACGCCTTTGCCTTCGACGGATATCTGTGACGGAAAAGACAACGACTGCAACGGGAAAGTCGATGACGGTTGCCCCACAGGACAGAGCTGCCAACAAGGGACATGCAAATAACACAAAGGGACGCATGATGAACTCTTCTCAAGACACGAATCCCCCGGCGAAAAAACACGTCCTCTACATATCAGCCTGTTTGTTCTTGCTCTCCTTGATCGCGCTTGTGTTCTCGTGCGCCTCCAAGCCAGAGTGCACCAAAGACCGTGAGTGCCAACAAAAATACGGCGAAGGTTTTTTGTGTTATCGCAACAAATGCGCCAACCAAAACACTTTTGAGCTTCCTCATTTGACAGATGCAGGGACAGAAACAACGACAGAGACAGGTCCAGACAGTCTCCCAGGGCAAGACTCCATCGGAGAGCCAGAGCCCACCCAAGAGGCACTTACAGAGACACCAATAGAGCGTACACCCGACGTCAACAGCGAAGGTCAACGTCCTCTCCACTCCCCCTGTAAATACTACGAACACGCGCCTGCCTCGGAGCGCTGTCAGCCTGGATTGTTGTGTCTTCGTGTGAACTCGACGAAGGCATTTTGCTTTCAGGATTGTTCACAAAACGAGTCGGTTTGTGCGGCCAATACAGACGGCAGAGACACATGTCATCAGGTCGGTTGGAGCAAGCAAAATCAGGCCATCTCGATCTGTGCAAAGCTGTCCAAAAAAGATGAGCTGTGTGATGCACAACAGAGCTCGTATTGTACACGCAATAAGAACGCTCATTTGGTCTGCAAAAAAGGGCGCTGTGTGTCGGGGACACTTTGTGATTACACGGGCTGTGCATGTGATGATGCGCAAGATCCTCCTGTCGAATGTGATGTAAGTAAAAAACTCGTCTGCAACGCTTCGGGTCGTTGTGTCGAGGGGATCAGAGCCTACGAAGGCGATGAGTGCACAACAACACTCTCACCTCGCCCTTACTGTCCGGCCGAACATCTCTGTGTAGGTTTTGGACAATCGGTGAAGGTCAGCGTGTGTATGAAGCGATGTCAGATCAACAACCCACTTACGAGTTGTTCCCACCGCTCCAACTTCATTTGTCGCGAGCTGGCCAACGGGATTGGTGGCTGTTACCAAAGAAATTGCAAGACACAGGATGACTGCCAACATCAAGATCCTGCCCATATCTGCGCTGGCGCGAGCGAGAGTGAGCTGTTTTGCTTGCCTGTCTCTCCCACTGGCACACGTGAATTTGGAGAGCTATGTAACAACGCAGATCCAAACAAACGCTGCAAGGCTCCACTCTTTTGTATCACCGGTCCTGGCAAGACAAACGGCTTTTGTACATTGCAATGTGAGTCCGATACGCGATGTCAGGGATACATACCAAGCGCGAAGTGTTCACTGATCAACAACACGACAAAGGTACAATTTTGTGGTTGGACGTGTAGTGGTGGTGCGAGCTGTCCTGCGACACTCAGTTGCCAGGGAACCGTCTGCTTCGCGCCCTGAACTTCTCTTCTATATTCCCCCACGTACTCCTTACTCTCCCCGCATGCACAAACAGCATTTGTGTTCAAATATTGCATCCCAAATTGATCCCTTTCAAAATCCAAATGTTACAACTTCACTGAAATCTTTTGTGAAACCAATTGGCAATTGGTGAATCCAAAAAACAGGAGCAAGGAACATGATCATGTGATCAGTTTACTGAGACACAGGACAAACAGGGAGTGTTGTTACGCCCCTTGTGAAGCGTCTCATCACAGCATACATCCCACGCTGGGGAGCTGGCATTAGGGAGAGGTTGTATCAATGAATAAAAAAATTACATCTTGTACAGCGTGCACAAAAACCTTCTGGTACATCGATCCCCGTCCTGGTGGCCGGCCCAGGCAAAAATGCGGGATCTGCTCATCCCGTCCTCCACGTTATCCCTGGGGTTTTCTCGCCCCAGATCAAGAGCCCCCTCCAGCAGAAGAGACATACATCCCTGCTATCCACTTGCAGTCATCCTCTGACGCCCCAGAGTACACGGACTCCATTATCGCACAAGATGTCCCCCCCCTCGGCAAAAAGAAGGGGAAAAATGGACAAACCTACTCGATCACTGTACTCGACAACTCTCTGATCCCCCAAAGCAGCCGCCGTGAATTGACAACAGAGACCCGTATTGATGGCTCTCAAGTCGAATACGCGGTCCAGATGAATAACTCAAATGGAAGTGTACAGCACCAGAGCATGAAAAAAGGCAACCACAAAGCACAATTGTCGGACTCACAATTCAAAAGTCTCGAACAAACATTGCACAACATCACCCACCGACTCGAACGTCTCGAAGAACAAATCGAAGAAATCAAAGACCACGCGATCGCTCGCGCTGAATGGGTTGACCTCAGCGCACGACTCGACATCGTCGAGCAAGAGACCAACCAAACGCTTGGCAAAGTCCGCAGCAAGTTGGACACCTTCTCCAAAGATGTGAAACAAATCGCAGTCGTCCCAGAGCGCGAATTGAACGAGATGTTTGACATCGTGCATCTCCTCCACGGCTACCTCGCGCCTGAAAACAGCGGCAACCGCTAAGACTTGTGTTTGTTGCTTTGGTGACTTTCTTCCGACCATCACCAGACGAAGCTCCCCTCACATCAACCTTCCCTTGCACTTTTACCTAAGCCTCATCATAATGCCTGCAAAAGAGTGACCTTTGCGTGGTTTTCTCATGAGAGAACCATCAGCCACTCGTTATTCTCGATACTTTGTCTCGTAAAGGAGAAGGCAGGACATGCACACTCTACGATCACTTTGTGGCGTACTCAGCGTCATTTTGCTTAGTACCGTATGGTTTCCCACACAAGCAGACGCTTTTCCCATCCGTCGTATGAAACGCAAGTGGAGCAAACTTCGCTTCTTTTCTCAACCCTGCAAAATCGCACGTGTCATCGACGGAGACACTGCTCATGTACGCTGTGATGGAAAATACGAGAAGCTTCGTCTCGTAGGCATCGACACTCCCGAAACCAAACACCCCTTCAAGCCCGTCGAATATTACGGACCAGAAGCCTCAGCTCGTGCCAAAGCGCTCCTCTTGAAAGGTGACAAGGTCTGGCTGGCTGCTGCTCGCAGTGGCTCCAAAAGGGGAAAGTACAAGCGCCTGCTCGTCTATCTCTTCATGTCTGACGGCACGATGTTTAACGCCAAGATGGTCGAAGAAGGATACGCCTTCGCGATGAGACGATATCCACACGTCTACATGAAGCGCTTTGTCCGGCTCGAAGGACGCGCAAAAGCGGCCAATCGAGGGATGTGGTCCGACCGCCAGAAGGTCAAAGACATGGTGGCAGGTGACACCGCTTACCGCCAACACAAAAAGCGATGTCTTCGCAAACGAGGCTTCAGAGGACGTTTTCAGTGGGTCATCGGCGACAGCGCCAAACGATACTACTTCACACGACGCCACCGCTCTTACTTCCGCACCAATCCATACAACCGCGTGCTCTTTTGCTCCGTCTCCGAAGCCCGACGAAAAGGCTACAAAGAAGCACCACAAAGCTACTTTGGTGGGTACAGCAAGCGAGGTCGCAGAGGCTACAAATCCCGCTACCGTTCCAACAGAAGACGCTCACGTGGTGCGTTGATCGTCGCCGATCCTGAGACAAAGACCTTCCGCGTTTACCCTCGCGGAACATACAAGACGTTTGATTCGATTGCAGACGCCAAAGACGCAGGTTATCGCCGCGCAGGACAGCGCACAGGTTATAAACGCGCAGCAAAACACACAGACCGACCCAGAAAGAGGTCTCGTCGTAGACGTCGTGGCAAGTATGTCCGCGATCCCAAAGATCTCAACTGCCCACGAAATGTCACACCTGTCGTCGGAAACAAACGCAGTAAGGTCTTTCGCACACCCAATCAGAGAAGCTACAAACGCGCAACACGTTCTCGAAACGCCGTTTACTTTTGTACAGCACGAGACGCAAAACAGGCAGGTTTCAGACAAGCCAAGCGCTGAGGTGATTGGATAGAGGGGAAAGAGAGCGTACGCATCAGGTACGGTGGAAGCGCTTCTCAAGCTCTTTGCGGGGCATCTCAAAATAGATCGGTCTACCATGAGGGCAATTGGCCTTAAAATCGATACAATCGAGCTGCTGCATCAACGCACGAACTTCATCAGGGGTCAGTTTGTGTGGTCCCCTCACTGAACCATGACACGCCATACGCATCAACACTTCATCTCTTCTTTGATCGAGTGAAGCGGTCTTCTTGCCACTCGACAACTCCTCCAAAAGATCGCTGACAAGTGCCCGAGGGTCGCCTTTCTTCAGGATATCGGGGACTGACTTGAGCGCAAAACTCTGTCCACCAAAGGGTTCGATCTCGATCCCCAAACGCTCCAGATCATCCGAATGCTGTTCGGCTCTTTGTGCCTCCACGATACTCAGCTCAATACGTGGTGGGATCAAAAAGCGCTGTTGAGGGATACGTTCTTGATCGAAGGACTCCAGGAGGCGTTGGTAAGCGATCCGTTCATGGGCGGCGTGTTGGTCGAGATAGATCAGCGTGTCCCCATTCTCGAAGATCAGGTACATCTGGGCAAATTGACCGATGTATTTGAGGGAGGAAAAGAACGTCGAGACAGGACGACGTACCTTCTCCTCATATGCTTCTTCACCATCTGTCGTGATGACCTCATTTGATGCTGTTTGTGTCTGGACAGTTGCCTGAGAGGGAGCAGACGCCCTGGTCGCTTGCTCGCCTTTGGGGTTGGGGTCCCAGCCAGGTAAGAAGGGTAAATTGTCCTGCGCGGAGGGCAAAGGGGCGAGCTTCTGTTCGGGCTGTGCGTCCTCTCCAAGCGCGAGCTTTTGGGCCTGCGCAGCTTGTAAAAAGCGACGCTGAAACTCCTCGAAGTTGCGTGGCGCGGCTTTCGGTTCAGCAGGCACAGACGCAGGAGAGGAGGTTGGGGTGTCTTCCTCTGCCAAAGAGGGTACAGACGAAGTGGGTGTCGAGATAGACGCGGTGCTTTGTGTATTTGTCGAAGGGGTGTGGCTCGTGGATGCGCTCGTCTGTGTCGTCGCCACAGAAGATGTGGTCTCAGTCGATGAAGAAGCCGTGCTTGGTGTCGTCGAAACGAGTGAGCGTGTGGATTCGACCCACGGTGTACGTGAGAGCGCGTGTCGAAGTGTCGAGAGGATACGCCCATAGATCTCACTCTCACGTTGAAAACGCACCTCGATTTTTTGGGGGTGGACGTTGACGTCGATCTCGGCAGGATCGATGGTCAAGAACATCACAATGTAGGGATAACGTCCCTTCTCGATCGTCCCTCTGTAGGCCTCCTGACAGGCATGAGAGAAGCCTCTGTGTCGAATAAATCGACCGTTGACAAAGAGATAGATTCCCTTCGTGCCTTGTGTGGTGACATCAGGCCGCGAGAAGACCCCTTTGAGTTCGAGCCAGGAAGTTGAAAACTCCATGGGATACATGGCTTTTCCGACTTGTTTTCCGAGCAAAGAGGCGACCCGTTCACGGAGCTCGTGGGTGGGGTGTGCTTGAAGTTGAACACGTCCGTTGTGTGTCAGGCGAAAGCGCACGTCGGGGTGGGCCATAGAGAGGCGCGTAATGGCCTCGGCGATGTGGGAAAATTCGGTCCCATCAGCCTTGAGAAATTTACAGCGGGCGGGCAAGTTGAAGAACAGGTCACGGACTTCGATGGTTGTACCCTTTGCGCGTCCGGAGCCTGAGATTTTGGGATCGCCACCACCTTCGACGACGAGGCGCACACCCCCCTCGCTCTCTTCCGAGCGAGTCTCCAGGATGAAGCGGCTGACAGAGGCGATACTTGGGACGGCTTCTCCCCGAAATCCCATCGTCATGATCCGAAACAAATCGTCTTCTGAGCGGATCTTGCTTGTCGCGTGACGTTTTAAAGCCATCATCGCGTCTTCTTGTGTCATCCCGCAGCCGTCGTCAGCGATCCTGATCATGCGCTTTCCACCGCGCTCGATATCGACATCGATCCTTGTCGCGCCGGCGTCAATCGCGTTCTCTGCGAGCTCCTTCACGACAGACGCAGGACGCTCGACCACCTCACCGGCTGCGATCTTGTTGATCAAATCGTCAGACAGCAGCTGAACTTTCCCCATAAGACACCTCCTTTAACAGGTCACACTCACATAACATACTATGTTATTTTTCTTGCATATTTTTGGCATCCACACGTTCTCAGAGTGTGCTCTTTGTGGTTGATGGCGTATCCCCCACTTGCACATGGTCCGCCGATCTGTTAAGAGCTTATGCCAAATTGTATCGTTTGTTTGGGCGCGTGCCCAAAAGAACATAAACCAGGGCATTCGTTTTAGCCGAAATTTGGAGGAATCACAATGAGCACTCAACGCACTCTCTCTATCATCAAGCCTGATGCATTCGAAAAAAATGCTGTCGGTTCTATCCTCAAAATGATCACTGACAGTGGTTTGAAAGTCGTCGCATGCAAAACCACTCGCATGACAGTGAAACAAGCCGAAGGTTTCTACGCAGTTCACAAAGAGCGTCCCTTCTTTGGTGAATTGACTGCGTTCATGAGCTCCGGTCCCATCGTTGTCTCCGTCCTCGAAGGCGAAGACGCGGTCACAAAATACCGCGAGTTGATGGGTCCCACCAACTCCAACGAAGCGCCCGAAGGAACCATCCGCCAAGCGTTCGGAACCAACATCGAGAAAAACGCTGTTCACGGTTCTGACTCCGCTGACAACGCGAAAATCGAAGTTGACTTCTTCTTCAGCGCAAACGAACTCCGCGGACTCTTGGGCTAAGGCCATACGTTCTCTCCTACCACACCACACACACCGATTTCCTGCATTCCATCTTACCAGCCACCCATGACGTGTTCTGTCACAGGTGAAATTCTGTTACAATCGAATCTGCTTTGAGACCTCTTCTGTCATTGGGTTGATCTATCGTGCGCTGGAGTGATGAAGTCTATGCCTACCCTTCGTAAATGTATGTACGCTCTCTTTTTGATGTTTTTCAGCACGCCAGTTTGGGCGGCTGTTCCATCACACAAACCATCTCCACAGCTCGACGCGCTTGTGTACAGCCCCTCTCCAAAAGACTTCCTCTCCACACTCACACAACACCAATCACTGCTGTCTCAACAGACCATCCTCCTAAAAACACTGCTTTACCAGGCACTCCAGCGTTCCCAACAAGGCAAAAGCGCGCCCGCCCGGCTCCCCTACTTTCACCCAAAGGCCTGGGGGTTAAAGCTCACATATCCTGCGACCCTAAGTGTATGGAGCGCTTCACATCACACACTCGCGTTGGTCTCCATCTCGCTCGTGCCCAAGACCTTCCTCAAACAGCTCAAGCGCCACCAACCCTCCATCCTCATCACTTCGACCCCAAAAGGCCCCTACATTCTCACGTATATCCACAATCAATCACAACAGATCTTCCTCGGTTTGGTCGATCAACACGCCCTTCATATCCTCGTCCGTCCCAGACCAACACACCCAAGCTTCAGCGAACAACAGCTCATCTCATTCACCCACCAGATGCGCAGCTCCGCCTCTCTACAAAAACATCTCACCACACGAACAGTCGGTGGAGTCAGGCACGTAAAACACAAACTCTATATCAAGCTGTTGTCACCAGACAGACTGCTCGCGCGACTTGGTGTCTCCAAACACCGACGCCGACAAATCGCCCTGAGAGGTGCATCACTCTCGCTCTCCTTCCGGAAAGGGCTGAAGATCTCCCATCAGATCGAGTGGGGTCACAAGACGAAGCAATGGACAGCGTTACTTCGTCCGTCCAAGCAGCCGTCAAAGCTGCTCGATTATCTCCCCAAAGAGATCGCTTGGTTCGGCATGAATCGACTCTCTCCTCTGTTCCTCTCAGCGCTACCGACGTTCTTGCTTGAGAACCAATGGATCACACAAACACAGTATAATCAATGGTCTATCGCGTGGATGTTCTCCAGGTTCCAGACACGTTTGATGGGGATTCAGCTGCTCTCCCTTTTGAGAGAGTTGAACGGCGATATACTCTCTGGTGTGCGCTGGACACCCTCGCTCGCAGCAGCGTTACCACAGATGTCACGACGAAGTGTGCACACGAGCTATCGTGAGGGTGTGTTTGTCTTTGTGGGCACATTTACACACAAAGGCGCGAAGCAGTGGCTCGATGCCTTATCACGAATGGGCGCGCTCGCGAGACGCTGGTTGCCACAGATGGCAAAAGATCTCACTCTTAAGCGCGTCACTTCCGCACAAGAAGACTCCCTTGTCATCCAAATCAGCCAGGATCAACCTCTGTACATTTCAGCCCTCCCAGATGGGCTGCTCTTTACGACAGAGAAGACGACACGTACGCACTTTCAAAGAGCCCGCACACAACCCAAGAAGGCATTTCTCAGCACCCATGCACTGTCCCCACAACAGATGAAGGGAAGCTTCGCCTACATCCACCCACGTATCTTCCGGCGTGCAGGCGCATCACTCCCACCACAGTTGATGCTCGCGCCGCTGCTTCGCGCTGTGACCTCCTTCTCCTCACAGACCTTCACGCGAGGTCATACGCTCCATGAACGGCTCGAACTCAAGCTAGGTCGTCCATCTTCTTCGACACGCCCAACGACGCTGCCCACTTCGCGAGTGGCATACAAAACGTTGCGACTGCCAACACAGCCAAAAGTGAAGGGATTGTTGATCATGAGTTTTCTGACCTTTCCCCTCGCGCTGCCGCCGAGCCTGTTTGTCACGACCTCGATCCCTGCGTATCTCGCCTGGCAACGTCAGCGCAAACGACGTTCGGCCCAAAGTGAAGCATGTCGTCTCCGTGCCCTCCTCCAACACTACAGAGAACAAAAAGATCGCTACCCCATGACCCAAGAGGGATTGCAAGTGTTGGTGCGTGAAGGTCTCTTACAAGAACTTCCCAAAGATCCATGGGGTCGTTTGTACGTGTACCGGTTTCCAGGTATTCGCGATCCAGCCCGACCAGACGTTTACTCCCTCAACCAAGACGGTAAAGAAGGCGGACTCGACGCCTCTTCTCGTGATCTACTCTGCCCCCCTCCGTCACCGTAGCGCTTCTGTCTTTGTCTCTATCGAACAAATCGTAACTTCATCACCTTCGCGCTATTTCGCGCTCCCCATTTAAGCGGGAGCTTCACGCGTTTGTGTGTCTTGGGGTTGACGATACCAACACGGATATAGCCCGAACCGATCTGCCATGAGTTGGGAGCCTTGATGATCCGGACGTCCCGAATGTACTCTCCAGGCTTCCATTTCCAGAGGGGGTATTGGTTACTAACAGGCGCACCACGGAGCAAGATAAGCCCCGGAGCCTGCATCAAGTCGAGATGAAAGAAGAAGCGCCAAGGAGATTTTGGGGGTGGTTTGCGGCAATAAAAGATCAACTCCAGCGAAAATGAGCTTCCCAGCCTGATGCGCTTTTGGTAGATATTGAACCCGACGAGGACCACACTCTTCCCTAGCTCGATATGCCTCTTGTATTGAATATGGGGTCGCTTTGTGCTGACAAACTCTTTCAGCTGACCGTTACGTTCCCATGGCCGAAGCTCAGGATGTGTGGCTGTACGTATCGCCCCCTTGTTCACGACAAAAGGATGGTGAGGTATCAGACGCGTACGAAATGATTTGTAACGCCAAAATGAATACCCAGGTGTAAATCGATCGATCTTTTGCATCCAGTCCTGAAGAGCTGGCGCGATATCTTTTTTGGACCATTTCGCTTCACGATCGTCGAGTCCTAAGACCCTATTGACCTCCAACTGGAACAGATCTGTACGTCGCAAGATCACTTTATGACGAGGTGTGACAACCATCGCGTTGCTTTGAAATGGAAAGTGATTGGCGTTGACGACAACGTACTTACGCGCTGTAGACGTCCGTAGCGACGTCCCATCGCTGTATGCTTTTGCAGGAAGTGAGACCCCCATCCAATCGAAGATCGTAGGAAAAATATCGACATGAGAAGACAACTTGTGTGTTCGACTCGCCTCTCCAGGGAGATACAACGCAAAGGGTGTCTGTGTCGTCGCGTTATTCAAGTGAGGTCCATGACCAAAGAGACCATGATCCCAAAAGGTCTCACCATGATCCCCAACAAAACTCCAGATCAATTGACCCGCACGGAGCTGTGGTTCGAGCAATGTCAGTAACTCATCCACCTTCCGATCCAAAAACCGGCTTGCGTTGCGATAACGATTCCACAATTTGAGTCGAAAGTGGTCCTCGGTGAAGAGTTGATCATAGCGTTCCGGGACGATCGGCAAAAAAGCTTTGTCCTGCTCAGTAAATGCGTAAGGGTGATGTGTCGAGTTACAGGTCAGAAACAAAAACAGCGGCTTTGTCTCTTTCTGCGAGCGTCTCTTTCGGATGATCTCTTGCGCTCTCGCGAACACCTTTTGGTCGGCCTTTAAGGGATGCATCGTGCCGTAATCTTCGACCTTGTGAAAAGGCTTCAACATCGCCTCATATCCAGGATAACGGATGGTTACACCAGTCAAGGCGATCAACTCATAGCCCAGTCTTCGCAAGATCTGAAGCGTCGCAGGAGGAAGGGGTTTGCGATAGAACGTCTTGTAGTGGTTGGAGTACAACGAGTACACCAGGGAAAAGACGCCCTCCTGTGAGATATGACTGCCAGCATAGTGGTTTTGGCTCAACAGTGTCCCCGGACGTTTGAGCCGCGCGAAGACCTTCGGCATATCAGCATGGTTCAACATATCAGCGCGCAAAGACTCGACGCTCCACATCACGATGTCAGGACGGCGGACCTTCTTTGTGTGGAGTGACTTGAGGGAAAAAGCCGGATACTGCAAGTGCTTCTTTCGCTTGCTGAGATGGCGCATCACGAGCGCCCCACTCCCAAAGGAGACGGAGAGCTGTTCACGGACCAACTTGTACAATGGAAGATACATTCTCAGCTCTAGAGAACGCTGCTTCGGTGTCCCCAAGAATCCAACAAGACTCACTCCCATCACGAGCACCACAGGAGAGACAACACGTAGCGACCAGGCCGTCGAAGGTAAAGACTCTCTCTCTTCTTGCTCCTCACTTTCCTCCTTCTTTGTGGACAGAGCAACACGCTGACGACGCCACAAGAAGAGATAGAACCATTGCACGCTCATTGAGCCGACGAAAAGCGCAACGGTCACGAAGACCATTGATGCGCTGACACCAATGTCCCGAAAGAAAGAGAAGAAGTGTGCATTGGCAACGACGAGTGGATCGTAGAGATGAATGCCCAGCCTTTTAAAGACCAGAAAATCGTAGACAAGGAGAAAGACACGAACCCCTTCAAGAAGAAGAATAAGGCGGTAGGTCCGAAAAGAAGAGAGATACGTCAAAGGCAAGTAAATCAGACCAAAGAGACCAAGTTGTACAAATCCGACAAATGCAACGGTATACCACCATGCACCAAGCTGTGTGACCAGTGTCCCCGGCAAAAATGCCAACAACATCAATGTAAACCACAGCCCATTCCACACAAACAACCCATTCAAAAATGACAGACGTTGTGATATATCTTGGAAACCTTTCTTTTCGCGTGACATCATCCTCTCCTGCGTGGTACGTCGTATGAAACATTTACACGCTCATAGCTCTGTACCTGGCGTATTTTGTAGAAGAAACGTTATACCACCACCGCACCGCAAATCAATCCCTCTCCACCAAAAACGATGCAGAAGAGAGACACAACTCGCAGTCACACAAGCACAAACACATCATCGCTGTTTCTTCAGCATCCAAAGGCCTCATCATGAGATACACCATCTTACTTACTCTCTGTTGTGTGTTCCTTCTCTCTTGTGGTCCAACAACCTCCACAAGAGAACCACTCGGCGAGCTGATCTTTCTCCCGGGGTGGGAGGGCTACATCGAACACACGTCCCCAGATGCCTCCACTCCTCAAGAAACCTCCTCTCCTCCAGAAGAACCCCCACAACGAGAGGCCTCCTTACAAGACACAACGCCCCTACCAGAGCGGCAGCCAGCGGAACCATCCCCCCAAGAAAGAACGCTCCCAGACGTTCCAGAGGAGCCCGTCATACCAGAGCAGCCGCCTCGTTCACAATGGATTGGTGAGCCTTGTGTGAGTGACGCGGAGTGTGATTACACAGGCGGATACTGCCTCAAAGGTGCTGACTACAAAGACGGACACTGTAGCCTCGACTGCACCTCAACATGTCCGGACAAGACAGACAAACCCTACACCTTTTGTATCGCAGATCGTCAGGGGAAAGGACATTGTGTCAGCCAATGCCGCACAGATGTCTGCCGCGATGGGTATCAGTGTGTCTCTCGCTCGCGACTCAGCGACGCCACGAGGCTCCGCAATGTCTGTGTACCAAAGACAGGAGACACAGGAACATCGAAGGTCGTGCTGTATATCGGGGACTCACAATCTTCGGGGACACAGTTTGCTTCTTTGATGGTAGATGTCTTGCGCAACCCAGGACAACACTGCACACAGACAAAGACCTCAGGGAACACTGTGTACTCCTACGCCAAGGTGTCTTCGGCTGCGCGACATTGGTCCCAAAAATCCGGTACATCTAAAGATTGGCTATGTAAGGCGAGTAAGATCTACACCAACGGGACAGCGACAAGTAACACGACAGGGGCAGCGCTATGTACGGGGATTACCTCATCAAACCAATCGATTTTCGCAGCACGGATTGCACGACATACACCTTCCATCTTTTTGATCCAGTTGGGCGGAAACAGCGTAGGTTTTGCCAAGAACTACGTAAAAGCCAGAGTGACAGACATGTTGGAGCAAATCCCAACAGGGAGCGTGTGCTTTTGGGTCACACCTTCTTACGGGAGTAAGTCGGAGAGCGGCCGAAAGGATATGGAGACCTGGATCGCAGAGACACTCGCCACGTACCAACGTATTCGCTGTACAGTGTTGACGTCATTTGACGAGATGAAGGCCCAAACAACGTGCACATCCTTCAACACAAGTGATGGTGTCCACATGACATCGTGTGGTTCGAAATTATGGGGGGGATTGATAACGAAGAAGCTTTGTCAGGCAAAGACTCTGTAAACCAAAAAAGGCAAGATATCTATTGTAAAGATCGAAGTAAGGACTGTCAACAAACACAAAAATGTCCTGTTTTCCGAAAGAAACTTCTCCACACAAGCTCCAGATCTCGATGACACCTGATCCATCCACTTTGTTTCCTTTTTGTCACAAATCGCCACAAAACAATAAAGCCCTTATAAAACAAAGCATTAAGACCAACACCCCGTTCAATTGTGACGGCTCCCCACGATGAACTTGATCGAGATCAATGAAACAAAAAGAGTAAATAAAAACAGACACATCAAACAAAAAGAGTAAATAAATATTGCACTTTTGGAGGAGGGTACGTATGATTACTTGTCACACAATTGTCACATAGTTGTCACATTGTTCACAATTGCAACCCAGAACTCGTTTGACTTTGACTAAGGGAACGCCATAGACACACCCCAAACCGCAAAGAAAACAGAAGATAAGAAGGATCTGCTCATGGAAGGAAAACACACACAACAACAGCTTCATATCGTCAGTTGGGCCTATTGGCTCTCGACATTCTGCGAAGGAGCGACAAGGATACTCATCCCTCTTTACTTTTACAGCCTCGGGATGAAGGTCACGAAGATAGCATTTTTGTTTGTGTGTTATGAGCTGTGTGGCTTGTTGGCCAACATGTCTTCTGGTTTTGTGTTAAATCGCGGTGGGTACAAACGGACTTTCTTGGGGGCGTTGTTCCTTCATACACTCGCAAGTGCAGGTTATCTATTTGTCCCATGGCTCGGCGTCGGCATGATGTTGTTGGTGTGGGTGGGGATGCTACGTGCGATGAGAGGGGTCGCCAAAGAACTCCTAAAGACGACCAGTTCAGCGTATATCAAACATTTACAAACCAACCACTTACAAAGTCACTGGTTGCTTGGTGGCAAAGACAGCGCCAAGGGGATCGGATTGCTCGCAGGTGGTGTCATGCTCAGCCTCATCGGCTTTGTCGGTGCGTTTGGCTTTTTGACCATCGCCTCCCTCGTCGCGCTGATCATGGCAGGTGGTCGTGTCGGTGATGTTCGCGAACAAAAAACAGTCTCCTTTCAACAATTTTCTCACGTAGAGACCCGCATGAAGCTCCTCGCTGCAGCGCGGGCACTTCTTTACGCAGGACGCGACATGTGGTTGGTCCTGGCCCTCCCTATCTATCTAAGCAACATGGGTATCTCAAAGGTCAATGTCGGCGCCATCCTCGCCGCAGGTCTCATCACATTTGGTCTGATCCAACCTATCTCGGGCTGGTGGGTCAAGCAACGCTGGACGTTGGGTGCCTATACGATCAAAGATCCTTGGCTCTATGAAAGAGTGCTCTTTGTTTCATGTGTCGCTCTCGCAGGTGTTCCTATCATGATGTTGTTCTACGGACAAAGCCTCCTCGCGGCGATCATCCTTATCGTTTTGTACAACGTCATCTCAGGACTCGCGACAGCCCCCCACAATGACCTTCAGATGAGATTTGCGCAGAGCAACCGCGCCTCTATCGATATTGCCTTCTACAAAACAATCTCACAGCTCGGCAAAATCGGCGCAGTCTTTCTCTCTGGACTGCTCTACCAACATTGGGGTCTCGAAGGTTGCCTTTGGGTCTCCTTCTTCAGCCTCCTCCTCTCAGGTATCCTCGGGATCTGGGTCGCGGTCCTCTCCAAGCGCACACCACAAGCCCAACGCTTCCTCAAAAAATACGTTTACTCCCCCCAAAAGACCCGATAAACCAACATCCTCGACCTCCACTCCCAAAAAGCCCCCAAAGACTTGCCACTCCATTCACTTTTTACCGAGAACATCGTATACAAAAAAGACAACGCTGTTGAGAGAAAAAAAGCGTGTGCAAACACATGCTCTGTTCCGACTCTATGTAATGATGGAACAGAGCCATGACACAAAGATGCTCAGGTCAGCGAGGAATGATCTATGCAAAGGCAGCTCAGAATCCTACAATTTGTATTTATTTTTCTGTACATAACAGCTTTAGGCATCTCAGGTTGTGGTCCCACTCCCTGCGCTATCGATGAAGATTGCCCAGAAGGGTTTTACTGTGCAACAGAATCCTCCAGTTGTCAGATCCTGGACGGTGCCTGTACACCTGGACAAAAAGAGACGTGCTATACAGGTCCATTTGACACCAAAGAGAGCCGCCCATGTCACGCAGGTGAACGCGAATGCCTACCGACCAAAGAGTGGAGCACGTGTCGAGGACAACAACTTCCCTCAACGGAGACCTGCAATGGAAAAGACGATGATTGTGACGGACAAGTCGACGACAATTGTCAGATCGCCACGTTCTGTGAAAAACACACATCCTCCTCAGATGTCATCATCACCCCAACACTCTCTCCCGGCTCTCCTCACAAAGTCACACTCAAACTGACCCTCAAAGAGACCTCCACATGGCGCTGGTCGGAGGACAAACCATTACTCACCATTCACACCTCATTGTGGAAAACAAAAGACATCTCGTTCATCAAAGAAACGCCACAACAAGCAGCACATTGGCGGATCGTACTTCAACATGATGCGATCTGGTCCTCCCCTCTCTCACTCACCTTCGAAGGAACACTGATCGCACAAACCTCCGAGTCATTTTACTGTCCCATCAAGCTGACCACGGAGAAATGGGAGCGTCCTTGTCCACAAGAGAAAGAGAATTGTGACGGTCTGTGTATATCCCTTCAAAACGACCCAAATCACTGTGGTGGTTGTGGAAATGTATGCAGTACAGGTGAGACTTGTTGTGGAGGCAAGTGCGTGTCTCTCCAAACCAACCAAGAACATTGTGGTACGTGTGGACACGCCTGCAACGAAAAAGCTTTTTGCCAGGATGGGCGATGTATCGAATGCCAGACCTCTTCATCCTGTCCACAAGGTTCACTCTGCCTGAATAACCAATGTGTCAATTGTCCAGGAGATGCGCGTTGTGGCAAAACACTCTGGCTTGAAAGTAAACAGTATGTAGCCTTCCACAACATCACAGAGGGTCCACAAGGGGAGCTCTTTGTCGCGGGTGTGTTTAACCAGTCTGTGACCATTGGAGAAAAGACATACAAAGAGATCCGCAATGGAGACATCTTTCTCACCAAATGGGACAAAGATTGGAAACAATTGCAGTGGTGGCGTCAGATCGGTGGGCTCGGTGTAGAAGGTTCTTCGATCAGGCAAAAGGAACGTCTGCGGCTCAAACAGATGCCTGACGGTACACTCTTATTTGTCGGACAGGCCAACTCAGGTGGCAATGGCTCCACTGTCCACGTCTTCTACGAACGTCCAGATGAAGTCCAACTCAAGCACAAATTCCCGCTGAGTGGAAACATCACCCTCTTTGCCAAGATCACACAAGCAGGTGGACTCTCGTGGGCCAAAGCCCTCGCATACGATTGGGCCTGGAGCGGGAGCATGGCGATCGCGATCACAAAAGACGACAAGATCTGGTCAGCCCTCTGGGGGAAAGCCAGCGACAAAGGCTTCATGTGCGGAAACAAACAACTCTCCAAACAACCGACGAGCAACGAGTACGCGAATATCTCCGAGTTCGGCTTACTGCAATACTCCACCAAAGGAGAATGTCAGCTCGGCCACATCATCGAAAAAGCCGGTTTTCTCAAGGATGTACCAGCATCTCTGCTCATCGATGCGCAAGAGAATATCCTCTGGCTGGGACATATGCCCGACAACACCAAACTCGGCACATACGCACCACCAAAGACCTCTACAGAGTCGAACCCACACAGCTTCCTCGCGACGCTCTCTCAAGACGGAACCATCCAAAAAGTCCTCTTTTTGAGTACGCTTCCAGGTATCCAATACAAACATATGACCATCGACAAGGACGGGACCCTTTACCTCACAGGACAATTCCAACGAAGCCAGACGATTGGGAAACAAGCGGTGCTCTCCAATGGGAAACAGGACATCTTCGTCACCAAGATGAAGCGAGATGGTACACACCTGTGGACCAAAACACTGGGCAGCGTCGAACAAGACGATGTCCACGATATTGCACTGAGCTCCAAAGGGGTCTTGTGTGTCCTCATCTCCAACGAAGATGCTGTCACATACAACAAGCTCACATTTCCACACCGTGGAAAAAAAGACCTCCTGATACCATGCTGGGATACCAAAGGAACATTCAAAAGCATCGATTCTATCGGCGGTAAAGAGGACGATATAGGGAGTCAACTCTACTGGTCAGGTTACCGCCTTCGGATCGTGGGCTGGAGTCACAGTCCAACACTCCAATTGGGCACCCAAACTTACACCCCCAAGAGCCACGAAAACAATTACAACCGCGCCGGCTTTGTGTGGACTTGGACCCCATGAAGGAAAGACTTCGACACCTCGCGTTTCTTGTATGTGGCTCTTCACTCCTCTTACAGATCTTTGCTTGTGGCGCGATCCCTTGCACCCAAGACAGTGACTGCCCAGATGGTTTTGTTTGCCACGCTACGGATTTCATCTGCCAACTTCCAGACGGAAAAGAATGCACCCCCTCTAGCACACGCCCCTGCTACACAGGCCCCTCCAAAACCAAAGATGTCGGTCTCTGCCTCACAGGAAAACAAACCTGCGATGAGTCAGGAAAGTGGCGACTTCAATGTGTAGGAGAGCGACAACCAAGTCTAGAGATCTGCAACCAAAGAGACGATGATTGTGACGGAAACATCGACAATGATTGTGTGGCTTCCACATCTTGTCGCGGCTCCATCCTCGCACAATCCCTCATCTTTACACACAAACGCGTTCCAGCTTCCCCCAACCAGTGGATCGTCACGATCAGTCTCCCCCAAGAGACACAAGCCCACTGGGTCCGAAACTCCTTTCAGTGGGAGCTCCCCTCGACAACAGGCTGGTCACTACGCTCACTCGACATGCAACCCACAGAGCAGCCCAAAACACTGTTCGCAACGTTCGAGACAAACGCGGGCTGGCAAGATGTTCAATCGCTCAATATCTCAGCTCTCTACTGGCAACAAGAGACACAACAAGCGCTGCGATGCCCGCTCTCTGTTGAGACTCCACAGTGGCCCATCTCCTGCCTCCCGTGGGAAGGTTCAGCCCAAGACAAAGCACAATCGATCTGCTGTCAAGGAGAGTGGAAGACACGTGAGCCGCAACACTGTGGGAAGTGTAACAACGCTTGCCCAACAGGACATGTTTGTGAAGCAAACACTTGTATTCGCACATGCCACTCTAATGATGACTGCATGGATGGTATGTTGTGTCGGCAACAACATTGCGTGAGCTGTCCAGGCCATCCATCATGTGGGTATACATCCAGTACAGAGAGCGGCTACGCAGACAGTCTGCGCAAGGTCATCCCGCTCAGAGATCGATGTATTCTACAGAGACAGACAAGAAAACAAGTGACAGGAGTGCCTGACAGGGTCACCGTTCATTACTACGCATGGAAGAATTGTCGCCCATCTGACGAGACCATCCCCCTTCCCTACAACCTTGTTGGATACTTCGCCACACGTCCTGATGGTTCATTCCTCGGTGCGACACAGGAAAGAGCCCAAAACGGCGAAAAACAATCACGCTTCACCTTCATTGATAGCTCATACAAGACGAAGAAGACGATCTGGCTCAATGGAGGAAGAGATGCCATCACAGGTCCTGTGCAATGGTACAAAGATGCGTGGTGGATCAACTCAAGACTTACTGAGATCAACTCGCTCTCATGGGACAAAAAGGATCTAAACGTATCCTGGCCAGACAAAGGGAACAGCGCGATCATCCTCCTCAAGCTCGATCCAACAGGCGCTCACAAAGAGACCTATGTGATCAAATTCACCAAAGCATCCCTCCACACCAAACAGATCGTCGTTGAAGGCGACGATCGGATCTGGCTCGCTGGGAGCTATACAACAGCCTTCACCTTTGAAGGCACATATATGCCCGCCCGTTATAACATCAACCCTTTTCTGCTCTTATACTCACGTAAACAAAAGAAGGTCCTCTGGATCAAACCCATCGAGACCCAAAACAACACCCGCATCGTCTCTCTTCTCCCGTGGACAGCAGGGCATGTGTTACTTGGAGGGAACTTCACAAAGCCAGGATGTCAACCAAATACCGCATGTGATGAACTCAAACTCCTCACTATCGATCAAAATGGAGACATCAGTCGATCAAAGATCTTCCTCCACAAAAAAAACCTGACACTCCTCTCAATGGCAGGTACACCAAACAAAGGACTCTACCTTGTAGGACACTTTGAAGAAAAGGCGAGCTTTGCTCCATTCACCTTGCAATCCAAAGGTACACAGGATGTCTTTTTACTGAGACTGGATTCGCAATATAACGTAAAATGGGCAGAACGGGCAGGCGGAAAGCTCAATGAATACGCACGACACGTAGCTCTCGGTGCAAACGACTGGCTTTATATAAGCGGTTACACAGAGAGCCCCGATGCTCTTTTTGGCGCGACGCTACTTAGCGCTTTTTCTGACAAGCGAAGTCTTGGATTTCTTTGGGTCCGTAGCACACCTTGAGAATGGATCTTTTGCTCTCTCCCCCCACCATTTGTACAACAGTATCAAGAGACTAGTTGGTAGACTATTTCGTCGCTGAGTGCGATTTCTTCGAAAACTCCGACATCGTAGAAACTATCTTTTTTGCTTGACAGGAAACGTTGTTTTTTCTAGACTGCACAACAAGACCACTGTAAACATCTCTCACCCAAGGAGGCTCGGATGGCTAACGTTCTCTGGCTACAAGGTGGTGCCTGTTCTGGTAACACGATGTCCTTTCTCAATGCAGAAGAACCAAGTGCATGTGACTTGGTCACAGATTTTGGCATCAACATACTTTGGCATCCCAGTCTCGGTATGGAGTTGGGTGTCGGTGTCAAAAACATTTTGGAAGATTGCTTGAGTGGCAAAATCTCTTTGGACATCTTCGTATTTGAAGGGAGTGTCATCCAGGCCCCCAATGGGACAGGGAACTGGAACCGTTTCGCCGGTCGTCCTATGAAAGACTGGGTCACCGAGCTGTCTAACGCTGCACAGTTTGTCGTCGCAGTTGGTGATTGCGCGACTTGGGGTGGGATTCCAGCCGTCCCCCCTAACCCATCAGACTCGACAGGGATGCAGTTTCACAAACGCGCTGCTGGCGGATTTTTGGGCTCCAACTTCGTCAGTAAGTCAGGCCTGCCTGTCATCAACATCCCAGGTTGTCCAGCCCACCCGGACTGGATCAGTCAGATTCTCGTCGCAGTCGCGACAGGTCGTGCAGGCGATCTAACCCTCGATGAGTTGAACCGACCGAAGACATTCTTCACGAGCTTCACACAAACAGGTTGCACCCGCAACATGCACTTCGCCTACAAAGTCTCCACGACACAATTTGGTCAGCGCAACGGATGTTTGTTCTACGACCTTGGATGCCGTGGGCCCTTCACACGCTCCCCATGCAACCGCATCCTGTGGAACAGACAATCCTCGAAAACACGCGCTGGTATGCCTTGTATCGGTTGTACAGAGCCGGAGTTCCCACACCACGATCTGAAACCAGGAACAGTCTTTGCGACGCCCACAACACTTGGTCTTCCCAACGAAGTCCCAGTCGGGATGAACAAACGCAGTTACCTGACAGTGGTCGCAGCCGGAAAGAGCGCTGCGCCCAAGTGGTCCAAAGAGGATATGTTCGTCGTATAAGACGACTCCAATCATCAAATCATATCGATCTGTAAAATTGTATTCAACATCCAACGACTTCTTTGCCAGCCAAGCTCCGTCGAGTACACGACCGCGGCTTTGTGAACATTGCAGTGATGGCATGTCAAAAGACCACCATGACACCATCTGCGACTTTGGATGTCCCTACATTGAGAAGGAGCCTCAGCAATGGCCAACAACGTACAAGTTGAAACATTAGATATTTCCCCAGTAGGTCGCGTCGAAGGGGATCTCGACATTCGTGTAGACATCGAAGACGGTCACGTCGTCAACGCTTGGACCCAGGCAGAGATGTTTCGTGGATTTGAAGTGATCCTACGTGGCAAAGACCCCCAATCAGGTTTGGTTGTCACTCCCCGCGCTTGTGGGATCTGTGGAGCATCCCACCTCTCATGTGCATCTTGGGCGCTCGACACAGCCTACCAAACACACGTCCCACGCAACGCAATCCTCGCCCGAAACCTCGGCCAATTGACAGAATCCATTCAAAGTATCCCCCGATACTTTTACGGGCTGTATGCCATTGATATGGTCAACCCCAAGTACAAAGGCTCCAAGTATTACGAAGAAGCCTGCAAACGATTTGCCCCTTTCACTGGGACTTCTTACGAGTTGGGTGTCACCATTTCAGGGAAGCCTGTCGAAATCTACGCCTTGCTTGGTGGACAGTGGCCTCACTCCTCCTACATGGTCCCCGGTGGCGTCATGTGCGCTCCCACCCTCACAGACATCACCCGCGCGTGGTCTATCCTCGAATACTTCCGCCGCAACTGGTTAGAGCCTTGCTGGCTGGGTTGCTCCCTCGAACGCTACGAAGAGATCCAAACATACGACGACTTCATGGCCTGGATGGACGAAAAACCCGAACACGCCAACTCCGACCTCGCCTTCTACTGGAAGGCCGGTCTCGACTACGGTCTGGACAAGTACGGTGCCGGATGTGGCCGTTACATCACTTGGGGATACCTCCCTCACGAAGATCGATATCAACACCCCACCATCGACAACCGCAATGACGCTGTGATCATGAAAAGTGGTATCTACAACAGCCACAATGACAGTCACATCACGATGGAACAAGCGCGTGTACGTGAAAACACCAGCCACGCGTGGTACAGCGAAGGCAATGGAGACTTCCACCCATTTGACCGTACAGTCAGCGCGATCTCCAACAACGAGACCAACTTCGACGGAAACTACACTTGGTGTACTGCTGTCAGTGACGTCGAGCTGGGACGCTGTGAAGCCGGTCCCCTTTCACGTCAACTGGTCGCCGGTGGCAAGCATGGCCAAGGCTGGCAACACCACGATCCATTCATCCTGAACGTCTTCAAAGCAGTCGGTGGTGCAAGCCTCCACTTGCGTCAGCTCGCCCGTGTACACGAGCTCGTCAAGCTCTATCGCGAAGCCGAGCGTTGTCTACGCGAGATCAAACTCGACGAGCCCTTCTACATCAAACCCAAGCCACAAGATGGCCGCGGATGGGGTGCAACAGAAGCTGCTCGCGGTGCACTCGCACACTGGATCGACATCAAAGACGGAAAAATTGCCAACTACCAAATCATCGCTCCAACAACATGGAACGTTGGTCCCCGTGATAGTGGCGAGACCAGAGGCCCCATCGAAGAAGCACTCATCGGTACACCTATCGCCGACAAAAACGATCCCGTCGAAGTCGGACACGTCGCTCGCTCATTTGACTCCTGCCTCGTCTGTACTGTACACGCACACGACGCCAAAACAGGCGAAGAGTTGGCTCGCTTCCGTACAACGTAAGTGCGTCACTCAACTCACCAAGGAAACCCATTTCTATGTTGACGGTGATTGGATGTGGAAACAGCAATCGCAATGATGATGGTGTCGGCGTAGTCGTCGTTCAGAAACTGATTGAGCGACTTCGACGACACCCCATTCCTGGGGTGCAAGCCTTTGACTGCGGGACTGCAGGCCTCGAAGTGATGTTTGCAGCTCGCGGCAGTGACGCACTCTACATCATCGACGCCTGCTCCACACAGTCCGAACCCGGCACGATCTTCGAGGTTCCTGGTGAAGTCCTCAGTCAAGACCATGCCCCCACATACTCTCTTCACGATTTTCGCTGGGATCATGCCCTCGCCGCTGGAAAAAAAATCTACGGCGAGGCATTTCCCAAAGATATCAAAGTGTGGCTGGTCGAGGCCGAATCTCTCGGATTTGGCCTCGAACTGACACCATCCGTACAACAAGCCGCTGACACAGTATACAGCAAACTTCTCGATGCGATCGCATCTTACACAGTCAAACGCCACGCAAACCAAGACGCTGTGACTGTCCATATCCGACGAGGTTCCATCCATCTCACCAAAGAACTCGTCGAGCTGTACTTTGGAACGCGCCAATGTGTCGTCCTGTTTTACGAACAAGACTGCATTTGCCTCATGCCCGTCGAACAAATGGCTGGCGGCTTGCTCCTCAAGCAAAGAAACGCCCACGGTGACAGAGCTGTTGACGCGAGTGAATTCCTACGTCTTCACGAATGGGATGAGTGGAATGAGTACGAATGTCAGGCCTCATGGGACAGCCAACTCGGAACATTAGCCATTCGAAAACCAGGTGCAACAAAATGAACGCCATCCAACCAAGCGCCCACATCGAAGCCACTGTCGATAAAATCCAAACCAGCGAGGTCTCCAGACTCGAACAGGCTGAGGCTTTTGTCGAGGTCGCGCTTGACCTTCAAAAACAACCCAAAGAGATGCAAGATCTGCTCGATGCTCTGTTCCTCTACCAAAAGGCCGAAGAGATGACAGAAGAGCATCCTTTGGCCCGCGCAAGAGCTATCGCAGGACGTGGCACAGCGCTCCGCAGAATGCCAGGGAGCGGGTTGGAAGAGCTCACGCTCGCATGTGAGGCTTTCGAAGAAGCGCTCCCCATTATGAGAGAACAAGGCAGCGAGGAAGAGACCGCTGAGGTCGAGATGAACTACGGTCTCGTCTTGCAAGCACTCGCCTCCGCCGGAAAAGCACCCATCACAAAAGCCGTAGAGACCTATCACCGCGCCCTGCGCTTCTTCACTCGCAAGCTGTTTCCGCGCGAATTTGCGATCCTTCACAACAACCTCGCGACGGCATATCTTTCGATGAGGCTCTCACCCGAGCGAGAAGTGATGCGCGAAGCTCTCGCCGTCCAATCATTCCAAGAAGCGCTCAAGGTCATCAACCTCGAAGAAGACCCCACCGAATACGCGATGCTACAAAACAACCTGGGAAATGCATTGCAAGCCATGCGCTCTAAACACCCGTGGGAAGACCTTCATCGCGCCGTCGAAGCGTACAACGAAGCGCTCAAAGTCCGCACACCACACGACACCCCCATCGAGTACGCCAACACACTCACCAACAAAGCCAACGCTCTGATGAACCTCCCTGATGACATGGAGCAACCACAACTCGGCAACCCACAACACCTCACGGAGGCCGCAAAGATGCTCCGTGAAGCGGAGACCATCTTCACACAACACCACGTGCACGATCGAGCACACATCGTCGGCTCTCTCGCCGGCGAGCTGGAGCAAGAACTCACAGCCCATTCGACAGCAGAGGGGAGCCCATGAGTGATACAAACTTCGAACAACTCGTCGGAGAACTCGAACGTCTAGAGAGTATCACCGCCTCCTGGCCGGCCTCCCAACAGCAGACTCTCCAGGCCATTCGGACGACCATTGAACAGATCCAGGCAGGTGCATTTCGTCACTTGCTACGTATTGTCAAAGAGCAACCGGGCGGACTTGATGCGCTCTCAGAAGCCATTCAGGAGCCTTGGGTCGCCAATGTCCTCATGTACCACGAGCTGCTCCGCCCCCCCGCTCCATCTCTACATGAGCGCGTCGAAGTCGCACTCGAAACGGTCCGCCCTCAGCTCGCGAGCCACAACGGAGATGTTGAGCTCGTCTCCGTCGAACCTCCCGAAGTCAAGATCCGCTTACTCGGGACCTGTGATGGCTGCGCGCTGTCCACGCTCACAGTCAAATTGGGGATCGAAAAAGCCATCAAAGAAGCTGTCGAGAGCATCGAAGTCGTCACCATCGTCAAAGAGGGCCCAGCACGCGCGACGAGCAGTCCCGACAAAAGCCCATTCGAACAACACTGGGAAGCTCTCTGTGATGTCAGTGAGATTCCAGAGGAAGGCATTCACGTCGCAGAGAGCGAAAAAGCCTCGGTGTTGTTAACCCTCGTCAAAGGTGAAATCAAAGCCTATCCCAACGCCTGCACACACCTGGGAATGCCCCTTGATACGGGCTCTGTCAAAAATGGTATTTTGACCTGCGCGTATCACGGGTTTCAATACCTCCTCTCCTCTGGAGAGTGCTTAACCGCTCCAGAAATCCAACTCCCCAGGTATCCCACAAAAATCGAAGAAGGCAAGGTATGGGTTCAACTGACAGATTGAGCGCCGCCCAACAAGGAGAACACATCGTGGAGACAATCACCACGCCCATCCACCCCACAGGAATCGGTTCCAATGCGCCAGACGGCCCCCCTGCCCCGCCTCTGCTCGACCCTGCTGGCGCACATTGTATCCTCGGAGGAAGTGACCCCTTTGTCGGTCCATTGGCTCCAACAAGACACAACCTGTTCGGGCCACGTGGTGCTTACCTCTTCTCACCAGACGGTCCTTTGTGGGTTGCTGATACAGGACACCACCGATTACTCGGCTGGAAACAATGCCCCACTGAAGACGGACAACCTGCGGACTGGGTACTAGGACAACCGGACTTCGAAACAGAGGGCCGCAACGCAGGAGGAGACACCTCCGCATACACGCTGAATGTACCTGTGGGCATTCATCCCTGGAAAGAAGATGGGATGATCGTCGCAGATAGTTGGAACCACCGCGTCCTCGTCTGGTTTAAGCGCCCTCAATCGTCGAACGTCCCAGCCGATCTGATCCTCGGCCAGATGGACGAGACAGGGGATCTTCCAAACCACGGCCAGCCAGACGCGACGGCTAGCTCGATGCACTGGCCTTCACAAGTCAAAATCATCGGTGAACGCCTGTTTGTTGCAGACACAGGAAATCGACGCGTCCTCGTATGGGAACAATTGCCCACACAGACAGGTCAACCAGCCGACTACGTCCTTGGTCAAAAAACCCTCGATGCACGAAGCGATAACGGAGGAGAAGAAGCCACCGCAGGTAGCCTCCGCTGGCCACACGATCTGGCGTTCTGTCGCGACACCTTTATGGTCGCCGACGCTGGGAACAATCGAGTTCTCATCTGGGATACACTCCCAACGACCTCAAATCCACCTGCCGATCGAGTGTTGGGGCAAAAGGACTTCACACAGCTCAACCACAACCAGGGACAATACTGGCCCACTGCAGCGAGTATGAATATGCCCTACGCGATGGACGCCTGTGAGCACACAGTGATCGTCGCAGACACAGCCAACTCGCGCCTGCTAGGATGGTCCTGGCCACTCACATCAAGCGCAGAAGCACAAACACTCACAGGTCAACCGCACTTTCTCACGAAAGGTGACAATCGTTGGCAATCTCCAGAGCGAGATAGTTTGTGTTGGCCCTATGGTCTACAGATCAGTGGTGATACAATCGTGATCTCGGACTCGGGTAACCACCGCATTCTGTTTTGGCGCTTCGCCCAAGGCACCTCTTAATTGCGTGCCAGGGAGTATTTGATGCAAGCACACCAACATCATTCCACCCAACAGCCTGGTGAATTGATCCATATCCAGGGGGTCGTACAAGGTGTCGGATTCCGCCCAACGGTCGCACGCTTGGCGCGAGAGCAGCAGCTTCTCGGATGGGTCCGTAACACACCAGAAGGCGTACTCCTCGCCCTCGCAACGAACACACAAGGTTGCGACCTCTTCTTGGAGACTTTGCAGACAGCGCTGCCCCCGCTCGCCCGGATCTCTCACATCCGCAGAGAGCCTGTCGAGACCCTCGATGTCCACGAACAATTCACGATCCTGCCGAGCACGAGTGGAACCCCGAAGACCTCGATACTCTCTGACGTCGCGACATGTGACGCTTGCCATAAAGAGTCGCGAAATCCATACGAACGACGCTTTCGCTATCCCTTTACCAACTGCACCCATTGTGGCCCCAGATATTCGATCATTCAAACCATCCCATACGATCGAAGTCACACCACGATGTCTGCGTTTCCGATGTGCGACGCTTGCAAAGCCGAGTACGATGACGAAACAGATCGCCGCTTTCATGCCCAACCCATCGCGTGTCATGTATGTGGCCCAAAGGCTTGGCTGGCACGTGCAGATGGTAAAACATTCAGCTACACACGCTTCTCTATGCTCGATGAAGTCGATGCGGTCAATTCTCTGTTGATGCAAGGCGAGATCGTCGCGATCAAAGGACTCGGTGGATTTCAACTCTGTTGTGATGCGACCCGCGAAGACGCCGTCGATACACTGCGCAACCGAAAACATCGCCCCCACAAACCTCTCGCGATGATGGTCCCTACTATTGATGTGCTGAAGGCTTATGCACACCCCACAGAAGAAGAATTGGAGGCCATCCAACACCCGGCAGGTCCCATCGTCTTGATGACCCCCAACAGGTCCTCAAACATCGCCCCAAATGTCGCTCCAGATCAAAGCCAATGTGGCTTCATGTTGCCAACAACCCCACTCCACGCCCTGATGATCGCTCGGATGAAGCGACCCATCGTATGCACAAGTGGCAATGTCTCTACAATACCTCAATGTATTGATAACCAGACCGCCAAAGAACAGCTCGGCAATATCGCAGATTGGTTTCTTTTTCACGACAGAGATATCGCACAAAGAGTCGATGACTCAGTCGTCCGCGTCATGTCTGGCCAGCCGCGAGTGATACGGTATGCCAGAGGCTATGCGCCATTGCCCTTGCCGCTACCAAAAGGACTCACCGCGCCACCTATTTTGGCGATGGGTGGACAACAAAAATCGTCCTTTTGCTTGCTCTCCGAACAGACCGCGGTCCTCTCTCCTTACCTCGGAGATCTCGATACAATCGAGACACTCACAGCATGGCAAGAGACCCTGGATGCGATGATGCGTTTGCGACCACAAAAGCCTTCTTGTCTCGTCGTGGATATGCACGAAGGATACGAAGCGAGTAAGATGGGACGTGGTATGGCGCAGGCACGCTCTCTTCCACTGATCGAGGTACAACATCACCACGCCCACGTTGTCTCATGTATCGCGGAGCACCAACGTCCACTGGACGCTCCACCAGTCTTGGGGATCGTCCTCGATGGTCTGGGACTCGGCACAGAAGGACAACTCTGGGGAGGTGAATTTCTCCTCGCAGACTATCGCTCATTTACGCGACTCGGCACCTTTAAGCCCGTCGCGATGCTCGGTGGGAACCTCGCCTCCAAAGAACCCTGGCGCAATCTTTACGCGCACTTGATGGCTGAGATGGGGTGGACAGAGTTTGAGCTTAACTTCGATGGCTTGGAGATCTTTAACGATCTCGCCGAGCGTCCACGTAAGATGCTAGATAAGATGTTAGAGACATCGACCAATTCTCCTCTTGCAAGCTCGTGTGGACGTTTGTTCGATGCGGTCGCGGCAGCGCTTGGTTTGTTCCGAGACGGCATTGAGTACGAAGGGCAAGCCGCAATGGCGCTAGAAGCGCTCGCGACCCCACAGGCGATAGAGGAAGCCAAGGCAGGTGAGGTGTATCCCTTCGCGATCCCCTTGCTACATGGAAAAGGTCTACCTTATATCGAACCTTTGGCGATGTGGAGAGCGTTACTCGGCGACTTGTGGGAAGGATGTGCACACTCTTTGATCGCAGCTCGCTTCCACTTGGGTCTGGGAAATGCCATCCTTCACATGGCCCATCGTTGTCAACAAAAAGAGCCCGAGCTACAAACAGCCGTATTGTCAGGTGGTGTCTGGCAAAATAAGGTCTTGTTCGAGTACGTTCACGAAGGGCTGACCCAAGCGGGATGGGAAGTGTTGTCTCATCAGACCATCCCTGCCAATGACGGAGGACTCGCGCTTGGTCAAGCGATGGTCGCTGCAGCGCGCCTCCAATCGAAAGGAGCAAACTAATGTGTCTGGGAATTCCAGGACAAATCATCGAGATCAAAGACCCAACCAAAAAGCTTGGTGTCGTCGATGTGAGTGGTGTTCGACGCGTCACCAACTTGATGTGCATCGTCGATGAAGACCACCCCGTCGAATCATGCGTTGGTGATTGGGTGCTTGTGCATGTCGGCTTTGCGATGAGTCGTATCGATCCCGAAGAAGCACAGAGAACGTTAGAATTGCTTCATGAGCTTGGTGAAGCCCAAGAAGAGCTGGAGGCCATGCGAGCATCACAAGCCTTGACCTCAGGCGCGAGCAAGGATTCGTCCTGAGTTTGGAACCCAAGACAACAGCAAGAACCTGTAGACTGTGTGTTATCCTGTTCAGGGCCAGTGGCCCATTGGTGAGGAAAAATGAGCGATCCTCTCAACATGTTATATCCCCAACTCGGTCACTCGAAAGGCGCGACGGATGACGAATTGTTGCAGTCCATTCGCACCAAGGCAGACGAGAGTTTAGAAGCCAAGAGGGTCTTTTTTGAGACGTCTTCTGGTGACTTGCTTGAGATGGCCAAGTCTATCGCGCAGATGTACAAAAAAGGTGGCACCCTGTTGACGATGGGCAACGGCGGCTCAAGCTGCGACGCGGCACACGTCGCCGTTGAGTTTAAGCACCCCGTGACAGTCGGACGAAAAGCGCTTCCTGCGATCCATCTGGGTGCAGACCTCGCGATGTTGACAGCGATCGGCAATGACATCGGATTTGACGCCATTTTCTCACGACAAGTGATCGCCCTCGGGCAAAAAGGAGATGCGCTGATCGGCTTTTCGACGAGCGGCAACTCCAAGAATTTGCTCGCAGCGTTCACACAAGCCCATCGTCAAGGGCTCAAAACACTCGGTTTCGCAGGTGGAGACGGTGGATTGATGAAACAGTCCAAAGACATCGACATCTGTGTCGTCGTCCCAAGCACGAGTATCCACCGCATCCAGGAGTGCCACGTCGCCGCGTACCACATTTTGTGGGATCTCGTGCACACATTGCTCGCCGAGCCCAACGATTAGACACTGATCCTCTCGATAGGAGGTTATTTTGAAATATATTGATGAATTTCGCGATCCAGTCGCAGCCCAACATCTCGTCGAACGCATCGAAGCGTTGGTCCAAGACCTCGGACGAAGCGAAGAACACCCCCTCAAGCTCATGGAAGTATGTGGTGGCCACACACACTCCATCTTCAAATTTGGGCTGGAAGCCATGCTCCCCCCCTCCATCGAGCTGGTCCACGGTCCCGGCTGTCCAGTCTGTGTCCTCCCTGTAGGTCGTATCGACGACGCGATCGCGATCGCGAAATCACCAGACGTGATCTTCACTACCTTTGGCGACACCATGCGTGTTCCAGGCTCGTCACAGAGTCTCCTCCAAGTCAAAGCCGAAGGTGCCGACATACGCACAGTCTACTCACCAGAGGATGCCCTCGAACTGGCACGTCAAAATCCAGATCGTCCAGTGGTCTTCTTCGGCATTGGATTCGAAACAACAGTCCCCTCTACTGCGTTGACATTGCTTCAGGCCAAAGCTGAAAACATTCAAAACTTCTTCCTGTTTTCCAATCACATCACAATCATTCCAACCATCAAAGCCATCTTGGACTCACCAGATCTGCAACTCGACGGCTTTCTGGGACCTGGACATGTCACGATGATCATCGGCCTCAAGCCCTATGAGTTCATCAGTCAATCCTACCAAAAGCCCATTGTGATCAGTGGATTTGAACCTCTCGATGTCTTACAATCGATCTACATGTTGCTGTTACAGTGCAAAGAAGGTCGTTGTGAGGTTGAAAACCAGTACAAGCGACTCGTCCCAGACGAAGGAAACGCGATCGCCTTGAACGCCATCACACAGGTCTTCGAGCTGAGGAGTTTTTTCGAGTGGCGAGGACTTGGCTCCATCGACCACTCAGGTCTCCAGTTGAAAGAAGAGTTTGCACAATTTGACGCGGAAAAACACTTCCAAGTGCCCGCGCTCTCGATCGCAGACCCCAAAGCCTGTCAGTGTGGCGAAGTCCTCAAAGGCAGCATCAAACCTTGGCAATGTAAGGTCTTCGGGACCGCCTGCACACCAGAGACCCCCATCGGTTCTTGTATGGTGTCCTCAGAAGGCGCTTGCGCCGCCTATTACAACTACGGTCGATTGTCGACCTCACGCCGACTGAAGGAGGCTTCGTGAGCCAAGAGTCCGATCCGCATATGCACCCATTATTTGAACGTGTTGAACGATTTCGTCGTCGCTCTGGACGTGTGAGAGACAAAGTCGTCGTACAGGCCCACGGTGGTGGTGGAAAAGCCATGAGGGATCTTCTCGACGATCTCATCGTCGGTGAGCTTGGTGATGCACAACTTCAAATCAATGAAGATCAGGCGCGCTTTTCACTCGCAGAGTTGGGTGCATCAGGTGATCGTCTGGCCTTCACGACGGATAGCTATGTCGTCAGCCCACTGCAATTTCCAGGTGCGGATATCGGTAAGCTCGCAGTCAATGGGACGATCAATGATCTTGCTGTGTCGGGAGCCATACCGATGTACTTGACATGCAGCTTAATCCTCGAAGAAGGACTCCCTATCGACACCCTGCGCACAATCCTACAAAGCATGGCACAAGCCGCCAAACAAGCGGACGTTCACATCGTCACAGGGGATACAAAAGTCGTCCCCCGTGGTGCCGCGGACAAAATGTTTATCAACACCGCAGGTATCGGTGTGATCCCCGAAAAGCTCGACATCGGTGCGCATAGGATTCAGTCCGACGATTGTATCCTCGTCAATGGGTATTTGGGCGATCACGGTGCCGCGATCCTGGTCGCACGTGGCGAGCTTCAACTGGACACAGACATTCCAAGTGATTGCGCTCCACTCCACGGACTCATCCGCACACTCATCGATGGAGGTATCGACATCCACGCGATGCGAGATATCACCCGGGGAGGACTCGCGACTGTTCTCAATGAATTGGCACTCGCCTCGGAAGTCGGAATGTCCGTCAATGATCGAGCGCTCCCCATTCGTCGAGAGGTCAAAGGGTTCTGTGAGCTACTTGGACTCGATCCCATCAAACTCGCCAACGAAGGCAAAGTCGCCATCGCGGTCCCAGCGTCACAAGTCGATGAGGCGCTCGCGCTGATGAAACAACACCCTCTCGGTGAACACTCCGCAATGATCGCAACTTGCCGCCCCACCCCTCCCGGCGTCGTGACGATCGACACCGGCTTCGGTGGTGAGCGTATCCTCGATATGCTCGTCGGTGAACAACTTCCGAGGATCTGCTGATGCACGAACTCTCCATCACACAAAACATCGTCGCCATCGCAGCAGAACACGCCGGAGAACGCACAGTCCGATGTGTACGTCTTCAAATCGGCGCACTCTCCGGTGTACAAGTCGAAGCGATCCGCTTCTGCTTCGATGTCTGTGCGAAAGGAACCATCCTCGAAGGTGCAACACTCGAAATTGACGAAGTCCCAGGAAAAGGACTTTGCACCGATTGCCAGAAAGAAATCCCACTCACTCGCCTCGTTGGTGTCTGCCCCTGTGAAAAACGTGCTCGCGTCAACATCGTACAAGGCGAAGAACTACTCATCAAAGAAATGGAGATGGAAACATGTGCTTAACTTGTGGTTGCTCAGGAGATGGTGCCGTCATTTCCAACGAAAATGGAACACATACACACATTTTGCCCGACGGAACCGTCATCACACATGAACACGAGCATGCCCACTCTCATGAGCATACACACTCACACTCCCATGAACACGAGCACGCACACTCTCATGAGCATACGCATTCTCATGACCACTCTCACGCTCACTCCCACGACCATGAACACACACACTCCCACAACCACGAACACACACATTCTCACTCTCATGATCATGGTCACTCCCAAGAACACACACCTGAGAATCATTTACTTCATGCTCACGCCCATGGTCGCGGTGGAGATCAGCAAACGCTCATCCTCGAACAGCAAATCATGGCCAAAAACGATAGCCTAGCCAGTAGAAACAGAGAGTGGTTTGATGCCCACCAGATCCTCGCGTTGAACATGATGAGCTCACCGGGCTCAGGAAAAACAACACTGTTAGAGCACACCCTGAAAAAGCTCGCGAGTAAGGTCGCCGTCATCGAAGGCGATCAAGAGACCTCATTTGACGCTGAGCGTATCCGCGCGACTGGTGCTCCGACGATCCAGGTCAATACAGGAACAGGTTGCCACCTCGAAGCGGACATGATCTGGCACAGCCTCGATACACTCAACCTCTCCGATGACACAGTGTTGTTTATCGAGAATGTCGGGAATCTCGTATGTCCCTCTCTGTTCGACCTTGGAGAAACCGAACGGGTCGTCCTGATGTCCACAACAGAGGGCGAAGACAAACCTCTCAAGTACCCCCACATGTTCCGCTCAGCTTCGCTTGTGTTGCTCACAAAGATCGACCTGTTGCCCTACCTTGACTTCGACTTGCAACGCGCATTTGAAGCCGTTCACGCGGTCAATCCAGACGTCCAAATACTGCAAGTATCGACCAAGTCAGGAGAAGGCATGCAGGCCTGGTATGACTGGATCGAGCAACATCCATCCAGACAAAAGGTTGCATCGACATAAATGACCTCTTTGTTGTGGGGTGAAGTTCTTCTTCGCCCAAAAAACCTCGTGCGAGATCCTGCACGTTACCGACTCACTCATTCTCCGAAAGGATGGTCGTCGTGGGTCTTATTTGAAAAAACGTATATTGCCTTGACCAAATAAGGAGGACGCTGTGGTGACTCTCGAACAAATGAATGAACGACTCGACAAGTTGGAATCTCGTATCGATCACCTGATCGGATTACTCGAAGATAAGGCGGACTCTGCCAATGGCACTGAACGCGACGAAGTGACAGCGGCGACGCCAGAGACGGCTCCCTTTGTCACACAAGCGATCGACCAATCCCAGCTTGCCCTCACTGAGGTCTACAATCGGGAAGAGTTACAACAACACCTGAGCGAAGTGCTTATTCGCTTTGGTGAACCCGAACTTCTCGAATCCTTCTCTCGTATCATCACGCTCTTGCCCCAGCTCGAATACGCACTCTACGGCGTCGCTGCAGGCCCCGAGCTGATCGAAGAAGCATTGGATCTCGCCCATGAGACTCTCGCCACACAAGGGGAGTCCGAACACAACCTCAAACAGCGCCTCGAAACAGCCAAAGACATGCTGCTCGTGCTCACCCAAAAAGAACATCTTCAGAACTTCACACAGATGGGTCAGCAAGTCGGTCACATGCTTCCTCTCGTCCAAGCCGCTTCCCAGGCAGCCTCCGCACATAGCGAACTCGAAGGCAAAGAAGCCCTCGCTGAAAGACTCACAGAGGCGTTTATCCGCCTCAGCGAAGCCGATACACTCGAATCACTGATTCGTATCGCGACACTTGCACCTCAACTCGAATACGCTGTCTACGGCGTCGCCGCTGGACCTGAGCTGCTCGAAGAGGGACTTGAGCTGTTACAGGAGGTCACCCCGCTCCTCCAAGAGTTAACCCGTGTCGCCGAACCACACGCCCTCCTGTCATTGCTTCAAATGTTGGTCCAACCCGAAATTATTTCTTCTCTGCAAACATTCGTCGAAATTATCCCCGTCGTCGAGCCTGTACTGAAGAGTCTCCCACAACAACCCCGTACACTCGAAATCCTACGACAGCTCAACATCATCGTCGAGCAAGAATCCAAAACACCCAAACGCATCGGCATGTGGGGCCTGCTCACCGCCCTCGGTGATACAGAAGTCCAACGCGCCGCAGGCCTCGGTGTCAGAGTCGCAACCAGACTCGGAGAATACCTCGACAACCCCAAAAAATCACTCAACGGCCACTCAAACGGACACGCCAAGTAACACCTCCCATCCCTACGAGAAAAACAAGCTCCCACCCCCACCTTCAAGACATCGTCCCATCAAAAAACATTACACATTTTCAAAAAACTCGTGTACTTTAGCAACAAACTGTATCAAGATGACGATACAAAGACATCACCCTTCTTGATAAGAAGTTGTGTCCATCCACCATCACACGGGAGCGAAACCCCATGCGTTCGTTATATTCGTTCTTTCTATTTGTGCTACCAGCCCTGTTTTGGATCGGTTGTGGGCTGCCCACAGATCGCGGCAACAAGAACAATCCCACAGAACAACCCACAGTGACTATCGTAGACGGTGGTTCGGTTGTTTTTCTCGATGGTGGAAGTCAGGCACAAGATCGACCCAGCACCACACAAAACGACACGCCTCCCGCCCCCCTTCCAGATGCGGCTCAGTCATCTCAGGAGCCGACAAGTACACCTGACGCAGGTCAAACGACACCGGACACACCACAGACGACACCCGATCAGTCTTCGACCGCGCTCCCTGATGACAAACCGAGGACACCTGAGCTGCTCAACACGACCTCCAAACTGCGATGGATCGGTGAGCCTTGTACAGATGACTCCGAATGTGATTATCCTGGAGGCTTCTGCCAGCTCGAAAAAGATGGCTACAAAGGTGGACACTGTTCGACACAATGTAATCGTTACTGTCCAGACAAAGCGGGTAAAGCCTTCACACTTTGTATCACCGATGACACAGGCCATAACGGTCAATGTGTCAGCCGCTGTGACACCTCCATTCACCCAGGAACAGGCTGTCGCAGTGGATACACCTGCGAGACCAAGGCGCGCTTTGGACAAACCTCTGTGAAAAAGGGAGTCTGTGTTCCAGAGAGCACCAAACCTCCAGTCCGTTCACAATGGATCGGTGAGCCTTGTGTGAGCAACGAAGAATGTGATTATGCAGGTGGGTATTGCCTTATGAGCGCAGGTTACAAAGATGGTCATTGTAGTCTTGATTGCACCTCTTCATGTCCAGACAAGACCGGTAAACCCTACACACTTTGTATCGCCAACAGCCAGGGCAAGGGGCATTGTGTCAGTCAGTGTTGCACTGGTGTTTGCCGTGATGGATATCAGTGTGTCTCTCGCTCACGTATCAACGACGCCACGAGAGTCCGCAATGTCTGTATCCCACAAGGGACGACGCCTCCCCCACCACCTCCACAAGGTTCATACAACTTTTTGTTTATCGGCGATTCCCAATCTTCGGGCTCAAAGTTCGCCTACAAGATCGTCGATTACCTGAAGCAGCCAGCCGGTCATTGCACGACCGCCAAATCCTCCAACAACAAAGTCGCCTCCTACGCCAAACCCTCTTCTGCATGTCGTCACTGGGCCGAACGCTCCGGTTCATCCAAGAATTGGCTCTGTGGCGCATCGACGGTCTACACAAATGGTACAGCGTCGAGCAATACGACAGGTGCAGCGCTGTGTTCAGGAATTACGTCCTCAAGTAAGTCGATCTTTGAGAAGCGCGTTGAAGTCCATAAACCCAACGCATTCGTCGTCGCACTCGGAGACAACAGCCTCGGTTTTTCATCGACCTACGTGAAGAACAAGGTCAACGATATGCTCAACCAAATGCCCGCTGGTAGTCTGTGCTTCTGGATCGCACCGACTGTTGGCGCGACAAAGTATATGACCAAAAAACGCAACATGGAAGGCTGGATTCGTGACGCAATCAACAGCAACACCCATGTAAAATGTCACCTGATCACCACAATTAGTGAGCTGTCTTCTCAATCCACCTGTAGCAGCTTCAATGTCAGCGATGGTCTACACATGACAAGCTGTGGCTCCGAGCTTTGGGCCACTACCGCGATCAAAAAGATGTGCGCTCTGCAGGCTTTTTGATCGGGCATGGACACCTGTCAGGCAAGTTGCCACTTACTGACGCTCTTTTGGGGCAAGTTTCCACTTGCCCTTGCTGACTGCCGCTCTTTGTCGGGCAAGTGGCCACTTGCCCTTACTGACGCTCTTTGTCGGGCAAGTTGCCACTTGCTGGCACACCTCTTGGGCAAGTTGCCACTTGCCCTTGCTGACTGGCGCTCTTCGTCGGGCAAGTTGCCACTTGCCCTTACTGGCGCTCTTTGTCGGGCAAGTTGCCACTTGCCCTTACTGGCGCTCTTTGTCGGGCAAGTGGCCACTTGCCCTTACTGACGCTCTTTGTCGGGCAAGTTGCCACTTACTGACGCTCTTTTGGGGCAAGTTTCCACTTGCCCTTACTTACTGGCTGCCGCGCTTTGTCGGGCAAGTTTCCACTTGCCCTTACTGGCGCTCTTTGTCGGGCAAGTTGCCACTTGCCCTTACTGACTGCCGCGCTTCGCTTGCCCCTTGCAGCTACCGGGGATGCATGGGCATCCCCAGGCGCGCTCCGCTTGCCTCCCCCTCCTGTTGACGCCTTCGGCGTGTTGGGAAAGTCTTTTTTCCTATAAAAAACAATCACATCAAAGATATTTGTATTTTTTTCAAAAAAGTTTGTCACCAGATCTGAAGGCTCTGCGTTGTTCAGCCGAAAGGTGGATCACCCACCACAATCCATTTCGAGTACAATGTATCCAGCGATGGATAAGGAGAACACGATGCGACCTTTGACACAAAATCACACAAACCCCCACGCAACAGTTCAACCTGCGCCTGCTCACGGTGGTCAATTGATCACCACAGATGGTCGGGCTCTCCCCCTCAAATTCACCGATCTCACAATCACTGCCAAAGGAGGCATCGCCCGCGTCACATTAAAACAAGTCTTCTTCAACCCACACACACAACCCCTCCTCGTCACCTATAAACTCCCACTCCCCGCAAATGGAGCCGTCAGTGGCTTCGGATTCTCTTTTGATGGACGCAAAATCACAGGCGAAGTCGATAAAAAGAAACAGGCCAGAGAGCGCTTCGAGAGAGCCATCCTCCAAGGCAAAGTCGCCAGCCTCCTCGAACAAGACCGAAGCAACCAATTCCAACAAGAGGTCGGCAATATCCCACCCGAAGACACCATCGTCTGCGAGGTCTCCATCGACCAAATGCTCGACTGGCTCCCAGAAGGTGCCTGGGAATGGCGCTTTCCCACTGTCGTTGGATACCGCTACATGGGCGCACAAGGACGTGTCAAAGACAGCGAAAAGATCGGCGTCACCATGACCGAAGACGACATCAAAACACGCACGCAAATCGCCCTCTCCATCGGTGATACACTCGAAAGTATACCAACCTCCCCCTCACACGACATCAACAGTCAACCCGAAGGTGAAGACACATTCGTCGAAATCAACGCCCCCTTTGGCGTCAAACTCGATAGAGATATCGTCGTCCGGTGGCCCGTCTCCACAGCACAAATGAAACACAGCATCGATATGTATCATGCCGAAACACCTGTTGGCGGCGTCTTCTCTCGCTTTGGATTGCTGACCTTCGTCCCACCCAAACACAAAAAACCAGATGAACACATCCCTCGTGACCTGATCTTCTTGCTCGATACTAGCGGCTCGATGGGCGGCGCACCACTCAGACAGGCCGTCACATTGACCAAACTCGTCCTCAAAACACTCCGAGAAGAAGACCAGTTTGAGCTCATTGAATTTGGTTCCTACCCCAAACGCTGGCGAGAACAATCTCTTCACGCAACCCCCAAGCATATTGGTGAAGCCTTCGATTGGCTCAACGCCCTGTACGCCAGCGGCGGCACAGAGATGCACACGGCGATTATGGAGGCGATGCAGCCCCTTCGAGAGGACTCGCAAAGACAGGTCATCCTGATCACTGATGGATATATCGGCTTTGAATCGGAGATTATCCAGGCGCTCCTCGAACGACTCCCCACAGAATCACGACTGCACACGATTGGTGTCGGTTCATCCGTCAATCAAGCCCTGACCAAACCCGCCGCACGAGCAGGTCGAGGTGTGGAGCTGATCCTCGATCACGGCGAAGACCCACAAGCTGTCGCAGACCGCCTGCTTCGTCGATTGACTGCGCCCATCCTGACAGACATCACGCTCAAAGCGAAGGGAGATATCTCACACAGACCGATGCGTCTGCCCGATATGTACGCCGATTCGCCTTCAAGGATATTGTTCCAGTGTGCCGAACACTGCGACACGATCGAGATCGAAGGTCGAACCGCACAAGGTCTCTACCACCAAACATTGCGTGTACAAGAGACCCATCCAGGGCAAGGAAATGTCGCGATCAAGAACTGTTTTGGACGCGAGTGGATCGAAGATCTTGAGATGAAGAGAGCCGCCACACACCGTGTCAGCGAAGTGGACACACAGATCGAACGAGTCGCCCTGGATTTTCAGGTGGCAAGCCGACTGACGTCGTGGGTCGCAGTCGATGAGGTCTTGCCACCCAAAGTAGAAGGCCCACTCATCGAAGAAGAGATGCCACACGAGATCCCATTCGGCCTCTCCACCGAAGGCATCGGTCTACGAGGCGCCTCTTTGGAGAAAGAGAAAGACAAAGAGACCTCCCACACCTTCAAAGGAACGGCCAAACCCAAACCCAAACGAGCTGAAAGATCAAGTCATAAAAAGCGCGACGAAAAGAGGAAGGTCAAACCCACAAGACGCGGAAGAAGTCTCGCTTCGGAGAGAGGGAAGAAAAAAAGTATCCCCATGCCAGCCAAGAGCCAACCTGTCAGCGTCAGCATAGAAGAGAATATGTCCGTTGGCGACCTTGCCCACAAAATGGGTGTGAGAGCTACAGATGTGACGAGAAAACTGATTCAAAAAGGCGTGATGGCCAGCGCCGACAAAGAGCTCTCTGTCGAACAAGCCACAGAGCTCGCCGAGAGCTATGGACGCGAAATCAAGCAAGCAACACCACAAGAACCCCAAACAACCATTGGCTTTGGGGCAGCAAAAAATGAACAACCACCAAGCTTTGGAGGTGGATTGCCTGACACAGAGAAAGACCTCGGCGGTATCCTTCCTGGAGGGAGACCACAAAACATGGCACCTCCACCATCGCCCTCAACACCTTCACCATTTGAGCCTGACACAGAAGAACCTGAGCTGCCGACTGAAACGCTCTCAACTGGATTCATGGATGGACTTGATCTGAGCGATGAATTTGATATCCAAGATTCGAGCGAGCTGTTCCTCGGGGACTTTGAAGATGACGCCACTGTCCTAAGCGCCGATATCCCACAAGTCATCTCAGAGGAAGAGGCAGAAGAGTCAGAAGAAGATGAGCCATTCTTGCGACGAAATCGTTCATATCAACTCCGCGAACGAATGGAGAGCAGCGATCAACTCTTCAGCGCATCCATCGACGTCAGTGATGAATTGTACGGTGCGGCATTCGACGAAGACGATGATGACGGTGACATGATACCGGACATGCAGCCTCCGGCACCTTCGGTCGAACCTATCGCAGCAAGTGAAGAGCCCAGCGAAGTGGTGTCGTCTCTCATCGATGTGGACAATGAATCGTCCGAGTTCGCAGCCTATTCAATGAGTCCCCCAGCGATGCCCTCTCCACAGTCTTCGGGGACATCGTACAGACCGTCTTCAGAGGCACCATCAGCATCATCTATCGCAGCACCTCCCCCAGCTCCACGGGCTCAACCACAAGCCTCGGAGACAGAGGCTTCTTCTGAAAAGAAAGAGGATGATGCTCTTGAGAGTTTGTCTGCTCCTCCACAAGGAAGCCAGGAGGACATGTGGAGTGGAGGACGCGCAGAAGCGGAAGCACCGACATTGAGAGCAAAACGTTCATCATCTGTATCCATGTGGGTGTGGATTGTGATAGCATTCATCTTCGGATTGGGTGCGTGGTTGGCGTATACATTCATCGCCGCGCCACAGTCAGGGACGAAACAACAGCAACAAGACACACGAGGAGCACAGGATCGTGGCCAGCAAAACAGCGGATCTCGACATCTACCTCGCTGACATTGTCGCGGGCAATGAAGTAGCATTTGGTCATTGGATGCGAGGTGCACAGCGTCTTTTGCGTGGTAGTTTGCAGTCCTTCGCGACAAGTGTGGACACAGAAGCCGTCCTACAGGAGGCGCTGTTACGGACATGGCAGATCGCCCCCAAGGTCGAACCTGATGGCAAGCCAAACACGTTGTTGCGTGTCTCACTGCGGATCACCAGGAATCTCGCGATCAGTGAGGCGAGGAAGCACAAACGCGTTCAATACGCACCAGACAGGACGCTGGAGAAGCAGCTCGAATCCCAATCCGATGGCCCACCTCCATCTCCACCGGATCCGATGTTGCGTCGTGCGCTTCAGGATTGTGAGGAGAAGTTGCCGGAGAAACCGAAGCAAGTGTTCAAGGCGAGGATCCACAGCCAGGGTGGAGAGGCTGACCTGCACCTTGCACAAGCGCTGTCGATGCGTAAAAATACATTCTTGCAAAACTTCTCTCGTGCGAGGAAGTTCTTGTTGGAGTGTTTACGTGCAGCAGGTGTCGACCTGGAGCAGGAGTGGGTATGAGCGAGTCAAAGGCCCCACAGGATGATCCCGAACGCAATTTGATCGAAGAAGCTGCGTCTGCCTATCGACCTCCTTCCACCGATGAACTTGCCATCTCTTCGGCCTGGCATGACCTCTCCGATGAAGGTCGACAACGGGCATTCGATCTCGCACGCCTCAACAGAACCCTCGAAGCAACTGCCGACCCCGAAGGCTTCGACAGCACCATCCACGCCGTCCTTCAACGTATCCGCAACGCCTCCTCCTGACTCTCCTTTTTTTGGACACACCTCCTGGGCAAGTTTCCACTTGTTGGCGCTCTTTGTCGGGCAAGTTTCCACTTGCCCTTACTTTTGGGGCAAGTTGCTACTTGTTGACGCTCTTTGTCGGGCAAGTTGCTACTTGCCCTTACTTTTGGGGCAAGTTTCCACTTGCCCTTACTTGCTGCCGCGCTCCGCTTGCCCTGACTGCCGCGCTTCGCTTGCCCCTTGCAGCTACCGGGGATGCACGGGCATCCCCAAGCGCGCTTCGCTTGCCTCCCCCTCCTGTCGACGCCTTCGGCGTAGGCTGCCGCGCTTCGCTTGACGAGTGACGGTGTGATGTTCTTTAGAGCAAAGATCATTTTTTCGTGGTGTTTCCGTGGTGATGTCGTTATCATTGTTGGGTTTCCCCTTTTGATACCAACGAATGTTCCCCATACAGGAGGAGATCTTGCCAACACCCTTCCTCACACGATTAGTGAATATGTCGATCTGGTGGTTTGCCTTTGGGTATTTTGCCAGCTACATCCCATACAGCGCACTCACCAAGGCGATCGCAAGTGGTCGCTATCCAGGCTTATCGCAGGCTGTTCCTGGTGCGCGAATGTTGCCCTTGAGTTTGCTTGTGACGACCTGTGTCATGCTGTTATTTTTGTGGCTCACAGGCATCATCAAGCACGCTCACCAAGCGAATGTCGGCCCACTCTCCATCCCCTATCCATCCAAAGGACCATTGCTATCGGGTCTCTGTACGTCAGCCATTATTGTGACGACGACTCTGGCGTATACCTTTTCGGGGTTGAGTATTGTGTTCGCGATGCTCTTGATGCGGGGTGGTTTGTTGATCTTGGCACCCATCGTGGATGCAGTGAGTCAACGAGAGACCCGTTGGTATTCGTGGGTAGGGCTTGCGTTGAGTTTGGCCGCATTGGTTGTGGCATTCGCCGAAAAGGGAACGACTTCCATCACATTGATCGCGGCGTTGGACATTGCAGTGTATCTCGCGGCGTATTTTGTGCGATTGCGCTTGATGAGTCGTCTTGCCAAGTCAGAAGACCCCAACAAACAACTTCAATTCTTTGCGGAGGAACAGTTCACCGCGGCACCAGTTAGCTTGTTGGTGATTGTGTTGATTGGCTTGTTGTTTCCAGGTCCATTCCCGGCGGAGATCGCAAAGGGTCTTGCGTTCTCTCAACTAGGTCCGGCGTTTTGGGGGATTGTACTGATTGGACTGTCCTCACAGATGGTGGGGATCTTTGGTGGATTGATTCTGCTCAACAAACGAGAGAATACCTTCTGTGTTCCAGTGAATAGAAGTTCGAGTATCATGGCCGGTGTCCTCGCGAGTCTCGTCTTGACATGGTGGCTCGGTGCACCAGCTCCAAGCGCGTACCAATACACCGCAGCTGCGATCATCATCGTCGCCATTCTCGTGTTGAGTCTGCCTTCGCTCCTACGCAAGCAAGAAGGTTGAGAGGGTGAAAGGTCTTGGGTCTATGAGCCTAAGTGGTCCTCTCGCGAAGTAAGCGCATGAGTATGATGTTGCATTTTTCCCCGTAGGGTCGGGCCTTGTGTCCGACCTCGATGTCGAGTATCTTTTTCGCGACAACACCATCCAGGGGATTTGAAAGGATATAGGACTACCGGGGGATTTGGAAATCCCCCAGGCGCGGACTTCGTCCTTGCCTCCCCCCTCAGTTGACACCTTCGTTGTGGACTGCCGCGCTCTGCTTGGCTTTTTGTTAGGTCTTTTCACATTGACAAAGGTCGTCTCCCCTCACAGGAGAAGGAGTTTGGGAGCGTAACCTACACACCGCAACGAGTCCATCAATGGTGAGGAGAGTAGACAATCTTTCACTTCCCGTATGACTTGGGAAACTCTCATCATAGGCAGCCCGCTTAAAGGATAAAAAGAATACCCTTAACAACAGGCTTGCATCGCTTGTTTGACTTTCCAGTATTCGGTTTACCAGGAGTATGGAGTGATCAGTAGGTTCAAATCAATGCATACCCTTCCAAAAATTCGAAAAACCCCATCGAAAGCGGGATTTTATAAAAAAAGCAAACCTACATCATACCCACACGCAGGATTTTTCAAAGACGTACCTGTTCGTCCAGTCACCCCTGTTCCATCTTACTCGGATCTATTCAAGTTTGCACTATCTTCTAAATGCCCTACAGACTCCCCATCACTTAGATAATCTAACAGAACAAGTTCTTGAGCACAAGACTTGTGCGAACAATACAGCCGAACCTCACACCCCATGCACTTGTGGGGAAATGGACTCAAAGCCTCCACCCTGAAAGGCATGGTGCCAGCCTTTTGAAATTCTCGAAGTTCCCTAAGAGAGTGAAGGAAAAAATTCTCATGGTTAGCATTCTTCTCGACTCTAAAAACACGAGCATCCCGAAGTTGAACCGTTGAGGATCCATGTGTTTGCTTGTAAAACCAGTACAAAACATAACCATACGACAAGTTTAGAGGAGGGAGCCCATAGATGTAGCCTAGCACCTGTGCTAAGTGGTTGGGATAAACTCTAGAGGGTTTTGACCGTGAATAATGACGAAATTTCTCCTCCACAACAAACCGAACACCATCATCTCTTTCAAACACGTAATCAGGAGCACCAACGAGACCATATTCGTCACTCCAAGCAGGTTCAACAGGCTCTGGACTGTGCCCGCTCCCAAGCAAACGTGAAGTGGAAATATCCAGGAACAGAGGTTGAAGATATGGTTGAACGTATGAGGGGATACGAGAAAACTCCCGCTCTTGAGTAGAAATCACTCTGTTTGCATAAAATCGTTGAAATATACGATTATATTTGGGAGGCGTCAAAAACTGTTTTTCATGCAAACGTAATCCCCATTGAGCTTCAAGTGAAGGGGACAATTCTACACTTTTTTGGATAGAATAGCTAACAGGACAAAAAACAAACTGAGCAACCTCAGTAACAGACGTAAAAGGATCCAAATAAAAAGATTTGGAGCGAAACAACGCCTTCCATCGAACTTCTTCTTCAATACACTTAACAAAATCAGCAACAAGCCTTAGATTCTTGACATCATTCTCATCACAAGTACCATCAATGATTACTCTCTCGAAATCAACAAAATGCTTTTCTCCGTGGGGCAGAAATGCAGACAAATATTTGGAACATGAATTATCATCCTTAAACCCTAATCTGAAAAGCAAAGCCCGCATCAAACTCAAATCACAAGCCTGATAAACCATAGAAGCAGAGAAAATCAATTGGCGCTGTAAAAACTCGTTTGCAGGAAAACTGGAAAGAGCCTGCAAGCAAAAGTCCAATACATCAGGCCACTTTCTAAGCATAGTGAGCCCCTCAACACAACCCTCAAATGCACCCTCCAATTCGCTGCTATTTTCATAGGGAGACCAAGTTTCAAGTGCTTCTGCCCCTTCGAAGAAAATCCTCCACATCCACTTGACCTTTGAATTTCCTTCAGAAAAGGCAACTTCACGGACATCCTGATAAACAGACTCCATTGAAAATGCTTCAGCAAGTTGAGGGGAGTGGAAAAACATTTTGACGACAAATTCTGTCAGATATTCTTTTAATTTCCAAGAGGAAAACAGAATTTTGTACAATCCAGCAGCCTCAGCTCTCTCAAAGAAGATGGGATCATCAACAGAAAGTTCACAAAGGTGCAAACGAGTTTCGATAGGCATATCAGGAGCATGTAAAATGAGCCATGAGAAAAAAGAAGATAATTCTGTGTCAGAATATAGACCTCCATTTTTCAAGCAATCATAAACACCTGAAACCAAATGAGGAACTGCAGGTAAAAAAGAAAGGATTTTTTCGACAGGAGCATAGTACTCAACTAAAAAAGAAAGTAACGTATCTCGCTGTTCCTCAATACAAGAAGGAAACCACTCTTCACAAATACGCGTCCAAAACACATCAGGAACTAAGAAAGGACGCTTACATATAAGCTCAAAAAGAGAAGATTCCTCAATGTACTTTTCAGAAGACTTGTCTCCACAGGAACTCAAAGCATGCACAAAGGAAAACTTCCAAGAAGGCAGAACTCTCGACCACACACCCCTGTCAGGAAAACATCTTAAATAGTAGACTTTCTCTTTCAAAGAAAACCTATCAATATTATTACAAAAAACATCCTTGGCTCTTACAGGATTTAAGTTGAACCACGCATTAAACACATCATGAAAAGCTTCTTCGTAATCTTCCAACTCTGAAAGTAACTCCACTTGCTCAGAAAATGCTCCCACAAGATCATATTCAATCATATCACAAATCAGAGAATGCCGATATTTAGAAAGGGAAATAAATGCCAACCACCGACGACGCAAAAAAAGAGAAGCACAAGATAGAGGGCAAACACCCGATACGACTCCCTCATTGTAGTAAAAGAGAACCGGCAAACCCCTTTCATTGTATTGTTTTTTATCCCCTACAACCTTCCCATCACGAACCATTAACTTTCTCTCAAGCGCGACTCCCGCAGGATTGTGAATGTTAAAAATCTCTCCCCGATAGCGCAAGTGAATGTCAAACCATACCATCTCGCCAAACCACATATCACCAGTATATCTCATGTCAAACTCCCTCCTTTCACATCAAAGGCATTTTGTAAATGTAGTGTCAGAGACACAAAGGATACACAAACTTTAGCAAAAAATCCTCCTACACAACAAATATCCAGATTAGAAGGAACCTGTTCTCCCGAATCCAACCCACAAAGAACCCAGCATCGAATTGATTTATCGCTGTTGAATCCCATCATTTAATCCACCTCATTCGACGTCCTTTTCTGATTGTAATGGATTTTATGTCAAGAGAAAAAGTTGAGAAAAGATGGCACCATAGGCCTTAAAATAAAAAGTTCCAAACGGAACAAAGGGGGTCTGCGGCGAAACCATCTACCCAACAATCAAAAACCATTGCGCTCCCTTTTGCAAGCCCCAAAGACTATATTTCCATGATTCCGATCCGCTAGGCCACTCGTCATACCATTCAATTTCTCTTCGAGGCTCATCCTGAACTCTTTAATCATCCATACCCCTGACCACAACATCAACACCTCGCCACAATGTCAAAACTCCGGAACCTCCTAATTCCGCTCCTATAAACCCAAGCCCCACTCACACCATCAAAAGCTCCTCTCCCACAAATCCCAACTCCGCTCACGCCATCAAAAGATATACTCCATTACCCAAAAAATTCAATCCATCAAGAACATTCTTTGCCTCCTCACCGCCCGGAATCGCTCCGCCAACAAAAGTACTCGGCTCCCAAGAGGTTGATCACCCACTCCGAACCAAAAAAATTCGCCTCCACAACAAAAATATCCGGTCCGTTACACGAAAACAGAAGAAAACATATCCAAATGAGCAGTGGATCAACCTCGTCAGACCACTTTCGCAAGGTTCCAGAGGGGGGTAGCAACCACTCCCGACTGGCAGCTCAAGATCAACCGACCGGATTTTTTGGTGCTGGGGCAACGACAATTGTTCACCGACGGGGATAGCACCTCATGTTGGCTTCAAAGGGACGAGCAAAGAGCCAAACACAAGCACAAAAGAGGTCGGTTGGGTGTGGATAGGATGCATTTTGTGGAACTGGTGATAAAAAAGAAGAGCTACGGTGAGAGGAGAACCGAAGAGCAATCAAGAGAAATCAGGGAATGTGTCAACATCTTCTGTGGTGGGGGTGCTGTCTTGTTCTGTTGGGTCCGCCTTTTTGGATGAACGCTGTGTAATCCCAAGATGAAGACGCAAATTGTAAGGCAATGAACGTCTCATACTGCGTGCCCAATCTTAACACCAAAGCTCCCGATTGCTTAGGTCTTTGCTTTCTTGCGTCGAGTGGCCTTTTTCTTTTTCTTGGGCTTGGCCGCTTCTCGCTCTGCCTTGATGCGCTCAAGCAACACAGAGGCAGGCTCATCGTTTGGGTCTTGGGGCACTAGCTCCCCGCGAAATGCCTTCGCGAGAGTGGATTGGTCGAATTTCCCCAAAAGGCGGACTTTTTGCCCCCGCATTCCTGAAAAAGTGGTGATTGATTTCAGGGCATTGTTGATTTTGGTCATGAGTACAATGCTTTCATCGAGGGGAGCAAGTGGGATAGGACCTTTCATCACACCATCAATACCAACATTACCTTGGTTGACTCCACCCGTTTCATAAGAGAAAAAATGATTTCTATAAATGTCTAGTCTGCTCGCATACTTCACCCACTCTGGGGCGATTGAACTCACAAGTGAGACAGCCAAAAGCCTCTGATTCAAAGCCAACGGAGAATCGTGTTCGGGGATTATAACGAAATATCCATAATCTCTTTTGTGTCGTGTTCCGGTCTGGGATATCACCAAGTCACCCTTTGCAAGCAGTCCTTTGCCTACCTCGGGATGTCCTTCTGGCATAAACACAGGGTCACGGCAAAGGTCAAACTTGCCCTGATACAAATTTCCAAGTCTGATGACCTGCACACCGTCTTGAACAAAGTCTTTGCTCTTAAAAGAAACGCCGCTTCTATGGATGCCAAGTTGTTCAAGTGACACCCAGCACCACCCTTCCGGTAACTCTGGCAGCCCTGATATATCCGGTGGCTCTGGCTCAGTGTACTTCTTCTCCGCCTTGGCAAACTCCTTCGCAAGTACCTTTTCATTGTCAGCAGGAGTCCATGCTTTGTTGGCTTTGACTGCTTTTGCTTCTGCCCTGGCGCGGCCCTTCTCTGCCGCAGCTTCAATCCAGCGGGTGCGTCGCTCCTCTCTGATGCGCGACAACAACACCTCCGCCGGTTCCACATCCGGATTATTTTGCCGCCACTCCTTCGTCAAATCACCTCGGAAAGCCGACGCCAACACTGACTGGCGGAACTTCTCCAACAACGGTCCCACAGCCTCCAATGCCTCTCGCGCACGACCGCTGTGGCCCTGAAGTGCCTTTATCTTCGACACGATACGCTTTTGCTCGTTGAGGGGAGGGATAGGGAGCTCCACACTTTCTAAATACGTTTTGGGGACCCTAGCTAGTCCAACAACTCCCGTCATAGCAGCCTGGGCTCTGCTCCTGAAACTAACTTGCCGCACGAACCTATGGAGGTACTCTGGTTGGATAGCCCCTTGGCTTCGCATTACATAAAACTCGGTTGAGCCGCAAGCTAATCCACTTTTTAGTCCCATAGCGACTGCACTTTTGCCATTTTGCATACAGGGCGTAATCTTTGCAAAGATTACGTCACCGTCCGCAAAGTGTGTATATCCTTTTCTAACAGAGCCCAGAGCCCTCTCTTCATTGACTGCTATTGTTCCTGAAATGTCATCGACAGAGGACATAGGTATGAAGCTAACTTGCAAATTGTCATCTAGCTCTTTGGAGTGCTTTGGATTCACTTCGCAAATCTCGGAGATTTTGGCAGTGCTCCAGCTTTGGGGTAGGAGATCTTCCTTCATTATCAAGCTCCCGACCCATTTAGCAGTTCTGTCAAGGCCTCCATTTCTTCTTGGGCTGTTTGCAACAACACCATAATCTCGGCTGCAATTTCATCGGGCTCGGGTAGGTCGTCAGCATGTTCAACACTGTCGTCTTTGAGCCAGGAGATGTCAAGGTTGTCATTCCTGTCGGAGATCTGCTCTCGTGTAAAATACCGAAAGCGACCTTCTTCGCCCTGGTCTGTACGCTCACTCTGCCCTAACGGATCATCGCCAAACGCCTCCTCAAACTCCTTCATGTGTGCCCTGGTGAACGGAGTACGCTTACCAAAGGATGGCATGTTGGTCCGCAGATCATACACCCACACACCCTTCGTGTTGCCTGTGTCCTTCTCGCCCTTGGTAAAAAACAGAACGTTTGTCTTCACACCCTGTGCGTAAAAGATCCCCGTCGGCAACCTCAAAATCGTGTGCAGATCACACTTGTCCATCAGGTCAGCCCGAATCTCACGCCCCGTATTCTCCTCAAACAACACGTTGTCAGGCAAGACCACCGCCGCACGACCACCAGGTTTGAGACCACGGTAGATATGCTGAAGAAAAGCAAGCTGCTTGTTCGATGTCGGATAGGTGAAGTCATCCCTCGTCGGACGCCCCCCACCCTTCTTCGTGCCAAATGGCGGATTGGTCAAGATCACATCGACCTTCGGCAGCTCTGTCCCCTTGGACGAAAGCGTATCACCCACAAGGATGTCACCTTCAATGTCATGAAGCATCAAGTTCATCGTGGCGAGCCGATGCGTATCCTGTACCAACTCGATCCCGTAAAACGCTGACTTGCGCTGGAACAATTGAAGCTGTTCATCAAGCTCAAACAGGTCATCCGTGTGATCCTTGATATACCTGTCCGCCGCGATCAAAAACCCTCCCGTCCCAGCCGCAGGATCCTGGATCAACTCACCGGCTTTCGGCTTGATGAGCTGCACAACGCAATCGATCAACGACCTCGGCGTAAAGTACTGACCCGCACCGGACTTGGTTTCGTTTGCGTTCTTCTCCAACAAACCTTCGTAAAGATCACCAAGCCCCTCCGTCCGCGCTGAATACCAATCCAGCGCGTCGATCGCCGACACGAGCTTTTGTAAATTCTTCGGGATCTTGATCGTCGTGGACGCATTGGCAAAGATCGTCTGGATCCGATAACTCTCACTCGACCCCAGCTCCACGAGCAAACGCCTGTAGTGGGTAAGTAGATCGATCCCCTCTTCTCCGAGCAAGTCCCCCCAGCGACATCCCTCGGGAAGCTGCTCTTCAACCCCCGTCTCCTGCGCCATCTTGAGAAAGAGCAGGTAAGTCAACTCATTCACGTACTGGTGGTAAGTCACACCGTCATCACGGAGCACATGACACAAATTCCACAGTTTTTGCACGATATCGTAAGTCGTCTGTCCCATCTATTCGCTTATCTCCTCAGCCTGCTTTGTTCCACAAAGCTTCATTCACATCCGCAAGAATCTCATCCAGCCGACCATGAAACACCTTGTTCAGGCGATCAAATCCACCCGCTTGCTTCCTGAACTCCCCCATATCAAGGGTCGTTCTGTCGACAATCGTGTTTGCATGGATCTGTTTGCCAATACGCTCCAGCCACTTACGCTGTGGTGGTGTCCACTGTTGACTGTTCAAGATGTGCTCGATGGCCGCCTCCACCCGCCTCTCGTAGGGGATCAGGTCTTCTTTGAGCGCCTGTTGACGGATAAATCCAATGATCGATGCCGCAATGTCCTGGTTTGTCATCTCATTCCAGGCAGCCCGCAACTTCCTCTCACTGTAACCGGCCTCATCAAGCCTCATCTTAAGCTCTTTCAGCTGTTTGCGTGTCAGCTCTCTTGGTCTTTGTAACACAGTTATCAGCGCAGGTATATCGTTCATATTCTCTTGGAGGTAATTGTTGAATCCTTCCAGGTAGTCTTCGGGTCGCTCCGCGTCACCAAACCCAACCCTGACATCACGAAGTGAATCCTCCTTGTTGGACACGATCACCTGACGACTCCCACCTGTCGAACGATCCAAAAATGAGCTTACACGCTCATGCGCGGACAACCAATCCGCAAGCTCTTCGGCACTTCGATCGTGGGCAAACGTCACAAACGCCTCAAGAGGCATATGTGCGATGGCCTCGAAGTGATCGAGCTGCTCCCCCTTGATCCGCTTCTGCTTTTGCTGGAGCTTGGCGACAAATTGATCCTTCACCTCTTGCATCACATCTTCCCGCCCCTTCGAAGAGGACAACTCTTCTGCGAGCTGAGAGAAAGGAATGTTGGGCCGCGTGACAACAGGCTTCATCGAAGTAAAAGGCTCAAGCGCCGCATACAGGTCAACCGCGTCGAAGATCCGAAAACTCTCCTTCTCGATCTCCGGACAAAGACGTGTCGCTCGACCAAGCATCTGTTCGTAGAGGATCCGACTCTTGACCCGACGGATAAAGACCAAATTACAGATCGAAGGCACATCCACACCTGTCGTCAACAGATCGACCGTCACTGCGATATTGGGCAGACGCTCATTGCGGTAACGGCGGATAAGCTGAAGCGGCCTGTCCGAGCTGCCTGTGATCTTGACGACGGCATCATCTTCGATACTGCCATAGCGTTCCGTGAGCGCACTTTTGAGGATATCGACGACCATATCGGCATGTGCATCCGTCGCACAAAAGACGAGCGTCTTCCCATCGAAGGATGGATCGATATGTTCGACCAGGGTCTGGCAGACAACGCGGTTGAAGTTCTCCGTGATGACGCGCTTGTTGTAGGAGTCGATCTCAAAAGACCGCTCATCAGGAAGCGTCATCAGATCGATCTCCCCTGTATTGGGTTTGTACACACAGACCTCTTCTCCGGCCTCCAGATGGATCCCGTCTTCAGCCAACGCCGTGATGATCCTGGTCGGTGGCTCGTGATCCACCAACCAACCATCGATCACAGCCTCTCTGTAGCCATATTGGAACACCGGTACACCAAAGATCTCCGTCGTATGGAGTGCAGGTGTCGCGGTGAGACCGATCTTCACAGCATCGAAGTGATCGAGGACCCGGCGGTACTTGGAGATGTAACTTTTTTGGTCCCGAAAATCCAACTCCAGCTCGCTCAGCTCCCGATCGAGATTGTAGCCACGGTGACTTTCGTCGACGACGATGCAGTCGTACTGGTCGACTGCGGGGATATGATCTTCCAGTGTGGGGTAAAGAATCCGCTTCACCATCCCTTGTACCGTCGAGATATGAAGCTTGGTCTCTTCTTCGACCTCGATCTCCCCGAGGCTTTTGATATCGAATATATCGGCAAAGGTCTGTAGGTTCTCCAGCCGCGTATCCTTAAATGCGTTGGCAGCCTGCTCTCCAAGAGCTGTTCGGTCGACCAAAAAGAGGACACGTCTGAATCGCCTCGTTTTGAGCAACCTGTACACAAGACCGATACACGTCCTGGTCTTTCCTGTACCGGTCGCCATCGCGAGAAGACACGCTCGTTGGTCTTCCTCCAGCGCTTGCTCCACAGCTTTGATCGCGCGGATCTGGTATTCGCGCAATCCCAGATACTTGGTGGGTTCTTCTTTGAGGCGTTTGTGGGCTTCGTCGTGATCTTGTTTGAGGAGAGCGGCGAGACCTCCAGGGGTACGCCAATTCGTCAGTGGCCGGGAGAGATTGTCAGGTCGTCTTACGTCGAGGAACCAGATCCCGCTTTTTGTGCGACTCTGTTCGAGGAAGGGCCGTCCATTGGTGGAAAAAAGGAAGGGGATCTTGTACTCTCCCCACGGTCCACCTGGAGGCGCCTCGTCAGCCCGGATGACATATGAGCGGCTATAGCGCTTGGCTTGCTCGATGGCCGCGGCGACATCTTTGGCTTTGCGTTTGGCCTCGACCACCCCGACCACCTCAAGACCGATAAACAGAATATAGTCAGCTCGTCCGCCTTCAACAGGCCATTCAGCGATCGCGAGGTTGCGTCCTTTTTGGGGTCGCGTCCCCTTCTTGTACGTAAGCTCATTGGAGTCGACGTCCCAACCTGCCAAAGCGAGCTGTTGATCGATGAGGCGACGTGTCTCGGCCTCGCTGAGATCGAGCTCCTGCCCCATCTCATAGGCGTGCTGTGTCACAGCCTGGATCTCTTCTTGGGATTGGTTTTGCTGGACATTGGCCTGGCGTTGGGCGAGATTGCCGGCGAGTTTGGATTCGTACTCTACCGCGAGCTGCTCCCAGATTTCTCTGTCTTCGGCCTCCTGCTGGGCCCTCTCCTCAGCGGAGAGGCGCTTCTGGGTTTCTTCTTCAACGGCAGCAAGTGCGGCTTCGGCCTGTCCCTGGCTGGCTTCGAGGTCTTTTCGGAGCTGTTCAAGTTCCGCCTCAAGGGCTTTGTCTTGTTGTTCGGGTGCGGTGGGTGGGATGAAGGGTCCAGGATGGAAGCGCGCATCAGAGGCAAAGGAGCGATGGAACCAAATGGCGAGCTTTCGGGCCATTTTGAGTTGGTGAAGGGCCTCGCCATGGCTTCCTTTGTGTTCGTGGACGGCAGCATTTCCGGCGATACGTATACCATGGAAGATCTGGTTGACCTCGGGAGGCATGACTTTGCGCTCCCAGAGTCGTTGAAGGAGGGTAAATTGCTTTTCGTCGGGTGAAACAAAAAGCCCGACGCAAGCAGCGACGTGCTGTGACATGACCTCCCCAAACTGTCGAAGTTTGAGGAGGCTTGTGTTGGGGTCATCGGCGAAGTAGCGTTCAGCAAGAGAGCCGAGACGAACCAACAGGGGTTCATGTTGTTCCAGGAAGCTGAAATTGGAAGAGGGTATCTTACGTCCCATATTTGCCTCGCGTGTTGGTTGCACATCGTACGACTAGATAGAAGCATCCTGTTTTGTAAGAGCCGAAGGTCGATTAGACATTTTGAAGTATACTTCAAAAGCCGATCACCTCACGAGAGCTGACATATTCGGTTTATTATGCTCATGAATCCGCTCTCATGCAAGGATTTTTTAAGCTCTCACCTGTTTTGGAGAAAAGCAAATAAGGCCAAAAGCTATGCTCCTTTCCTCTGGACATCTTGAAATGATTCGTGTATAACGACCAACATTCGGCGCGAGGGGATTTGTTTTATCCCATGATAAGGAATATACTTACACTTTCAAACATTTTACAGAGTGACACATGTTACCAAACAGCGACGCTCATTGCGGCCTCATCTCATGATGGGACTTTTGGTGCATCGAGAAACACCATCCAATCATGGAATTGATGCAAAGGCTCACAGAGAAACTGCATCGCCGGACTTCCTATGTTTCCAACAGGCACATCATACCTTGAGATCGCTTAGGCCCCTTGACCCAGATCGTCAAAATGGAGGCAGATTACCTTTGTAACTCCCGCAGTACTTCGAGACGAGGATAGCTTGCAAGCAATTTGATTTACCTGCATCAAGACATTTTTTGATGTTCCATGTCGCCTGTAAACTCCGATTTTTCGAAGCATCAAGAACACGATAGTTGAGGGGGTGTTGTGCACCTCCTTTTGAAAGAGGGACAATATGATCGATATCTTTGCCTGTCAGATCCATACCTTGGGCCTTCAGCAACAAACGATATTTACGGGGCGTAATATTCATACATGCCATCACCTGTAGCGCCTGTTTCCAATCGCCTCGCGCAACATGTTGCTTAAACTGCCTGACAAACGAACTCTTCATGATCTTGCCTTTTTTAAAGAGAGCATACGCTTTGTTGGCGCGGTCGAAGTTTTCCTTGATCTCAGATAGTTGCTTCGCGATTTTTTTCAGATCCTTTCGCAGCTTCCAGTATACAAGGGCCTCCTGAAACAAGCTCTCCGACTTTTTGAATGCTTTTGAAGAAGCAGCATGGGTCCGTTGGGCTTTTTTGTAATTTCCAAGGGCTTTTGCGTAAGTCTTTTCGATCCGTTGTAATTCCATCCCCAATTCCTGATAGTGGCCGACGAGCTTCGACACCCCATGCGCAAAATCTCGGTATCGCTCTTGGAATTCTTTATGGTTCTTCTCGATCCATCCAAATTGTACATCGACTTTGATCATCTTGTCTCGAAGTTTCCACAACTTCCCTTGAATTTGTTTGGAAGACTTTTCTGCTTGCTGGAGTTGGCTCTCACCACTCTTCGAAAGGCCTCGCAATTTCGCCAGCAGATCCTCTTTTGCGCTCTCTTGTGGTGTGCTCTCTTGACAACCCACGTTGACCAACATAACCTCCAGCAAGATGAAACAACAACATAACATTCGTGACATAACTTTGTTCCTTTATCAAGTTCCAAAAAAACCGGTTTGAAGGGTATTAGGACATGAGATATTCTTTCCTATTGATAATGTGTATAGCCGGACCTCTGCTTGGATGTCAACAAGATCCCGAACAGCAAAGAGTCGCTCTCATTTTGAAAATCGAACAGATGGAGAATAAATTTGCAACCTTCAACAAAGACCTCAAACAGACAAGGCTTGCCCAAAAAGCTCTCACCAAGAAGATCGCGTTATCGGAACGTGAGATAGACAAAGCCAAATCCAAAAATGCGCTCTTAATCCAGAAGCAAAAAAACACCCAAACACTTCTGCGCAAGCTTGAGATACAAAGGATGACCGCCCAGAAGCTTTACAGAGTCATCAAAAGCGAAGCCAACTTCGAAAAGTGTCGTGCTTCTCTCACGTTGGTATATTCCAACAGAGAGAAGCAAAGAGCAAAGTTTTTCCTCGACGTCGCCAACCATATGGTATGTCGAGCCAAAAAAGCAAAGCGTAGAGGCAAAGGAGCCGTAGCAGGTGCCGTGTTCGCGATATTGACAGGCGGCTCGTCTCTCATTCTTTCGGCTGCAGGTGCGGCGTTAGGTAGTCTGGGAAAAAAATGCGATACAAAACCAAACAGATATGTCATGGAAGCCGCCATGAGAGCATTTGACCTACGAATCAACACAATACGACCCAATTGCAATCAACTCAAAACAACCTTTGAAGCGATCAGGGATGAGTACCGCAAGCAGAAATCCGAAGAAGAAAACGAGTTTCTGAAAGCATGCCAAAAAGGAGAAACAAAAGAATGCCACAGGATCGGAAAGAAATACGCAGCAGGCCTTGATATTGCCCAATCTTACGAAAAGGCAGGAGAGTTTTTTAAAAAGGCGTGCGTTCGAGGTCATGGTGAATCGTGTTCAGAGTTGGGATGGCTATATCACACGGGCCAAGGCACCAACAGAAACTATCGACGCGCAAGACAACTCTATAGAAAGTCCTGCAATCTCGGCTATGGAACGGGTTGCAGTAATCTTGGATATCTTTACTACCGAGGCAAAGGAGGACGACGAAGCAAGACAAAGGCACGCGAACTCTACAAACAAGCTTGTGATCTCAAAAGTGGTGCGGGTTGCAACCAGCTCGGAAACATGTACCTAAAAGGAAGAGGCGTTCGTAGAAACGCAAAAACAGCAAGTCGATACTACAGCCGCTCATGCACGTTGGGCTACAGGTTTGGCTGCTACAACGTTGCGTATCTTTACAAGTATGGGAAAGGCCTCACCAAAAATTGTGCACTTGCCAGCCAATTTTTTCGGAAAGCTTGTCTCTTGGGCTCCAATTCAGCCTGTAAAAATCGTTGTCGATAAGGAGGATACATGCGTCATTTTATTTTCATGTTTTTGCTTTTATCGCTGTTAACAGGCTGCCAAACTCCTATCCCCAAAGATAGCAAGCTAGGTCGAGAGATCGCCAAACTAGAAAACACATACAAAACCCGAAAGGAAAGGCTCAATCGAGTCAAAAAAGAACTCAACAACGCCCAAAACACGCACAAGAGCACCCAATCACGATTGCAGAGTCTGAAAAAGAAACAAGAAACCTTGCTTGCTGTACAGGCTCGGCTACAGGGGCAAATTCGCTCATCATCTCAAAAAGTCATTTCCATCCAACAAACCTTGTTGATGTCCAGAGAAAACCTTCACAAATCCCGATGTGCAGCTCTCAAAGAAGCCCAAGTCTCCAAAGCAAAACGCTTCGAAGCCGCGCTCTCCCAAGTTCGCGCCAAAGCTTTCTTTTGTAAAGCCAAAAAGGCTGAAAGAGAAGTCTCAGGGCAATTGCTAGGAACCTTCGCAGCAGTATTAACAGGAGGCTCAAGTATCGCACTGGGGATGGCAGGTCGATTTATCGGGGGGCGTGGCAGTTGCCCAACGCCTCCCAACCCAAATCAGATCGCTCAAAGGACAAAAGAAATCCTCAGAACACCGAATAGATGCAAGATGTACCAGTCCCTTGGGTTGAACAAGTATGGTTCATGGGCATACAATCGCCGATACGCCGTCATTTTCTATGGTAGCCGCGAAGTCCATGAAGCAAATGCCTTCAAAAGCAGGCTGTCTGAACATGGACTCAAAACTCACGTCGTCTTGAGTACATTGTATTCGAGTTTAAAACCGGGATGGTTTATCGTCGTAGGTTTTCCAACCCGTTCGAGAACAAGGGCAAAAATGTACAAGACTTTGGTAAAGGAAACACTCAAAGACACAGACATACGAGGCATATACTACCGATACCTGGGCTCTTTTCGAGGACAATAAACAAAGAATCTACCCACTTACCAAAGATCTACCTTTTGCCTCGAATTGCCACCGGTCCCCCACAATGAAAAGCAAGTGGGCAATCCTTGCATCTCCTCCCATCAACAAACACAATTCTTTCTCCCCCAACAAAAATATGCCGAAGGCATCAACTGTTTGGGAAGGCAAGCGAAGCGCGCCAGGGGCTTTCTAAAAGACCCGTTAGCCTGTACTCCTCTTCTTCCCAAAGCACCTTTGGTGGTCCTCTCGCGAAAAGGACATACAACATTGAGGTCGGACAAAGCCAACTCCACAACCGGACCCTCCTTTATCCACTTCTCCCCTACAAAGAAAAGAGCCAAAGAGCCGAAAAAACAGGAACCACCACCATCATAGACAGGTGGCATACTCCTTGCTTAAAGGGGCGCCCGAGCGAATTCACATACAACACTCACCCAACACACCCCGAGGAGAAGAAGGAAGATGTCCACACGAATCGTATACACTGCATTCGCATGTATCATGCTATCCCATATACCCACAGCATCAGCAGATTGGCACTCCGTCGACTTTTGGCTGCAAGAGAAAAAAGTGCGCAGCCCAAGACACCAACGCGAGATCCCCCGCCACCTCATATCACTCCTCCTACACAAGAAGTCAACCAAAGCCCTCCCTCACGTCATCTCCAGACTCAAAAAGAAAAAAATCCTCCACCTCGGAATGAACCCCTGGGAGCGTATCACTCGAAAAGATCCGGCGTTCAAATTGTTACCCCACTTGATCAAAATCTTCCGCCAAACCCCCTACGAGAGGCTGTACGACATCTCGGACACACTCGTCCCCTTCGGAAAAAATGCACGAAAAATCAAACGTCGACTGCTCTCCTTTCTGCGCAAAAAACAAGATCGACACAACCTGCTCTCTGTCCTAAGATTACTCGAATCCATCGGCTACTCAAAGTATAAACTGGATCGATTGGCCATCAAGTTCCTGCGGACATCCAAATCACCATCCATCATCAAAGACATGACGAGCAGACTGCTCAAAAGAAAACGAAAGATCCGTCGCTACAGAAGAAAAATCGCCAGACTCATGAGATCCAGTATGCCTGCACTTCGCCTTTATAGTGCGATCCTCTCCTGGGAACTCGGAGCCAACAAGCGAAAAGCCAAACGGATCATCGCATCAGCTTTTGCACAATCACACAACAGGCGACTCGCCTCTTTCTTGCTCGAACACCGTGTAAACACAAGCTTCCTTTGGACCTCACTGCTCAAAATGGCGTACGCCTCCCCATCACAGTGGGACAGATATCGCGGGATGAAATTGCTCTCACTCGCACGTGGCAAACTCTCGAACAAACAAGCCATCCCCATCCTCAGAACACTCTCATCAGGCACACCCATCACCCGAATGTATGCCGCCAAACTACTCGCCTCCATGGCCAAAAGAAATCGATGGGTCCGCAAAGCGCTCATCACCCAAACCAAAGAAGGTTCACAGCTCACCAAAGTCTTCGCAGCTTATGCGCTCCTCTCCGTGAGACGCCGTCCAAAGACCAAGTACATCAAGATACTCAAAAAAAATGTAAAGCACCTGATGCCAAGCATGCGACGAGCACACCTCAAAGCGCTCTCAATCATGCTCGCGACGCTGCCATTCCTCGATAAGCACATACTCGATACCTACGAAGCCGCTGCCAAGAACATTCGAAACTACGTCCTCCCAGACACGTATCACAAGAGCATCAAAAGACCGCGCAAACGGCATCTTCGCTTTTGGAAAAACACACTCTGTCAGGGACGTGGCAGCTACTCCTTCATCCAAAACATTAGACGTTGGAGCAAAGGCAAAATCGCACCGTACAAAACGCTACAAACATGCCTCCCCAAGGCGGACACAAAGACACGAACAAAAATCCTCTCGATGCTTTCATACTTCGCCCGTAAAGACCATCGCATTCATCAGCTGACACCCACTCTTCTTCAGCTCGCTCCTCGACTCCAAAGTGCCCGAGAGAAAAGAGCCCTCCTCATGATCTTCGGCTACATCGGATACACAAAAAAACACTTCCATACACTCGGCTTAGAAGCCACAAAGAATCGGGGATTCTACGCCTTTGCAAATAGTATTGAGTCGCTCGGTTACGCACACAGAGATCTGTTTGTGAAATACACCATGGCGAATCGATATGGGTACAAAGTGACAAAACGCTACCTCGCAAAATACCCCGCTTTCGGAAAAAAACATGCGGTCAACTGGATGACCCACAAACATCGATACGTCCGAATCCACGCATATGCATGGCTCAAAGGTCGTGGCCTATGTGACAAACAACTTCCAGCGATCGGAAAACAGCTCTCCAAACAAGACATCCCATTGGCACAGAAAGACATGCTCCTCAGATCCCTATCAAAGTGTAAGAAGGCGCTCCCCACCATCAGCCAAGATCTCGTCCAGGCTTTCACTCAGACACCAAAACACAAACAGCAAACAAAGAAGTCTGCATACAAAACGTTATACTGGAAGCGTCGTCTCTTTGGATACATCAAGACCATCCCAGTCTCACACATACGAAAATACGCCAAACTCTTCATCGCCGAGACTGAACGAACACCACAACTCGCTCAACAACTGATCAAAATGATGAGCACATGGGGTGTTCAAGTTCGCGAATTATCCCAAAAGAGTCTCGCTCAATTACCACGTCAAACATACGGGTATGGACAGGTTTCGTACATCAAATCCCTTGTGAATCTACACAAACATCGCCCAACACTCGCGCAGTCATTCAAACGTATGGCACGCTCCAATCGTCCACTCGAACGATGTCATGGTGCATGGCTTCTGTGGCTTTCAGGTGTTGACAAAGAGAAAGGAGCGCGCATCATCCGTGAGGGATTGCGACGTAGAAAAAGCAAGTCAGAGCGTTTCAGTCGCTGGGTGCTCAGAACACCCAAATCCCCCTCTGCGCTGTTGCTTTTGTACAGACTCGCGAATGACATCCATACACGAGAGTTCCCAAACTACCCACAAAGATACCGCTCCCAAACAGGAAAAGGAAAACAAGCACATATATTCACATTGAGGCACTGGCGACGTGGTAGTCGCAAGCAAAGATTCTTCCTCGGCGCGCTCGCCTACTCAAAGCACACCAAACATCTCTTAGATAAAGAGGTCATTCGCAAAGGGCGCAGATACATCAACGAGATGGCACATGATCGAATGCTGAACCACATCGCTCGAAAGATCCAAAGATATCCCTAGCAAGCACGAACTGACATGTTCCTGCAAGGTCGAGTCATCAGAAACAAAACAACCAGTCGGGCAAGAGCCTAGATTCGCCGCTCTCATGGCAAAGAATGTGTGTTTGTGTGTTGAGGTGGGACTTAAGTCCCACCACATTTCCGATCGATGCGAAGCCTTTACGGCGAGCGTACCCTCTCCATAGCACCGGGTTTCAACCCGGTGATTCCAACCAAACGAATCCCCTCCACCCAATCGTCCGAGTTGTGGAAAGTGGCCACACTATTTTTTGATGTTTGCTACCAACTCATTGCGGGATTTCTCGTACCGTTGGTATGCGTCTCGCTCTCGACATCGCCCCACATATGCAGTGAAGACCTCGGTCTTCTCTACAGAACCGAACATCATCAACCACTCTAGCTGCGCAGCGATATAGACATCTGCTGCCGTAAATTGTTCTCCCAAAAGAAAGGGACCAGGTTGGAGTGCTTGTTCCAGCGCAGCAAAGGTGTCGTCATAACTCCCGTATCCCAAGGTGCTCGACATCTCGGGGTTGGCACGTTTCAGGGCCTTGTCGGCAGCAGCAGCCTCGACACAACTCGCCCCAAAAAACAACCATCGATAATAGGTACCTCGACGTGGATCAGTTGTTGGAGGGCAAAGATTCTTCTCGGGGAATCTATCGGCAAGATAGGCACAAATGGCAGGGACTTCGGTGATGACAGTATCCTCATGGACCAGGGTTGGGACCTTCCCCATTGCGTTGAGCTGCAGATATTCGGGGGTTTTGTGTTCCCTCTTCTCGAAGTCAAGGTACTTCAACTCATAAGGCGCGCCGCTCTCTTCGAGCATCCAGTGGGCAATCGTCGCACGACTCATTGGGTTGTAATACAACGTAATCTTGTCAGACATCTTTCCTCCGTTTGTCGGGTATGTGAGCCATCCACTTGGGTTGGTTCCCCAAGGATGGACTTGTGTCGGGTGCACATACACATGTTGTGTGTCACAACATGTCACACGAAGGAAAGACACTTCAGATATCGGATACATATAACGGTACATTGTCGCACAGAGCTATTCTCTTCACCAAATCCTGCTTTTGACCTGTAGTTTGCCTTCCCTGACACACAGCTTGCTCCCAGCGACAAAGAATATCAGGGATAAGGAAATGGGATGTGTTGGAGTGTCATCTTTTTGAGGTGTAATTGATAGACTCTGCCATCGGAAGAGAGAAAAACCAATGTGTGACCGTTCCATGTATGCAAAGATAAATAGTGTGCGGAGTAGTTACTACTTACAGTATGGGTTGTGGACTTCAACTGAACACGTCCATCTCCTGTATAAAGACGAAAGATATAGCCTGGAACTTTCTTTTTCCACTGTGGGATGTATTGTTTCCACGTTGGAGCCGTCACTTTGTTCACATGAAGAACAAGACGCTGGGAACCCTTCACCCTCCTGAACTCGTATCGTGGAGGCTTGGTTTGAGGGATCGGTTTTCCCTTCGGATCGAACCTTCTCTTGCGACAAAAAAGACCACGATCCAGAGAAAAGAGACATTTCTTGCCATCGGGAGAGTGACTGAACTCGTAGAATATCGTCAACTTACCAGAGAAAAGAGTCCTCCCATCAAAACCTTCGACAGACTCAGGAGTGTCAGGTTTTTCACCCTTCTTCAAAAAATGGTTGATGACAGGGAGCACTTTACCATTTTTGAATGTAGATACTGTCGAATAGTGAATACCATCCATCCATCGGTGGCTCCCCGAAGAAAACCAAATCCGCCCATTGTCACTCAAGTGCATACCGTAAACAGCAGAAGATGTGAGTCTTTTGGCTTTATGGGTGGGTATGTGAAATTGATACATTCCTTTGCCAACATCACCCTGAGAACAACGAAAAGGTGCATAGACACCAAAATAAATAAACTCACCTGAGAAAATGATGTTTGAGCTTGAGGCTGAGAACAAGTGTTTGTACAAAAAAGGAATTGTCGTATGTTTGCTCTGCGTCCTACCATTCACAGCTCCTTCGGGCTTTTTTCGCTGGGACAATTGAGAATTTTTTGTGTACAAAAACCACTTTTTCCCATCGTGGTAGTACAAGACTTTCTTCTTGTAGAACATCAACAAGAGAGTACGCTTACTCACATAGACAAAAGGACGCCATCCATTGGAAGTAATAGCTTTTTCCCTTACCATCTCGTAATATTTGTCCCATAGTTTTCCGAGCTGCCGCTTTTTCTTGGCGATCTTTTTTGGAACCCGACGAAGCTGCTCGATGGTCTTTACCTTTCTATAATAACGAAGGATACGAAGGTTTTCTTTTGATGCATGTACTTTGAGAATGCGTTGTTTCTGTATCTTGAGAGCCTTGAGCGAGCTACGCACAAACGCTTTCTCCTCTTGATAAGAACGACGTACTCTTCTCCGTAGAGACCGCGTCATCGAGAGGGCTTTCCACTCTGACTTTGGTTGTTTACAAAAAAGACCAACCTGACGCGGAGCTTTCATTCCGAGGACACACTTTCTCCCCTGAAAAATCCCCACACTCAAAACACGCTTAAGTAAAGGGTGTCGAAAGACTTTAAGCGAGTTGGTTCCCTTCTTGAGCAAGAAAAATGTGTGACTCGCAACAAGCGTATCCTCTCCCCAAGGAATCAAATCATATGCGTAGAAAACGTCACCTATGCTTGGGTCTGAACAATGCTCGACCCTTGCCCCCAATAGAGGTAAACTCAACACGATCGCAAAACAAAAGATACGACGAATAGGCATGACCAGCTCCTTCATGAACGGTCCTAGTATCCCAATAACACCCAAAAGTTCGGAAATCCTCTACTCTTATATACACACGATACAAATAGATCGCAACCCTCTTAGGCCAAAACCCTCCTACATAACAGAAGCATCTGGAGAGAAGAAAACAAATGCATGGAAGTCAACGACCTCCCTCAAAGAGAGGGGTCTCCACCCTTCACCAAAACATGCCGAAGGCATCAACTGTTTGGGAAGGTAAGCGAAGCGCGCCAGGGGCTTTCAAAAAGACCCGTTAACCTGTCCCCTTCCACCCAAGATGCCGTTCAACAACCCCTTTTTCCCGGACTCTGCTCCCTATGAGTCCAACAAGACAGGCGTGAGTGCATGATCAGACAATCGATTCAGCTCCTTGGCAGCCTCTGTGTCGAGATAGAAGAGTATCATCGCTTGTCCATTATCCTTTGAGTAGAAGTGTTTTCCGTCCCGTTCGATGTCAGCCATCACGTATGAGAGCGTCATGGAATCCACCCAATCATCCATGACTTCAACTGTCCAATGGCGTTCTTTGCCATCAATGGTATAACGCAACCAGGCCTCACCAGAGTGTAAGTCCACATCATCGCGAAGATCGGTGACAAGTTCAGGCATGCCAGCGAGCAGACAGAGGCGTTCTACGATCTTGGTGTATGAACCAGGACCATAGACACACTCGGTGTCAAAGTTCCAGACTTGAGACGAAAAAGAACGCCCCCAAGGCTCGCGTTCGACCTCACTCCCCATCATAAAAAGCAGAATATCAAATGGTCGCCTCTCGTACTTTCGACGATCAAATGAATACAAAAGGTCATCAATACTGATCCCTTCATTAAGTTGAACGCCAAGATTTGCCAGGGTCTCTACTTGCTCTTCCAATGTCATAGCTTAGACTCCAAATCGGTAATGTTGCATGAGGTTACGGAATACAATGAAGAATGTGGACTTGACCGGGCTCTTGCGAGACCAAAAGAGAATATGACCCCTCAAGAAACTGTAAGGTCTTGATCGTACCAGTCTCCATTAGGGGGTAATCAGCCAGCTGCTTGCCAGTGCTCGGATCCCAAACCCTCAACAAACCTGACTTTGTCGATGTCACGAGCCTCTTCCCATCCGAAGACCAGGCGAAAGTCGCAAAAGATTCACCAGCAGGTGCTTTGACGATCGTGGTGTGCTTCTTCGTGCTCTCATCAAAGATCCTAATCTCACCTGAGTAATGGTAAGAAGCCCAGCCTGTCAAAGGATGTGCCTTCACCCCTTCCGAAGCGGATATGGCAACTTTCTCACGAACGATAACCTTCTGGGTCTGGACATCCCAAACCATAAGTGTTCCATTACAACTCTCAACAACACGCCCCTTCCGGAATAGAACATCAACACTCTCATGACACCTATATCCAGAGTCAGTGGTAGAACCTGTATAGACATCCAGAAAATGTATACCTCCCCTCTCCTCCTGCAGCAAAATGCGTCCCTTTTGGATATTGGGGTAGGTTTCCTTTATTTGCTTTCCTTTTACAAGGATTGAACGTTCAATCTGGTGGGATTGTAGGTCCCAAATATGCACTGTAGAGTCAACAACAGTTGGACTGGTCGAGACAGTTCTTTGTGTCACCACAACGGCATACAAACCTGATGTATCAAACGAGACATCACGCACATCGTACAACCACGAGAAGCTTTTCAGGACCTGAAATGTATCCACTCGAAGGAGTTGAACGTACGGCGGATTTAGAGCAAAGAGATATCGACCATCAGGGGATAGCTTCACCGTCTTTGGTGAAAACTGCATGGCAGAAAATGCAGAGATATCCATCACCTTGGAAGACAGTGGAACATGACCATAACTCGGCCATGTCAATACGATGGACTTATGATCTTTGGAAAACCCTGCCGTATTACGCAGAGAAGCGTACTTCACCTTCAAAGAGGGCAGCTCACACAACAGAATCTTGCTCTGACCTCTCCCGAGCAGGAACTTCTCATCTTTGTGAATAAACAACTTATCTACGACTATATCGAGATTCACGGTCTTCAACAACACACCATCACTAACTCTCCAAGCATACAAGCGTGTGCCAGAGTTGCCATAAATGGTCTTCCCATCATGAGAAAAAACGACGCTTCCAACTTTATGGTTGATTTGTCGAGCGAACTGCCCTGTGACTCTGTCTAATAATTTAATCGAGTTGCTGTCGAAGGTGGCGATATACTTTCCATTGGGTCCAATGGTGAGATCGGGTTTACTTGAGGAATTCGCATAATTGATTTGGTTGTACGTCTTGGTTTTTTGGCCCGTAGCAGCGTCGTACACATGCAATTGTTGAAGACCGTGTATAAACAGACTTCCCTTGTCCGCGTAAAGATTATTCGCTCCATTGTTGGGGCTTATCGTTCGGATCAATTTCCAGGGAGAGTAAGTATACTGACGAATAACCGGTGTTCTGGAGGTTCCTGTGTCTTTGAGAGAGCGAATGTAAACATATGGTCCCCCCGTCGCAACTTGCTCGATGTTCTCAGAAGGACGACTTGAAAAAGGGAGTCCTGGCTCGAAATGGGAAAATTGTTTCGTAACTCCATTCCAAACGCCATAGCTATAAGTAGAGTTTGCTCCGGAGAAAAAGAAAGATTTCCCATCGGACAAAAGCATCGCACGCTCGTTGTATTTTCCAACAGAGAAGTTACGCTCCATTGGGAAAACTTGTTTTCTGCTCGCATTTGGTGCATTCCAAAACTCGATGAAGCTCTCCTTGATCGCGCTCAGCTCCAAGTTATCTGGTCGAACAGCGTAAATCTCCGAATTCGTTTTCAGAGAGGGCTTTGAAGGAGCAGCCCCGAGACTGCTCACACCAATTCCACCCCTCCACCACTGAATGTACATGTATTGATTATCATCACTAAAGGCAAAGAATGATGTAAGAGAGAACCCCCCCTGCACAGAGACAAAGTTCGTCTTCTTAACATCCAAAACATTCACTTTAGAGAAGCTACGCTCCCAACAGCCATGTAGACTCCCATCACGAGAAAACCTTCCGGAATAACACAAAAAAGGGCGCTGATGATAGAGATCATTCAAACGCTTCCCCGTCGTTGTATCTAGACGTAGAATAAAAGAATACCCCACATTCACAAGCATTTTACCATCATCGGTGAAAGCGGTTGATTCGTTAATTGGAAACGACTGTGATAAGGACAACTTGCTTTTCAACTGCCCATTACTCGCATCAAACCTCAGGATCTCTTGATTGCGTGCGACGATCAAAGTCTTTTCGTCAGCAGTCAACATCCACTTTCCGGCCTCAAATGTAAACAACAGCGAGGATGTACGTAAACTCCAAGCGTAATTCTTTGACAAACCTGTTGTGTACAAGATGCTGTTGTCTTTTCGAAACGCGATAGAACGATTGGCTTGCTCAAATCGAAATTGATGCGTCACTTTTTTCGTCGCAATATCAAAGACGTCGACAGATGATGGGCTGATCAATGCCAACTTCTTCCCATCAGGACTGTAGACGATCTCCCTCACCGTCACCAACGAACGAATAGGATCCTTCCATGAAGTCAGACAGCTCGGTCCTGTGCTGCAGTTGTCGTCTATTTTCCCATTGCAATCATCATCTATTTGATTGTGACAACGTTCGACAGGGAGCTTTACATGCTTGGTTTGACACTGTTCCTTACCAAGAAGGCATACCTTGACACCTGTTGCACATGGACCCAGCTGCCCTGAAATGGAACATGCTTGTCCGACCCCCGCGAATGTTTCATCGGTCTGTCCATCACAATCATCATCCAGGCCATTACATACTTCTGGAATATTGGTTTGTGTCGAGACTTGAGTACACTTCAACACCCCACTCGAACAAAGGATTTTCCACTGTAGACAACGTCCGGGCAAACCAGGAGGCGCACAGTGCTGTCCCATTTGAGGATCGCTTTCATCTGTTTGTCCATCACAATCGTCGTCTTTTCCATTGCACGTCTCTGCCTGTGGTGGGTTGACAGAGTGACAAGACAATACACCAGAGATACAATGGTAGGTTCCAGGAGCACACACACCAAACGTCCCCTGAACAGTGCAGGTTTTACCATTCTCAGGAAAGGCTTCATCAGTCTGTCCGTTACAATTATCATCCAAACCATTGCAGATTTCTGCCGTTGGCTGTTTGATAGGTGTACACCACACCTTCCCACTGGAACATGTGTACGAACCAGGTGTACATACACCCATCATACCTGAATAACATCCATCTCCCTTTTGGGGGAAATCCTCATCAGTCTGTCCATCACAATCATCATCAACACCATTACAAAGCTCAGGGATTGGCTTGGGTGTGTCACACACTTCTTTTCCTGCAAGACAGCTCCAATGCCCAGCCTTACAAGCCCCCAACTGGCTGGTCTGACAGCGTTGCCCCCTTTTAGCGAATGATTCATCGACATCTCCGTCACAATCATCATCTGTACCATCACACGTCTCCGTTCGTGGTACGACCTCACCGGCACATACCGTCCCCCACGTCCCATCGGATGAGCAAGTCACAAGACCAGAACGACACGCCCCTTTGTTGAGCGCGTGCGAAGGACCAGTAAAACAGGGTTTGGTCTCGCCAGCCTGACACTCAGGTTCGGGAATACTCTCTTCAACAATGGGCTCTTCTTGCCCAAACTCTTCGGTGCGCGGTTCGCTGTTTCTCTCTTCGGAGTATGTTGTCTCAGACCATCTCTCATCTGCCCCATCCAAGACCTCCCGCTCCTGGAGCTCCTCTCCACCTGCATCGTTTTCAGGTAAAAGACCCTCTCCAGCATCCATTGAAGACTCTGGAGGTTCATCCTGAAAGGAGGCATCATCAGAGAGGTCAGATGAAGACTCGACGCTCGGATCATCTGGCACACGCTCTATGGATTGTTTCTTCTCATGGGTGGAGGACTCAAATCCTGGAGGATGTGGGGAAACAGAACATCCTTGTGCCCACAAAACACAGAGAAGGAAGAAAACGATTACACTTTTTTTGAGTTGTGTGTACAAATGCGCAACTCCCAATGTCGTCTCAATGTCCATGACAACTCCAAACGCGGATGTAGTCATCTTTGATACGACTTGCGATGGTTTTACCGTCAAGGCTCGTCGCGATCGGTGAACGTGGTAGAAAAAGATTTTCTTGGAGTCCTGGAAGATAGCCAATGAACTTCATCTTTGCCTGTGACCACGCAGCGATCAGCTCTCCCTCGCTTAGGAATACAATCTTCCCATGTGCACCGACGTAATCAACTTTGGCTGCGTAGGGGCTATAGCGATCGTCTTCTGTTTTGGTTTTGAACGATTGGTTGAACAAAACCTTCCCCGTCAAATCAAAGATATTCCGACTCATGACATAAGCTGCAAATCTCTCACGAATAACAAATTTCCCCATAGGATCGAGATGAGAGTAGTGAGGATACTCCCAAATATCCCATTGAGACGATCCTCCAGTGAGGTAGTTCTGCTTTGTGTAAGGGTTCCACACTTGGTAATCGTTGGCCATCACATGTCCATCGCGGCTCATCATCAAAGGTGCCTTTACTGTCGGGAGGTCTTTTCGTATGAGTGTTCCTGTGTTGATATCCCATATAAATAAACCACCTGAGGTCGCTGATGAGTTGGCCAAAAAAGTTTTCCCCCCAGCTTGGAAGAAGCCTTGGCGAATATCTGTTGCGCCTGAGAGAGTTTGCACAAGTGTACCCTTAGAGGTGTCGTAGAGAGCGATTTTGTCCTTGTACAACAACGCAACAAGTGACTTTGTAGGGTGAAAATCCATCGAACGCACGGTCTCGGTCAATGGGAGCTGAAAGAGACGTGTGTTTGTCTTCAAATCCCAAATATGCAGTGACTTCTCAAGTGCGTACGCAAGAGTTGAGCCATCAGGTTTCAGCGCGAGCGCCTTGGCCTTGTTGGTACCTGTACCTCTTTGAGAGACACTCTTGCGGATGCTTCTTGTCGGTAGATCCCACAAGACAAGCTTATCGCCATAGATGATGATCGTTTTCTTGTCTGCTGCAAACAGAAACATCTCAGTTTGGAAATCAGCGGTATAAATGACTTCATTCGTGGACAGCTCGATGAGCCTAAAACGCCTTGTGATGGAACTGCTGAAACTTCTGTTCTCCAACAGCCCCAAAAACTTTTGATCATGACTGTACACTTTGTTGAAAATGCTTGGAGGCGTGGGGGGTGGTTGTGGAGGTCCCTGATTGGTTGGTGTCGAGCCAAGCTTGACGCCTGTTGTAGCGTCAAAGTGCTCGAACCATCGAGTTGTATTCATACCATCAAAGTTAAAATTCCGGATAGAGACTCTGTTGTTGGAGTAATAATCTATGGCTTGACGCGAACAACCATGTACATTTTTGGGTTCGGATGCCTCAAAGACTTTTCGCATGAGACCTTTTTTAAGATCCCATTCGTACACCCGACGACAATGATCTGCGGCGTAGAGCAAAAGAGTCTTTGATATGAGCTGAAATGTTTCCGTATTTGTACCGGTTTGGATCTCCTGCACCAACTTTCCAGTAGCAAGCTCCCACTCACGGATCTCATTAGACGCGTAGGTGAAAAATGTTTTACCACTTGGGTGAAAGGCGAGCCCTCGAATTCTTCCAGAGAGAAAACTATCCAGCGGCTTGGGATATGTGCCTTTAACGACACAACTCTTCCCACATCCATTATCAACCTTTCCATCACAATCATCATCTTCTGTATTACAGATCTCTTTGGTAGGGTATGCGACTTGCTGGCAACGAATTTTCGCACCAACACACCAGACAACCCCAGAGCGACACTTTCCAAACAGCGGCAATGTACACTTTTGCCCTTGCTCTTTGACGCTATTATCGACTTGTCCATCACAATCGTCATCTTTCCCGTTGCAAGACTCCGTTTGGGGGATCGTTTGCAATCGACATGTATCCCACGTTCCAGAAGACAAACACATCCGAGAGCCGGGACGACATTCCCCAACCCACAACTTGTCGCTTGCTCCGCCAAAACAGGATTCGATCGTCCCTGGATGACATTCTGTTTTGTTGTCTACTTGCTCCTTCTTTTCGGGGAGCTCATGAGATGTATTCTCGTGGATAGGTTCAGGGGTGGCATCCTGTTCAGGCAATACATCAGGAAGCAAGCCCATATCTCCTATCATACAATCGATCATAGAAAACTCCTCTCCAATACTTTCCTCTCGACTTCCTGGCTCTTCTTTTGTGACCACATCAGGAAAGTAGACAACATCGGACATACCAGCATCGATGAAATGACTTGCATCGCGAGAAGGTTCCTTTACTTGCTCATCCAACACGGAAGCATCAGCACGTTCGCTTTTTTCAACGAAATACGCTTCATCACTCTTTGTTTCCTTAGGTTCTTCGGGAGCAAAGGCGCACCCTCCTAACGAAAGCAGAGAAACAAAGCATATCGACCAGGATATCATACGCATGACGGACGCATCCTCCATAGAGGTTACAAAAGTTCGGGAATCCTCTACTCTTATATACACACGAGACAAATAGATCGCAACCCTCTTAGGCCGAAACCCTCCTACATAACAAAAGCATCTTCTTAGCGCAAAAGGTCAGCGTTTTGACATCTGGCAGGCAAAAGGACAGCAACAGCGCTCGAAGAGCGCAACATAGACGATGCGTGAGCATCGTGGGGTCTGGGGAGAAAACCCCAGGCGGGTGTGGGCGGCAAGCCCACGATACGAAGTAGAGCGCGGAATGAAGGCCACTAGATGAAAAAAGAAGAAAAAAAAAGACACGAAAAGTCGAGACCTTACACAGGAATATTTTGGTGCTGACTTGGGAGCGCAGGGGGGAGATTTGAGGCGTTGGGGTTGCTGATAGAGAGTGCGCGCCAGCTCCATCCTTCCATGTAGTTGTCGAGGTCTTCTTTGCTGACCTCCCTCGGTCCATCATCGAGCGGATCGTTGATCGTGAATGTCTCGGTCTCTTCGTTGTACCCCGAGACTGTGATAAAGTGCCCGCTGTTGTAGCTATCCGACCAACCACCACCATCCTCTCCCGGATTCCCGTTGACAACAACGGGATGACCGTTCTGGACAGACTCAGCGATCTCATCGGTGTTGGGGGCAATTTGTGTCACTGTCGCGCCTGCCGCCTCAGCCCCTGTAATCAATCCCGTAAACGTCGTCCATTGGCTGTGTTCCGCATCATTTCGGACGACCTCACCTTCTGCGTCCACTGTCACACCATCCATCGAGGCATCATCTGGATACATCGATTGACGCATCGCTTGTACCGTATCGACGGTCGAGTCATTGTGTGTCGCTCCTTCAGGGGCCAACCCCACAGCACGAAGCGCCATCGACATGGACGTCGGTCCACAGTCCGCGTTGCTGCTGTTCGGATCGCCGTCATACTGGTTCATATGGATCGACTCGGCGTCAATCGGTCCAGCTGGGACAGGTGTGTCATCTGTCGTAAGCGTTGTCCCGTTCAGCGTCTCGTCACCTTGGATACTCGTGGTCCCACCACCTCCACCTGCGCCAGGAATGGTCGCTTGTGTGTTTTGCGTCGTATGAAGGCGAGCAAAATGGGCGTCAGCCTGACGCGTGCTACTCCCAACAAGCTCACGCGCTTTGTCGTCTGCGACGTGAGATGTCGATGAGTTTTCACTTTTTTGGAAGACATTGCGAATCTTCTCGCTCTGCTTGCTGACAGTCTCTTTCGTCTTTTGGAGCGTTTTGTTCGCAGTATCCTTGATACGTCCAAACAGATTTTTCTTTTCAGGTGTTTGTTTGGGTGATTCCTGGATAGGTTTTGGGGCAACACGATGTGGGGTGGGTTTGTTGACTTTCATCGGACATCCTTTGCTAAAAGGGAGTACACATGTCTGTAAATCATCCTGAAAAAAGTACCACGTATACCAAGCAAAAACAACCCCTTCTCCGATATGAAAGGGGAGCGTCGATATATACGAAGTTTGAGTAAAATGAGTTAACAGCACGTGAGAAATATTGCACAAAAGTCACACGCAAAAACGTCCTCGATCATGAGAAACCTCAGGCAAAAAAGACACAAAGGAAACATCATGCGTCACACTCACCGTTTTCTCTATCTCATCATCGCAATTTGCGGTGCATTCTTCTTCATAGGTGCTGGTTGCGGAATACGTATCATCTCACAAGAGGTCCCTCCCTTGCCTGACGCTGCCAACACACAAGAGGTCCCTCCCCTGCCTGACGCCGCAACGACAGAGAGTGTCGACTCTTGCCAGGAACAGATCGAGACATTCAAACAAAAAGACCCACCCAAGTACGACTTTCTGTTCGTCGTCGATCACTCGAAAGAGATGGAAAAGTACAGCATCGCTGATAATGAGTTCGGAAAGATCGCCAGATACTACACAGACCTGAAAATCGACGCCCAAGCGATCGTCATCTCAACGGACACCTCTGGACAATACTACCAGGCAGGATGTACGCGTGGCTCCAGAAGAACGATCTACAAACCCAATCAAGATTTCATCGGCCTCCACAAAGAACTCGCCGCAATGCCTGTCACGGAAGCCAAACCACAGGGTTTGGAAGCGGTCTATCAGGCGCTCCTTCCAGCACAACGTGGTAAAGAATCTTGCAGCAAAGGTTTCCTTCGCAAAGATGCAACACTTGTGATCATCGTCGTCTCCAGCAGTCTCGATCACTCCCCACAAACCGTCGAGACCTACAAAGCTGCGCTCGATGCGCTCAAAGACAATCCAAGAGAACAAATCCGCATCATCACCCTGACAGGTCCGTCACCAGGAGGCTGTACCCTCTCGAATCGACAAGTCCCTGCCGCACCGAGATACCATAAGTGGGCTGACAGACCGCTGAGTTATCAGGGCAGCTTCTGTGACCTGCCCTGGATGCAACAAATCAGCTCGGTGTTTGCATCTTCAGGCCCAGCTTCTCTGTTTTACGTCACGCTCAGCCGTCCTCCTCTTCCAGAGACCATCAAGGTCAAAGTCAATGGAAAGGAGATTCCACAAAGTGATACAGATGGATGGTCCTACGATGCCAAAAACAACCAAGTTGTCTTCAGTCACTCACAAACACCTCCCGCAAGTAGCAGTATCACCGTCACCTACACCCCCCAATGTTCCCCATAGCTCAAGAACTCAAGAAAACAGAACGCCTTCAATCTCCGCCTGATGTTCAGGACGCAGCACATAGATCCCGATATGGCGTATCGGTCCAAAGGAACGATCAAGCAGAGGTCGTAATCCATTCGCGAATTGTGTCATGTTGAGTGGTCCATACCCCGTCGCGAGTGTCGGCATCGCGATCGTCTCACAATCCCTTTGTGCGGCCTTCGTCAAGGCAGCTTCGACGGTTTGTGTCATGAGCGCTGACGATGAATGGTAGAAACCATCAAAAGATGAACGAACTCTCCACTCCTGGTATTGACTTCTGAAGACTCCGTCCACAGGTTTACAACGAAGCACAAAGGAGGTCCACATGGCGTCTCACATACATCTCTTTTTACAAAGTCTTTTTTGTGTGTTCTTTCTACTTCACGGAGCGAGTCACAAAGCTCACGCCTATCCAAGCGACAGCCATTTTCAAGAGTCCAAAGTGTCACAATGTGCTTTCACCCAGCAGACACAACTCGATATATCATCTCCCATCCCACACTCACAACATGAGCATGATACGGCTCCTAACGCCGAAGATGACGATGATGATGACATAGACATCACTCTTCCAATCATTCCCTACATCCACAGCCAAAGTTTCCGCTCGACCCTCCACTCACATACACGCTATCTACCGAAGCGCAAAACACGCCCTCCAAGAATGTAATCCCCTACACAACGTCCCTTTTTCAATCCCATGTAACCTTAGAGCTACGTACATCGACGTCCTTGCACTGCAATACAAATGTGAGGCCGTCGAAGTCGCCTTAGCATTCTAAGGCATGCCCCCATCATGTAGAAGGTATTTTTACTTCTGCAAACAAACACATACGCATGCATGAAGGAGACAGCCTGTGCGACATGCACCGCCCGTTCATCATGTGGCATATCCCCAAAGATATAAGGAGCCTTGAACGTAAACAACCCCCACCTTCGGCGTAAGCCTCAGGAAGGGGCTTTTTGATTTGCGCAGTGTCGAAAGGCATACAAATCCTTCCGTCTTATCCGCACTGGA
>PCBK01000027.1 GCA_002731275.1 Deltaproteobacteria bacterium | reverse complement strand
AAAACATGCTCTGATGATGGCTCCACATACTCCGCTTGTTCATGCCCAAATCAAGAGCCTCCCAAAGAATACTCCAACGAAAACGACCAAGAAGAGATAACTTTGGAGAACACCCTTCCAGACGAACGTTTTTCTGAAGAATCCCCCAAAGAAAAAACCCCTGACGCAGGCCATCATGAAGAAAACACACAAGTAGAGGCTCCCACAGAAAAGCATCCTGAGCCCGAACAAATCGTCGAAAAAGAATGCACTCCCAACACAACAAGAAGCTGTTACAACGGCCCCACAGGGACAAACAGCATTGGTGAATGCAAACCTGGACAGCAAATCTGTAGCAAAGAAGGTGCTTGGAGCCTGTGTGCTGGGCAAATCCTCCCAACCCAAGAATCATGCAATGGCAAAGATGACGACTGCAACGGCATGACAGACGACACCTACCCTGAAAAAGACAAAGCTTGCGATACCCAAAAGCCGGGCATTTGTAAGGATGGTGTCTATCAATGCACAAATGGAAAGCTCGAATGCAGACAAACCAACACCCCAAAGACCGAAGAATGTAACAACATTGACGACGACTGTGACGGACAAATCGACGAAGAGCTCAAACAAGATTGTTACTCTGGCCCTAGTCAAACCGAAGGAATTGGCACATGTAAAAAGGGAGAGCAAACTTGTACAGCGGGCAAGTGGGGATTATGTTCAGGAGAAGTTATCCCTCAATCCGAAGTGTGTAATGGAAAAGATGATGACTGTAATGGTATCATCGATCAGTCGTATGCCCCCAAACTCTGTCCAGCCAACCAGACATGTGAAACGGGTGTCTGTCTTGTCCAATGTAAAGAGGACGCTGATTGCCCGAACAAAACGAACTGTCAAAATGGCTTGTGCAAGTCATTTACTTGTCAAAGCCCCTTGCAAGCGTGTGTTCATACATGTATTGATGTGTCATCAAACGCAGAACACTGTGGTGCATGCTACCAATCTTGCTCAAGTATTCAGGCTTGTAGCAACAGCGCATGTGTGTGTGACCTTAACACAGCACAGCTCTGTAATGGGGTATGTACCGATGTCTCATTTAATGACGCAAACTGCGGCACTTGTGGAACGACATGCACAAATGGAAAACTCTGCTTTCAGAAAAAATGCTCTGACTCTTGGGCAAGAGATATTATTCTAGGTAGAACTTCAGTTCTTACAACGGGCCTCACCAGTATCACAGTTGATGTACAAGGAAATACTTACATTGGCGGAAACTTCGAAAAAAGTGCAACCTTTGGAAATACGACGCTTACAACACTCAATTTTGACATGTATGGCAGCGCTTTCCTTGCCAAACTCGATAAAAATGGGAATTGGCTTTGGGTAAAACGTGTTGTGAACTCTTCGAATGATAGAATCAACGCTCTTACATCTGATACACAGGGAAATATATACGCTGCAGGATATTTTGGTAGTGGTGCCAAATTTGGAAACATCACTCCTGGTTCAGGAAATATGTTTGTTGCCAAATTAAACTCGAACGGAACGTGGCTATGGGTTCAGACCCGAGGAAACACATATGCAAGTTCACTCAAATACTCTAACAATGCGATATACATCTTTGGTAAAAGTGCAAGTACCAACCTGTTCACAGGAAAAGTCAACGCAACAACAGGAGCATGGCTTTGGGGCAAAACGGCAGGAAGCAAAAGCACCGACTATATAGGAGAATTCGGGCTCGACTCCAGCGACAACCTCTATATATCCTGTGGAGTTGGACCAAATGCAAAATTTGGTTCTATTTCCCTAAAAAACACAAAAACGATTGGCATCCTTGCAAAAATCGACAAAAATGGGAATTGGTTGTGGGCCAAACCTGGACTCTACAGCGACATGACCACAGATCCACAAGGAAATTCATACTTAATCGGACGTTTCTCGAACAGTTTCACAATAGGAACCTGTGCGCTCACCATAAAGGGAACAAGAGATATGTACATTGCCAAATTTGATACAAATGGCATATGTACATGGGCTAAGTCATACGGTGTTGCTGGTGGATATACAGGAAGTTCGATCATCAAATACCTACCAAATGGGGATCTGTATATACTCGGTTCTTCAAGTAAATCACTCAAACTTGGTTCATACACTGTTGATTTGACCAAAAGTACATTCTTTGAAGCGAAAATGGATACAAATGGAAACTGGAAAGCACTTCGGCAACGCATCGTGACAAGCAGCGGTAGCCTCGCAAACTTTGGATTTGCTATTTCAAATGGTCGTTTGTATGGAGCCGGAGAGTACTCAGGAGTGGTTACAATTGGTGGATACACACTACCTGCAAGCTATCAAGGAATCGTCTGGAGCCTGCCTACTTTCTGAACCCCCTAAGCCTCCAGATGAGAAAAACTCACTTGAACGTGACATTCTTTTGCCAACATTGACTTTTCCTCAACACGCAAACATCAAAAATGCTCCATCATGACACGAAGCAAGCAAGAAGTACGATATATCGTCTCACAATCGACATATCGTACCAACGCAGTACGTCATATCGTCTCAACACGATGATGAGACCAGTCAACCGCCCACAACCCACCTTTTTCATTGCATAAAAAGAGAATGCAAAAGTTGGCTTGTCGATTGCTATAGGAGGGGGTGAAAGTTGTTTGAACACCGGGCAAGAGACAGCCCGAACCTTATAAAGGAGAAAAAAGATGAGCGAACACATGAATGAGCAGGAAAACGCAGGTCAAGCAATGTTGCAATTGGGTGGTCCCGTCCCAGATTTCGAGGCAAAGACAACACACGGGACAATCAAGCTCTCCGAATGGGCAGGTGATCAGTGGGTCATCTTGTTCTCTCACCCGGCAGACTTTACGCCAGTATGTACCACAGAGTTTATGGCATTTGCTGGTATCGCCGACGAGTTGGAGAAACGAAATGTTAAACTGCTCGGTAACTCCGTCGACAGTATCTACAGCCACATCGCCTGGGTTCGTAACATTAAACAAAACTTCGATGTGGACATCAACTTCCCGATCATCGCAGACCTCGACATGAAGGTCTCCAAACTCTTTGGTATGATTCACGAACCAAGTGCGGATACGGAGCCTATTAGAGCAGTCTTCTTTATCGACCCAGAGCGCAAACTTCGCACAATGCTCCTCTACCCACTCAACGTGGGACGGAACTTCGATGAAATCTTACGCGTCGTCGATGCCCTCCAGACCGCAGACAAACACGCTGTCGCGTGCCCCGCTGACTGGAGACCTGGTGACAAAGTGATCGTCCCACCACCCAAAACCACTGAGCAAGCCGCCCAAAGAATGAACGAAGACTACGACGTCACAGACTGGTACTTCTCGAAAAAACAAGTCTGAATCACCAACCACAAACAGACCTCCCCTCCCCCACCGTCCCCAAAAATCCCCCACTCTCAATGCAAAACAGGGAAGATTTTTTCCAAATGACACGCCAGTCTTATCGTTGACGCTTGCCTTGTCGCCTCCAAACCACTACACTTTTCTCGCCTTCATGAGGAGGCGTTTTCTTTGCATTGGCTTGAGGCCAATCCACAAGCACGACAGGAGTGGATGGTGTGTGGTTTCCTTTTTGTTCGCGACAAGAGACTGACAAGTAAGACAAAAATGTTCACCTTTTTGATGGTAGTGTTGTCGTGGGGGATGGTTATCTTCTCTTCACACGCACACGCCTGGGATGCCTCGGACTACAACAAGCACGATGACAAGTCCTTCGCCAAAAGGACGGACGTGAACACCCCAATCCATTTCGCGAAGATCGACTATCCACTGCTTCAGGCCGCGATCTTCTATGAGACCAACCGCATCCGTAAGAAGTTCGCCCAAAAACCACTCAAATACCACCCGGCCCTTGAACGCGCAGCCAAAGAACACAGCGACGATATGGTGCGTCTGAAGTTCTTTAGCCACACGAGCCCCATCGCTGAAAAGAAGACCTTCACGATGAGGATCTTGCGACTCAAACCAAAGGGACTGCGACCAGGTGGCGAAAACATTCGCACAGATTTTGGCATCCAGTACACATCTGGTACGAGTGTCATCGTCGACAAGGGACGTTTTTTGGACGCACAACGTAAACCACTCCCTCGCCGCACCTACCTTCAACTCGCACGCGCTGCGATCATCGGATGGATGGGTTCACCAGGACATCGAAGCAATCTCCTACGTGGTGAATTTGACTATCTCGGCGTAGGCGCGACCTTCTATCGCAAAAACAACTTCCCTTTCTTCATGCTCACACAAAACTTTGGGTACGCGACTGCCACACCAACCAACGACACACGTGCATGGCCGACCAAAAAACTCGGCAGCGCGCTCAAAGGTATGCTCGCAGGAAAAGGACAGATGATCAACGCACATACAGGAAAACGTGTCTGTGTGACGGTCCTCAAACACTCCATGCGCGGCTACGTCCAGCTCGCTCCCTGCCCAAAAAACACCAAGCGAACATGGCGACTTCGCCCACTGAGACGTTCGGGATATGTCATGCTCACAGATGGCCGAAGATGTCTGTCTCTCTGGCGACGAGGAGGCTACTTCATGCTCAAAGCCAGACGTTGCAAAGCGAGAAACTCATGGCAACAATGGAGCGTGAAACAAATCCGTACATATATGCAATTTCGCTCAAAAGCGTTTGGACGAAAATGTCTCGGGCACATCAAAAAAGGACGATACGAAGGCCACCTCGCGCTCTTCTCATGCAAAGAAAATAAACATCAACAATGGCGTATTCAACCATAATATTGTTCACCTTACAAAGCAGATAGACAGGAGTTTCGATATGTTCACAGGAATTGTCCAGGCCCACCTCCCCATCAGCACCTTGGAGACCCATCCAGGGCTGTATACGATCGGTCTTCCCATGCTCCCTGTCCTCGGAGAAGGTCTTCAACTCGGGGCGAGCGTCGCTGTTGATGGTGTCTGCCTCACGGTCACTCGTCTCGAAGGAGAAGAGGCCTTCTTTGATGCGATGCAAGAGACCCTTCAAAAGACGACCCTCGGACAATGTAAACTTGGGACGTACGTCAATGTCGAGCGTTCGATGAAGATGGGTGATGAGATAGGTGGCCACATCGTCTCAGGGCACGTCAAACACGCCGTTGAGATCGTCGATGTCAAGACTACGGAGAACAACCACGTCGTGACGTTCCAGGCACGCCCTGAAGATATGCCATATATCTTTCCCAAGGGCTTTGTCGCGCTCGACGGTGCGAGCCTTACCATCGTAGACGTCGACAAAGAGAAGGCACAATTCAACGTGTGGTTGATCCCTGAGACCCTCAAGCGCACGACCTTTGGACATAAAGGTGTCGGCGAATTTGTAAACATCGAGATCGACTCCAAGACACAAGCAATCGTCGATACTGTCGAACATATCCTTGAAGACCGTCTCAACGCACTCCTCAAGGACCAACTCGCACACATCCTACAAAACAAATAGAACGGCCTGAAACGTTTCCCCCGATAACATACACACGGAGCCCCAACATGCCCCAATCAAAAGAGATCCACCTTGCCTCCCGTCCAACTGGACGCCCCACAAAAGACAACTTTACACTTGTTGAAGTCGATGTCCCAAGCCCCTCTGAAGGACAACTGCTCATCAAGAACCACTACATGAGTGTGGACCCCTACATGCGCGGTCGAATGAGAGACGCCAAATCATACATCCCTCCCTTTCAGGTCGGTCAAGTCCTCGAAGGAGGTGCCGTTGGCGAAGTCATCGAGTCCAATCTCGAAGGCTTCGATGTCGGGGATTTTGTGTTCAACATGCAAGGCTGGCGTGAGTACTTTCTCTCCGATGGAAAGGGCTTGCGAAAAGTCGATCCATCCATCGCGCCTCTGTCCGCACACCTCGGCGTACTAGGGATGCCCGGCATCACTGCGTACGCTGGATTGTTTGAGGTCGGCGAGTTAAAAGAAGGCGAACAGGTCTTCGTCTCAGGTGCAGCCGGTGCAGTCGGCTCACTCGTCGGACAATTTGCCAAACTCAAAGGATGCTATGTCGCAGGAAGCGCTGGCTCAGAAAAGAAAATCACCTTTTTGAAGGAGACACTCGGCTTTGACGCGGCGTTCAATTACAAAGAGGGCAATCTACACGAGCAGATCAAGAAGGTCTGCCCCAAAGGGATCGATGTTTACTTCGAGAACGTCGGTGGCCCCATGCTCGAAGCGGTTTTGTTGCAGATGAACAACTTTGGTCGTATCCCCGTCTGTGGCATGATCTCCCAATACAACGCGACAGAACCAACACCTGGTCCTAGCACCATCGCAGCTTTGATCCCCAAACGTATCAAAATGCAAGGCTTCATCTCGTTTGACCATCACCACCTGATGAAGGACTTCACACGCGATGTCGGTGGATGGCTCAAAGATGGAAAACTTCACGTCGAAGAGACCATCGTCGAAGGTATCGAACAAGCTGCTGATGCGTTCTTAGGATTGTTTGATGGCACAAACACAGGAAAAATGATCGTCAAACTCGTATAACATGACCCCAAGTGAGGTCGTTGGATGGAAACAAGATGCTGAAAGACAAACACATTTGGATCACAGGTGCTTCGTCTGGGATAGGCGAAGCCCTCGCACGTGAGCTCAGTCAACAAGGGGCTCGACTCATTCTATCGGCCCGACGACAGGAAAAGTTAGAAGAGGTGAAGGCAACCTGTCATGAACCTGCACGCCACATAGTCCTCCCACTCGACCTCGCAGAGACCGACACCCACGAAGAGAAGGTCAAAGAGGCTCTTGCACAAGCAGGTCACATCGATATCGTCGTACACAACGGCGGCATCAGCCAACGTGCCCTCGTGAAGGACACGGACATCTCGATCGATCGCAAGATTATGGAGGTCAACTTCTTTGGGACAGTCTCTCTGACAAAAGCCATTCTCCCTCATATGCTCGAACGCAAAACAGGACACTTTGTCGTCGTCTCTAGCCTCGTCGGTAAATTTGGGACACCTCTTCGCTCAGCATATTCAGCGTCCAAACATGCCCTTCATGGGTTCTTTGAGTCGATGCAAGCAGAAGTCTATCAAGATAATATCGACATCACGATGGTGTGTCCAGGCTTCATTCAGACGGAGATATCGACGAAGGCGTTGCGGGGTGATGGTAGCGCTCACGCGACGATGGATAACGCTCTTGCAGGCGGAATGCCCGCATCAGCCTGTGCCAAGAAGATCGCCAAGGCCATTCGCAAACGTTCACCGGAGCTGATTGTTGGAGGACGTGAGACCATCGGCGTGCAGGTTAAGCGCTTTCTCCCCTCGGTCTTTCGGCGTATGATCCGTCGTATCAAAGTGACCTAACCCCCACCAAATATCAGGGCAGGATGCGGTCGAGATACCCAGGTAACATCTTGCGCCATGTCACCCAATCATGGTCCCACTCAGGTCCCCAAAAGTCCATCTGATGCGGAATCCCCTTGCTACCCAAGACATGTGCAACACGACGACTCTCTTCAGGTGCTTCCCAACGTCCCAACCCACACGTCAACAACACAAAACGCTCACGCAATGTATCTAATTGTGGACCAGACAGGTTGGGCAAAAAGTGCAGTGGTGATGAAAAGTAAAAATCGTTGCTCCACTGTCCCTTCATCCATCGCTCAAAATCATACGTCCCGCTCATCGAGATAGCGCCCGTAAAGATCTCAGGATGTCGACACAACGACGCCAGCGCATTAAACGCGCCGAGGCTCGCACCCGCTGTCAAAATACCGATGTCCAGTGAATGACAATCAGTGCGGATCGCCGGCACAATCTCAGCGCAAATAAACTCATCGAAGACCGTCTGAATACGCGCACGCTGTACACCAGAGAGCATCGGATTCATCCAGGCCTGTCCCGCCACACTGTCCGTCGAGTAGACCTTCAGGCGACCTGCGTCGATCAAGGGACGCAGCGCGTTGATCATCAAAAATCGCTCACACTCCTCTGCATCCCCACCAGCCGTGGGAAACAACAACAGAGGCTGTCCAAAGTGACCATACCGAGCCAACGAGACCTCTTGACGAAGACGATGACTGTACCACCGCTCACTTGCTTTGTAAGGGAACATTATACTCTCACTCCTTCAGGAATAGAGGTGTCGACTTGTTCGAGACGATCGGCCTCTGTCTTACGCCAAAACTGAATGAGGCCCCAAAAATGTTCGGTAAACATATTGATCTCATGACGAGGGTACAAACTCGCGACCTTGCTGCGGACAATCTCCTTCGCCATATTCGTCCCAAAGAACTCATAGGTGACCTCATCGAGGTGAGACAGGTGTGTCTGACAAAACTCGACAAACTCCTCTGTCTGAAGACGCTCACGTGCAATCTTACCGTACTCAGCGACGCTCTCTTTGAGCGGCAGTCCTTTCTTACGGACCTCTTCATAAGGAGTCCAGTCGAGCGTCTTTTGCATTGGACGATCTGTCGCCGCACAGAACAAGGACCAACGAATCAGCGCCTTCACCAACCACGGGAAGTGATAGTGAAGTGACGTGACCTGTGAATCAGGGCACGCGTTCGCGAAATCGATAGGATGGAAGACACCATCTTTGCGCAGCGTCTCACAGGAGTTGAAGTCCCAACCAAAATAAGTGTTGATGGTCAACAACATATCGTGCAGGTGCAGCCACTCATCATCATCGAGGAAGAAGTAATCGATCTTGTAACGGTCATGAAGAGGCGCAGAGGGGTCGTATTTGACGGGGTTGACTTGTGGCCCAACGCCGATCGCACGGACAAACAAATCGAACGGTTCAATCGCCTGCTGAAGGTGCATCACCCGCTCACCACTCTGTGCGTGGACGTGGCGAAGTTGTTGCTCTGACTTGATGCGCGTGACACCGACCCAACCACCACCATCGTAGGGCTTCATGAAGAGCGGATAGTCGAGCTTCTCACCAACCTCTGAGAGATCCCAATGACGGGCATAACGACGAAGTGTCGGTTCGAGGTCCTGGTAATCCTGGTATTTGTGGGGTGGGACCATGAAGGTCTCGGGCACAGGCAAGCCGAGGTGCATCATGGCAGCGTAGCTCGTGTGCTTTTCCATCGACTGCAGCGCCCATGGGTTGTTGAGGACATACAGATCATCCATGATGATGGACTTCTTGATCCACTCGCGGCTCATGTGGAACCAGTGGGTCAGTCGATCGAGTACGACGCTGTATTTACAAGGTTGACGAAGACTGAAGGGCTCGACTGTCACCCGCTCCACCGCAAAATCGATGGTCTGGGAACCCAAAGAGAGGTTGAGGTCGAGCCTCTTTACGATCTCTTCGTAACAGGCGGGCCAACAGAGGTCTGCTCCAAGAGACAGACCAATACGTTTTGTCACTTTCTTACTCACGACAGATGTCCTTTCCTCACAAGAGGTGCCTCAAATACCAGCTTTTTCTTACTCGTAGATCATCCACAGGGGACCAGGGAATAACCACGTCAACGCATCACGCAAACGATCGCGCCAATTCATCCAGTTGTGACCATCTCGATCTTCACTAAACATCACCTCCATCCCCGTATCCTGGAGCAGAGGAAAGATCGAACGGTTCTCATAGATCAACGACTCATACATCCCACAGCTCATAAAGACCTTGTCGCTCGGCTTACCAGGCTCTTCACGAAAGGCATTTACGAACTTGACGACAGGGTCAAACGCCGGCCCACGCTGGTGTTCACCAATATCAGTAAAGGCGAACGAGCCCGACTGCAGCAACAATCGTCCAAACACACCAGGATAACGCCACGCGGTCGAGAGTGTCGCGACACCACCAAAGCTCGCGCCCATCAAGCCGCGTCTCGCAGCTTGTGGATAGAGACGATAGCGCCCCTCCAAAAAGGGCAAGAGCTCCTCGACGATATAACGCGAATGACTCAGGTTATCGGGATATTCATTGAGACGTTTTTTGGGATGTGTGAAGGCCACGAGCATGGGCGCGACTTCGTTGCGGTGGATCAGGTTGTCCAAAACCGTCTTCATGCTCGAATAGTGGAGATAGTCCCCTCCATCGTGCACGATAAGCAGAGGATAACGCCGTCTCGTCCGAAAGCGCGCGGGGTGATACATCGTAAAATGTCTCGTGTCACCAAACGCCTCACTGTCGATTTGTAACTCGTGGAGTGTGCCTTCGCGGGCCTCGGGATCGTTGAGCACCCAGTCAGGCGTCTCGTACCCTGCGCCCTGACAAACACTGTTACCACCAAATGGATCGTACGCGATGTGTGGATTAAAAGGATCTCTGATCCACGTCCGATGTCCATGATGGACGACCTCGAACTTGTACTCAACACGAGAACCTTTGGGGATCTCAAGTGTCGTCATCCACAGGTCTGTTCCTGACACACGGGAGAAGGCCTGCGATGAAGAGAGCCCATACACCCAGTGTTTGAGATAGACAGCTTCGACGTTACCGCGATAGACAAACGTGACGTTTGTTCCTTCGACGATGGGGAAGGTGTTGTCTCGGATAAATTCATCGATCTCTTTGGGAGTGGGAGGATGATCGAACATTCGTTGGAGTCTAGAACGCATTATGCCTCCGCCTGTTTCAAGGTACCATCTTCTCGCAACACACGCGCAGACCACCGTGGTCGCCAGTGTCCTTCCTCGATCAAGTCGACACGATCGCCCTCATCGAGCGCCACGCACAAGAACTCCTTGAAGCGACGTGCGAGAATACCAACACGATCGCGCTCCTTGAGCTTGAGACGACGCTTGGCGTGGGGGAGCGGCAAGATGCCACGTAAGAGACCCAAACCGACGTCGAGGATTTCGGGGTTGGAGCGCCCTTGTGGTGGACTGTCGTGGAACAAGACGACGTGCTCGGAGAGCGCCATCGCCCCTGCTGACCACGCGATGATGTGATGTTTATCGATCATATCTTTGAGACCAAAGAGCCGCATACGATTGAGCAGTACAGCCACATGACCACCAGCAATCGCGACGTTAGGACAATCAGCCAGGAGCTTCAGGATATCTTCGCGCTGTCTCTGAATGGCCTCGCGTTGAAGGGGCTTCCAGGTCTCTTCAAACTCCTGGTGCAGCTCGCGAACACGCTCGACATGGTGCTCGTCGATCAATCGAACAGTCTCGATCGCATCTTCAACGGCAGGATCGAGCATTTCGGGGACTTCATCTTCGATGGCGAGTAGCTCTCGTGCAGCATCGAGAGACTTGTCGAGCCGCAACAGATAGAGCTTTTGTAGACGCCACATCCTGTCCTGACGTTTGCGGTGTGCCTGAAAGAACTCAGGATCTTCCGAAGAGACGGTCTCCCAACGTGCGTGAAGTTGCAAATTTGTTGCCGGCAACCCCAACGCCTCGACCAATTCTTGGTCTTCTTCCTCTCGCTCTTGCCATCCAGCCGTAATCAGGGCTGTCTGACCACTCAGTCCACACTCTTTGACGACGTCGGCGAGCATCGGCCGCAGACGCTGTGGACCAAGAATAATTCGATGAAACATCGACATATTCACCTTTCCAGGAGACAATCGCTCCAATCAAAACACAAAAAATACAATCAAGCGGTGTGAGTATACATCAATAGGCGGCGTACAAGTGGATATTGTTTGTGGCCTCTGTCGCAAGCTGATGTGCCCTGTCCCACTCGGGGTGACGGACGATCAAGTATCCATCACTCAACAGGGTCATCCGCCAATTGCGTCGTGGGGTGCCAATTTTGGAGATACGATTGACACAGATCCAGGGGCGATGACGTACAAGATATTCATCGAGTCCTTCGATTTTGGCGATGTTGCCTTGTCCCTGTGCACGCTTAAAGATCGCCGCGACGTTGTATTTACGTGTGGTTGGTGAACCAAAATGTCCGTGACAGACGACACGTGCCCACTCTTTGAACAGATCGACATCACAGGTGTAATTCATCTGATCGACGACGAGCGCGCCACCTGGGCGCGCGCCAATCTCTCCAAAGATCGCCTCGCCCTCGGAGGTCAGATACCACTCCATGTGTGTGAAGCCGGTCTTCATCCCGAGCGCCTTGATCACCTCTTTGCCGAGCTTGATTCCACCTGCGATCCGGGGATCGTGCATATCGCGGACGGTGATCTGCATCGGACTCACCCACTCCAGCGTTCGCTGGAGAAGCGGACGTGGAAAATACTGCATCACGCTCATAAACACAATTTCTCCGTCGATACAGAGCGTGTCGAACGTAAACTCCTCACCGTCGATGAATTCTTCACAGATCATCTCGGGGACATCGCGCAACGCAGGCAACAATTCTTCGAGCTGTTCATCGGAGTTAACCCGATACGTGTTGGCGCTGCCTGCCCCATCGATCGGCTTGACGATGATTGGATACCCCATCTCCTTTGCAGCCGCTTCGAGGTCCGCAACGGTTTTGATACGTCGTGAATGTGGGACACGTAGACCAGCTGCTTTGACAGTGTCTTTCATGATCTGCTTGTCGCGGAATTTGAGGATCTCATCGCGAGACATGCCGGGCACATTGAGCAGCTCGCGCAGCGCGGCTGCAGGGAGGACAAGCGCCTCCCACAGAGACTCAACACGGTCGATCTTGAGACCTTTGACCCACTGCAAGACGCGCTGGATCACGTCCTGTTCATCCATCAACTTGGGGACTTGAAGGTAATCGTGAAGGTAGCGCTTCGCGAGCGGTGGGAGCGCTTGTCTCGGTGTATCACCAACACCGTAGACGCGCGCTCCGACTTGCGCGAGACCACGTGTATATTCCATCATTTCGGGTGGATAGGTTGCCCCTAAAAGTACGACGTTCACCACGTCCTCCATCGCGCCTTGCCTGCGCTTACTGTGTCATCTATCACACAAAAAGAATCATCAACGAGCATAGATCTTGAGTGTACGACCGATATCATCGAGCATCGCACGACATTGATCGTAATCGGGGTGACGGACCCACAGCCAACCATTGGCGAGATATCCGGCTTCGATGGGCACAGTGTTGCTTCCGACAGGTGGGATCTTCGCGTGGAGAATCCACTCACCGTATCGCTGCTGGATCTTGTTGAGCCCGTCGTACCCACAGACCTTACCGTCTTGGCTCGGTCGAATCGAAATAATGCCCGCAGCATAATGACGACTCGGCTTGATATCACTCTCACCATGTACGATCGACTGGGCCCAAGCGAGGTACAGGTCACAGTCATTTGCGTAGTTGTACAGATCCCAGTGACGACATCCAGGGGGGCGGGCGCCGATCTCACTAAAGGACAAACCTTTGGGACCAAAGAACCACTCCATATGTGTAGACGTGTCGCCCAAGCCCATCTCACTAAGGACTTTACGTCCCATTGTGCGGAGCTCTTGATAACCAGAGGCTTGCATCCTGTTGGTGATCACGATCTGCGGACTGATCCAGCGCTCACGCATCCCTTCGAGGACGTTAGGATAGTAGTGGGAGATCCCCTCAAAGATCACCTTCCCGTTACAGGTGAGTGTGTCGTAGAACCCTTCGTGTCCAGAGACAAACTCTTCCATCGTAAAGAAGCGTGGTGTGTGTGTTAGACCAGTCTCTGCGAGGGCTTTTTTGAGATCTTCTTCGTTGTTGAGTCTGTAGGTGGAGTGTGCACCTGCGCCATCACGGGGCTTGAGGATCACGGGGTAGCCAACCTCTTCGACAAATGCCTGGGCTTTCTCAGCAGTATCGACCGCTGCGTTCCGCGCACAGGGAATACCTCGCTTGCGCAAAAATTGCTTCATCTCGAATTTATCGCGACACAACGTGACCGTTTCGACAGATAAACCGGGGATTGCAGCACGTTCACGAACATGCGCAGCCGTCAACATCATCCCCTCGATCGTCGCTTCGAGTCGATGCACCCAGGGACCGCGCTTTTGGATACGGCGGACCGCTTGAAAGACCGCCTCTTCATCGGCGAGGGAGCGGACATGCTCGTAACCAGAGAGCCAGCCTTTAAGCTCTGGATCGAGGTGGTGTCCAGAGACATCACCGATCCCTGTGACATATGCGCCAGCTTGTGAAAGTGCGCGTACAAATTGCCTCTGGTTGGCAGGAAAGTTGGGGGCCATAAAGATCACGTGCATCAGGACACTCCGCTGCTCAGTCTCTCACCAACAAAGTCGGTGGGGGGATGTTTGCGACGATGACTCACACCTGCATCATGCCGGCAGAAGATATCGCCTTCTTGTACAAAGAAAAACACTCCAGTCTTTCAAAGATCGGGCAGGGTTGTGCCAGACTTCCACCGCTGAGTCAAGACCTTTTCTTACGCACGCTCAAAATCACATCAACATCCTGATATACTTTTACTTTTCCCCACCCAAAAGAGAGCACAACCACCAACTCGCCTCTACGTGTCCCACCATCACCCTTGCTCTTGAAGAGCATCATTGCATCCTCTCGACAACAAAGAGAATCTTAAAGACAACGAACCATCCGAAGACACAGACATATAGTCCTCCCACATTGCGTGCACACACCGAACGATTTGACACAGAAACGTAACATTCACGCAACATCTCGCGAAACCGCATCAAGGCTTCTCTCAAAAGATTGCGTATACGACTCGCCGCGTAGAACGTCACATGCGCGAATCCAACCCCTTCACTTCGCTTCAATCAAAAAAGCCCCTGATGCCCTGGCAAAAAACGCGAACCAAACTCCACACACATACGTATCACCCTGCAATGTCCTTGTACCTTCAGGCCCCATACCCAGCCTCACAAGACACAACCACCCAAAATTCATGTCATTTCGACTCATCTGGAGTACACCATGCGTATCTTGCTCGTCACAGACACACACAACGAACTGGACGTCATCAACGATCTTATCGAGACCGAATATATCGACTGTTGTATTCATTGTGGGGACTTTGGCTTTTACGATGAAGACAGTCTCAATCGTTTGACACACCGAGAACTACAGCTCAGGATCAGACACTCTCATCTGCCCAAAGACGTCCGTAAACAAGCCTACGACCTCTCCCACAACGAAGCCAAGGCCATCCTCAAAGAACACAATATGCTCGGCGGTTTTATCCCCTTTTTGACAGGCGAGCAGCGCTTCGCCAAGCCTGTCTATGCGGTCTGGGGCAACCACGACGATCGGCAAGTCGTCAATAAACTCCTCGACGGCACATACGATGTCCCCAACCTCCACCTCATCGATGAACACAACCACTACACTCTCGAAGAGGCTAACCTGCGTGTCTTTGGTGTGGGTGGGAACTTCTACCTGGAGGGAGATAAACTCTTCGCCCCAGAGAAAACAGGTGCTGGCGGTAAAATCCGTGCGTCGTGGCTACAATACGCCCGTCTCCTCGAAGACGAAAACCAACGCAAGCGAAACAAAAAAGACAAGACACGTACCATGTTTGTCAGCCACGTCTCGCCAGGAAAGAGCGAGTGTCGCATCCTCGAAAGACTCTGTCTCGCGCTTGGTGTCAACGTCTCAGTCAGTGGGCACATGGACCCACCTGTTTGTCACGCATACAGCTTGTTCGCGATCTGTGAAAACGACGAAGCGATAGGACGTTCACAGCCAGCGTTTGGCGAGCTTAAGCGCCGCTGGCGAGAGGAGCGAGACAACACACAACTCGACGATCTACAAAAAGCTTTGGTCGATCGTTCCATCGCAAGGCTCGATGTCGAAGACTTTCCAGTCCCGGATCGCAGACGTCGTCCCAAAAAAGGCTCGATGGAGTCCAACTACTACGCAACACAATTTCTCAACCTCGCGGACACACCTGAGGGATGGGCCATTATGGATATCGAAGGAGATGAGATCACCCTCCACATGCGCTCCAAGTGGCACCTCTAATCCCCCTCTGTATCCACTCCCTCCAACCACAAGACCCCTCAACAAAGACATCCCCCCAGCTTTCGCTCAGTGTATGACCTTGACAGGACCTCCAAAAGATGGGACATTTTTCTCCTTTGACGTAAACACAATCGAAGAGAGAGAGGTCGAATCTACCGATGATATGGTCCCTGATGCTGTCAGTCATTCACCTGCTGTGTCTCGCGACTGGTTTTTACGCGATGGGCATGAGAGCCTATCTGCTCGGGCTCCCAATGAGCAAAGAGAACATGTCTCGCGTCTTCGCTGCAGACAATCTCGCCGGTCTGATCGCGATTGCATGGTACGGCAGTGGACTGCTTCGAGCCTTTGGCGGCTTTGAAAAAGGTGCCTCCTACTACCTCTCCAACGAACTTTTCCTCGGAAAAATCGCGCTCCTCGTCCTTATCCTTATCATTGAGTGTGTCCCTATGTTGACGTTGATTCAATGGCGACGCCTGCGCAAGAAAGGCGAAGTACCCGATACCAAAAAAGCACCACTCCTCCAGTTACTCACGCGTATCGAGCTTGGACTGATCATGGTCATCGTCGTCCTCGCGACGCTCATGGCACGGGGGATAGGCGTCCACAGTGCCCCTCCCAATCCTCGCCAAGACCCACACAAGGCCATGCTCAAACAACACAAAAAGCGTCCCAAAGTACGCCCAGCCAAAAAATGGCCTGCGTTCAAAATTGACGGAAAACCAGTCGCGCTCGACAAAGGAAAGCGAGTCTACACGACCAACTGTATGGTCTGTCACCAAGAAGATGGGCGTGGCATGGAGGGCTCGATTGGCGCTGACTTTGTCGGAGATAAAAGCCGCCTCGCCAAAACGGACAAGCAGCTCCTCCGCTCCATCTCGGATGGCGTGAAGGGGACGTCGATGGTCGGCTGGAAACACAAACTCGATGCGCCACAAAGACGCGATGTACTCGGCTACATTCGCTACACCTTTGGAAAACGAAAATAATGCCGTCTATACAGGCCATAGACCCTGATCACAAGATTTGCAGTCAAGAACGCAAGCGACTCACAGCCACTCATGGGAGGCAAAGCACATCGTGGATAACCAAATCGTCAATGAGCAGATCAAAGCCATTGAGACGTCTATCAGACGCGTCATCTCAACAAAGAGCAACAGCATCGAGTTAGTCCTTATCGGTATCCTCAGCGCCGGACACGTCCTCCTCGAAGATGTCCCAGGCGTCGGAAAAACAACCCTCGCCAAGACCCTCGCCCACTGCCTGAGCATGGACTTCTCAAGGGTCCAATTTACACCTGACCTGCTGCCCGCAGATATCCTCGGTTCAACCGTCCTCAACCCCAAAGAAGGCACCTTTCACTTCCAAGAAGGTCCCGTCTTTCACCACCTCTTGCTCGCAGACGAGATCAACCGCGCCTCGCCACGTACACAATCAGCCCTCCTCGAAGCCATGAACGAAGGCCAAGTCTCCATCGATGGAAAGACCCGACCGCTCCCCTCCCCCTTCTTTGTCATCGCCACCCAAAACCCCGTCGATTACCAGGGAACGTACCCTCTACCAGAGGCCCAACTCGACCGCTTCTTGCTGCGTATCAGCGTCGGATACCCTGAAAAAGAAGACGAACTGAAGATGCTCTTCGACAGAAAGACCTCCGATCCACTCGATGCGATCGAACCCGTCCTCGATCTGCCTGCTCTACGCGCGCTGCAAGACGAGATCAAGGAGATCCACTTCGAACACGATGTCGCCTCCTACATGGTCGAGTTGATACGAAAAACACGTAACCATCCAGAGCTGTCTCTTGGCGCAAGCCCCCGCGCCACGCTCGCGATGTTCAGAGCCAGCCAGACAAGAGCCTTTATGTACGGTCGAGACTTTGTCAGCCCTGCAGACATCCAGGCGCTCGCGGTCCCAGCTCTTGGACACAGGATCAGGATGTCCAATCAGGCTCGCTACAGTGGACAAACCTCCGCGGACATTCTCGAATCCATCATCCAAGACATAAAGGTGCCGACGTGAGTATGTCAGATTGGCTCGAACGACTCAGAGAGGTCAATTACGCAAAACTCAACTATATTCTCATCCCCTCGACCAAAGAAGAGCGCGAACGCTTCCTCAACTCCCGCAGCGCCAAAGTCTTCCAGTGGTCTCTCAACGTCGTCTTTACCTTCTCGCGAGAAGGTCGACTGCTTTTGCTGTTCTGGATGCTCCTATCTGTCGTCAGTATCAACGTCTCTTTTACACAATATTACGTGCTGTGGAGTGTGTTGACTTCGATCCTCTTTGCGTCCTTTGTGTTGCGCTGGTTTGTCGACATCAAAGGCCTCAAGGTCTCCGTACGCAGCCCCTCTCGCGTCACACGGGGAGAAGACGTCCACTTTACACTTGAGCTGACCAACACCCTCGATGTCCCGATACAAGCCCTACGGATTGAGCGTCCCTTTATGCCATGGGACGGAACATACAAAGGAGAGCGTCCAAAACTCCCTCACCTGGACGCATACGGGACGACCTCGCTGACAACCCTGGCGAGCTTTGTCGCACGTGGTGAACACTATATCGACGCCTTCACGATCAGAGCGCTGACGCCCTTTGGCATGTGTTTGGGAAAACCTATCGCAACAGAAGGAAAACACTTTCTGGTCATCCCCAAAATCGCCAACGTCACCCACATTCAAATCGAACAAACCCAAAAGTACCAACCAGGCGGTGTGGCCCTGGCCTCTATCACTGGTGAATCAAGAGAGCTCGTCGGCCTGCGTCCTTACCGTCCAGGTGACCCGATCCGAGATCTACACGCCAAGAGTTGGGCACGGCTTGGCATCCCGGTCGTGAGGGAGTACCAACAAGAGTACTTCACCAGGATCGGCATTATTATCGACACCAAAGGCGGCCGCTCCGATGAACCAGTCTTTGAAGCGACCCTCTCACTCGCAGCTGGCATTGTCGCGCAATTGAGCCGTGGAGAGGCCCTGCTCGATCTTCTCGTCATCGGCGACAATGTCCACCAACTCACACTCGGACGTAGTCTCGGCTTTCTCGATCAAGCGCTCGATCTCCTCGCCTGTGTGGACCCTAAAAAAGACCCTGAGTTGATGGAACTTCAGCCCAGAATATCCGACCACATGGAGCGCCTCTCGAGTGTGATCTTTATCTCCATGCAGTGGGAACCATCACACGAGCACTTTACATCGTGGATTGACTCACAAGGTGTCCGTTGTAAGAGCCTTATCGTCGCGAGTAAGCGCAAAAAAGATCGATTGCCTCCCACGGACGCGACCATCATCGAGGTGGAGGACATCGAGGCCCAAAAGGAGCTTGTACTGTGAAGACTACGACAAAAAGGATTCTACAGCTCGGTTTTTTGTTGTCCATTCTCTTGTACGCGGTCGCCTTTGAGCAGTGGTTTGGCACAGCAGCGTTAGGCTTTGTGCTCTTGGTAACGCTGCTCCCCACACACATCGAAGTGGACCGCGTCGGACAATGGATCATCGCGTTTGTCTGCCTACCTGCGGCCTATCTCTTCACTGTCGCTATCGGCCCGGCCCCGAAACACCCTTTCTTCGAAGGTGCAGCCTTACTGCGCGCGTTCTTTTGCTTTTGGATTATCACTTACGGGCTGACAAGACTGTTCCTCAAGAACGCGATGGGTGGACACAATGTCACGCTCGCGTCGCTGCTTCTTGCGGTCTTCTCTTGTGGTGGTCAAAAGATGGGTTGGACCTACCACCTCTTTGTCGGTGCGACCACGATCGTCGGCCTGTGGGCCGCATCAAGTGGCGATGAAAGTCGGCCCTCACTCCTCCAGCTGTCGACAGGGAGGCGATGGCTGCTTGGTATCGCAGGCAGTATCGCGCTTGTTGGCTCTTTGACCTTCTCGATAGGTATTCCACCTCTCTACACAACATTGTATCGAAACATCGATCTGACCTTCTTGCTGCGAAACCGCACGGGCTTTGATAACTATTTTGAGCTTGGCGCGCTGAACGGACTGCTCAAATCTAAGCGCGTTGTCATGCGTGTCTATGGGAAATTCCAGTCTACTCTCTACCTGCGCGGCGCTGTATACGATCGCTACCTCAAGCGCTACTGGATCAACCCAGACAAAGTCAAAAAGCGCACGGTCCATACACCTCCTGTCGACAAAACGACCTCACAGCTCACAATCGAAACTGTCGACATCAAAGAAAAACGCTACTTTCTCCCGCTCAATGGGCACAAATTTACCTCCATCCACAAATTTGTCTCCATTGATGGCGTGGGACTCGTCACACCACCCAACACAGAAGGCCATGGTCGCTTTGGATTCACGCTCTCAAAGCAACCAAGAGCACTTATCCCACCGAGAAAAAGCGACCTTCAGCTGCCCAAAAAGATGCGCGCTCAGCTACGACAGATCGCCAAAAAATGGACACAAAAAGCGCACAACTTCGACGACAAGCTGGGCGCGCTCAGTGTTCATTTTGCCAGAGACTTTCGCTACTCCTTGTCCTTTGAACGCACCCCTAAGGTCGATCCCATCATCGACTTTCTCACAACACATCGACAAGGACACTGTGAATACTTTGCCTCGGCCTTCGCCCTCCTCGCGAGAACACTTGGCATCCCAACACGTGTCATCGGTGGTTATCTCGTCTCCGAGTACAACTCCTTTGGCAATTACTACATCGTACGCGAACAAAACGCCCACTCTTGGGTCGAAGTCTGGCACCCCAAACGAGGCTGGATCACATACGACCCCACCCCTCCCGGCGGCGTCTCTGAACATATGCCAACACAATCCACCACATTCCACGGCCTCTTTGACCTCGCACAAAAGTGGATCGACCAATTGCGAGAACGTCTCGCCCAGATGACCCTGATCGAGATGATCATCACGATCATCGCCTTCTTGATATTGTGGTTTGGTATCCGTCTCCTCCGAAGCTGGCGCCAAAAAAGACAGGAACACACACAACACGAGATCGACTACGAGACCCCCCTACCAGTGTTTGTCACGCTGCTTGAGACACTACAGACATCTCTGCACAAACCCAAGAGCGAGACACTTGAGCACTACGCAAACAGGCTGCAACATGAGGAGTCTCTTCCAGAGGCGATACGTTCAGCTGCGACGCTTATACAGTCCTACGTATCCTTTCGCTATGGCCGCGCAACGGACACACAAGAACTACAACGAGAGATCCACTTGTGGCTTCAAGAGCACACATCGCAAAATGGATAAGAATACATAGAGGGTGACAGGGACAGAGATTGCGGTGTTGTAGGGGGAAGGAGCGGGGAAGGTCAGACACTCACAAGGTCTTATTTGATGAAGAGCATCTCTTCGTAAGTTGGCAATGGCCAGAGGTCGTCAGCGACGAGTCCTTCGAGTGCATCAGCGTGCTCCCGAACGGCGTTCATCGCGGGCAGAATCTCATCACATGCGTGACGACACTCAGCGATGGGATCTTCGACGTGAGCAGCCATCTTCTCTTCGAGTGTGCCGAGTGTTTTCTGCAAGCCGTCAACATGTCCAGCGATCGCATCGAGCAATCCACCATCAAGAGAGCGACCAATTGCCTTGAGTTTACCGGCAGTGTCAGCGACCTCTCCGAGATAACGGAGTGATGCAGGCAAGATCATTGTGCGTCCCATCTCGACAGTCAAGCGAGCTTCGACTTGGATGCTCATTGCATATTGTTCGAGGTAGACATGCATACGACTCTCAAGCTCACGAGGGCTCAAGACGTTGTACTTCTCGAAGATCTTGACGGTTGCATCGTCCATGTAACTTGGAAGTGCGTCCGCTGTTGTGCGCAGGTTGTCAAGTCCGCGCTCTTCGACAGCCGCTTTGTGCCACTCATCTGAGTATCCGTCACCGTTGAAGATAACGCTCTTGTGGGCTTTGTAGATATCAGTGATACACTGTGTAATCGCATCGTCGAGCGAGCCATCAGCAGCTTCGAGTGAGGTTGCGATGTCATCGAGGGATTCAGCGAGGATGGTGTTGAGCACGATCAACGGTGTCGCGATACTTTGGGCAGAACCAACAGCTCGGAACTCAAATTTGTTCCCTGTGAACGCGAAGGGACTTGTGCGGTTTCGATCACCAGCGTCTTTGGGCAGACGTGGCAATGTGTCGACACCAAGTGTCAGCGTCCCGGATTTACTCGCTTCTCCATTGGAGCCAGAGGTGATGAGGTCAAAGACCTCGGTCAATTGGTCACCGAGGAAGATCGAGATGATCGCGGGGGGGGCTTCGTTTGCACCAAGTCGGTGGTCGTTTCCAGCGGAAGCCACGACAGCACGCAAGAGACGCGCGTGTCGACTTACGGCCTGGATGACAGCAGCGCAGAAGACCAAGAAGCGCATATTTGTTTGGGGGTTATCACCAGGTTCCAGGAGGTTCCCAACCTCAGCGTTCCCCATCGAGAAGTTGACGTGTTTTCCGGAGCCATTCACACCTGCGAAGGGTTTTTCGTGCAACAAGCAGACAAAACCGTGTTGTGTCGCGACTTTTTGCAGCGTGCTCATGATCAGTTGTTGGTGATCTGTCGCGACGTTTGCGTTTTCGTAGATGGGGGCGATCTCGTACTGACCGGGGGCGACTTCGTTGTGGCGTGTTTTAACGGGGACACCCAACTTGAGGAGCTGTTTCTCACATTCGATCATGTAGTTGAGAGCACGATCGTTGATCGCGCCAAAGTAGTGATCGTCGAACTCTTGTCCTTTAGGTGAAGAGGCACCAAACAGCGTACGTCCAGCGGTCAAGAGGTCGGGGCGAGCGTAGTAGAAGTGTGAGTCTACGAGGAAATACTCTTGCTCAGCACCTGCTGTGGAGACGACGAGTTTTTTGGTCTCTTGTCCAAACAACTTGAGGACACGTTGGACTTGCAAGTTGAGCGCTTGCATCGAGCGCAAAAGAGGTGTTTTTTGGTCGAGCGCTTCGCCTGTCCAGGAGACAAAGGCTGTTGGGATACAGAGCGTCGAGCCATTCTCACCTTCGAGGAGATATGCAGGGCTCGTCACATCCCATGCGGTGTATCCGCGAGCTTCGAATGTCTGGCGGATACCACCAGTGGGGAAGCTCGAACCATCGGGCTCTCCTTGGATCAGCTGCGCACCGCTAAATTCGGAGATCGCGCCATCACCAGAGGGCAGCAGGAAGCTGTCGTGTTTTTCAGCGGTCAGTCCAGTCAAAGGATAAAAGACGTGTGTGTAGTGTGTTGCGCCTTTTGCGATGGCCCATTCTTTCATTGCAGAGGCAACAGCGTCAGCAGTCGTCGCGTCAAGCGCCTGTCCGGATTCGACAGTGCGCAACAACGAGCGATAGACCGCCTTGGGCAGGCGTTTTTGCATCTCTCGGAGATCAAACACATTCGCGCGAAACAGCTCCTCAGTTGAGAAGGTCTCGCCTTGTTTGGAAATTTGGAGTTGTTGGCTGGCAATATTCACGATCGCATTTCGTCGGTTCTGATTTCCGCCTGTCATGGCAGCCTCCCATCGAATGTAGAGCAAGTATAAAAGATCGACACATCATCAAGTTCATCGTTCAAGATTCGCTGAGTATCACAATCATCGAAGACTTTCAAGCGCAGCAGGACACCGTGGTTGGACGTACACAGCGCTTTGTCTTCCATGACACACATGATACAAGTGAAACGCCGAAAGTGTACTGTCAAAGAACAATTCTGTATTGAGCGAGGTCAAATTCTTCAAAAAGAAGACCAGCCGTGTCTCGACTTTTCGCGATAAACGGCTTATTCTCCCAAAAATCTTTGTTTCAAACGCATCCAGCGTGCGATGCAACCATCGAAACAAGTGGTTTGGGCTACCGGATGAAATGTTCCTTCTGGTGGTCTTTGTGATTGGATTGGCCTGGAGAATGTCTATGTGGCTCGTTGTTTTGAGCGTCCTGCCTCTGTTTTTGGGACTCGCGATTTACCCTATTTTCCGAAAAATGGACAACTTTCATGCGCTGCTTGATGGGTTTGTGCTGTGCTCGGTGGGTGGACTGCTCATCTTGCACATCTTACCACACTGCTTGCACGAAAGTGGCTTTTGGGGGTTTCTCGCATTATGTGTCGGCTTGGCGCTGCCTTTTGTCCTCGATCGCTTTCTCTCAGGTAAGCACGAAAAGCCCAGGACCAGCGCGACTGTTGGGCTCGTCGTATTCATCGGGGTCGCGATTCATGCATTCCTCGATGGAATGGGACTCTCCACGACAAACAAGGCGCAACATCACAGTGAGATGCTGGCGATGGCGATCGTCTTACACAGGCTCCCCATCGGAGTGGCGCTCGCGTGGCTCTTACTCCCCCAAAAGAAGTGGGGACAGGCATTACTCGTCGCATTTGGCATCGGTATCTTCACGCTCTTTGGCTTCTTTCTCGGAAAAGGCGCGCTGTCTCCTTCGCAGGAGTTATGGTTATTGCTCTTCCAGGCGATGATGGTCGGTGTCCTCGCACATGTCTTGATCAACAAGCCCTCTTTTCTCAAGGATCGTTCGGGTCCCTCACTGCGTCACTGGGGTGCCATTGGTGGTGCGATCGGCTTTGCCCTACTTTATCTCTTACAGCAAGGCGAACACAGCCATCAACACGACCACAACACAGTCGAACACGCGTTCACCATGTTGTTTTCCGAGAGCGCTCCAGCGTTGTTACTGGCGTTCCTCGCTGCGGGGTTGGTACATGTGTTCCTGAAAACCGCATCAATCCGCTGGCTACAAAGAGGAAATCATCTGACACAGAGCGCAAAAGGGGTCGCATTTGGCCTGCCGTTGCCCATTTGTTCATGTGGTGTGTTGCCACTGTACCAAAGTCTGACACGTGCTGGCGCTCCGGGCGCTGCCGCGATCGCCTTTCTAGTCGCGACCCCAGAGCTTGGTCTTGACGCCGTCCTCCTCTCGCTTCCTCTCCTCGGTACAGAGTTGACCCTCGCGAGAGTGGGCGCAGCGATCCTCGCGGCCTTTTCAGTTGCGTTGTTTGTCGGTCCGATGTGTGCCTCACCAACAGCAGCCTCCACGACCTCCTCCGCACAAGACAAAACGCCTCTTCTTCAGCGACTATGGAGCGGTGTGCGATACGGCTATGTTGAGATGTTCGACAAGCTTCTGCCGTGGATATTGTTTGGCCTGTTGATCGCGGCGATCTTGAGTCCGCTGCTGCCCCTCAAAACCTTCTCCACGCTTCCGGCCATATGGCAGGTCCCACTCTTTGCGCTCCTTGGAATGCCCGCGTATGTATGCGCCTCGGGCACGACCCCACTCGTCGCGATCTTGTTGGTCAAAGGCCTGTCTCCCGGCGCTGCAATTGCCTTCCTACTGACAGGTCCCGCGACCAACGCGACGACCTTTGGTGTCCTTCAAGAGTTACACAACAAACGCATCGCGATGATGTTCGCCGCCTCCATGTTTGTCGTCTCGTGCCTGCTTGGATGGGGCACCAACGCGCTGCTCTACACGACCACCTTCGTCCCTAAGCTCCAACACGGCCACGAACATCATCACCACATGTCCACACTTCAGTATCTGAGCACCCTTGGCTTTGGTGCCCTCGTGCTTGCATCGTTCTGGCGTATGGGTCCACGGGAGATGCTCCAACGTCTCTTCTCCTCAGTCGGTCACACACACGGTGAAAATGAAAGCGATTGCTGCGGAACGGACGACACAACGTCTTCTTGCTGCGGGACTGAAACGGCCCCCAAAGAACCATCTTGTTGTGGAACTGAGACAGCACCCAAAGAATCATCTTGTTGTGGGACTGAGACACCTGAGACAGCCCCCAAAGAATCGAGCTGCTGTGGCTCCAAAAAAGACTAGCGCCCGAACTTTAGACATCCCCTCTCTTTCATACGCTGTGAAGGGGTCTCAGAAAAAAAGTGACTCTTCCAGATCAGCCCTGAGTTCTTTCTCCTGCTCTCGCTGTAGAAATTCATCGAGTAACAAGAGCGCCTCGTAGGCTTCGGCACAAGAGCGATGGAGTTTGGGATTATGGAGAGGCATCTCGTCGAGAAACTCCTTCCACACACCGAGTATTTGCCGGGAGTGCTTTTGCATGTCGGCATACTGCTGCATGGTGAGACTTGTTTGGGTGAGTGGTTGGTGAGCGTGTCGAAACCCTTCTATTTTTTGGGCGAGCGCAGCCGAGAGCATCGTCATCTCCTCCGCCGCGATCATCGCGAGCTGCTCACTGTTTCTCCTGTACATTCCCTGAAAATGAAGTACTTGTGAGGCGATCGTTTCGAGCAACACGTCGATATCGATCTGATGGACCTGTTCGAGCCTGATAAGCGCTGTCACAGCTTCCATCTTGACGAAATCACTCTCATCGTCCGTCATCTCCCACAAGAGAGTCAACGCGTCCTCTATGGAGAGTGGCTCTGCTTCGTTCTCAAACAAGCCACGTTTTGGTGTCTCTTTTGTCGAGGGTGGTGGGACACAACGTCCAAGCACCCAAGCGACATTGCCACGCACTTTATCTCCCTCATGATGGTACTCACCACCATCAAAGGTCCGCAAACCCAAAACGAGTGGCAAAGAGTGGTGCGCCGCGACCCCCAAACATCCAAAAGCCAGGACCAAATTCGCGAAGGGCATATACGTCTTGTCGATGTCTTCGGAGATCCTCTCCACGATCCGAAAGAAGTCGGTGAGATAGGTCTGTAAAAAGCGCTCTTTGTGTGCATAAATAATCGCCGCAAGAGACCACGAAGCGAGACGCATCGACTCCCCAGAATCACTTCGCGACATGTCAAACAGCAAGGGGACAAAGTCGAGACTCCCTTCATCTTGCGAATAGAAATACAACGCATCACATGCGGACTGCTGCTCCTCCTCTGAACCAAACGCAATATACTCCCGAAGGACAGGTAAAACGTCTTCAGCCGGTCCACGCAAGTGACCGAGCGCACCCAAACACTCTTCGCGTTGATAGCTAAGCGCGCTGTAGGCGTACTCTTCGCCGGAAAGAGCTTCTGCGCCGCCGTCTTCTTGTAAAAATGCCAGGAGCAAGGGGACAGCCTGCTGGGCTTGATCACCCAACATCGTACACACCCGCACCACCTCCAAGAACGCGATCCGCTGTTGAAGCAGCTCACATAACTTCTCGGTCGCCCTCTCCCCTCCAAGAGCCCCAAGAGTCCGAATACATTCGAAGAGGACGATGCTGCACTCCAACTCCTCCTTGTCAACTTGCGCAAGCTCATCATCCATGACCTGCAACACACAATCTAGCGAAGTGCTGTGTTCCCATTTGAGCTGGCCAAGCGCTCTCACACACACCGCGCGCAAAGATTCAGAGTCTTCGATTGAAGGATCCAGCAGACGCTCAACGATCCACTCCCCTGCCAATCCACCATTTTCTTCCAAGCGACCGACGAATTCCACAACAGACCGCATCACATCGTCTTCTAAAGGAAGTCGTAACAGACGTATAAGCTGCTTGATCGCTTGAGGTTCAGGGGTATCAAGCCTCATCAGCGCGCTCAACAGCATATTCTGCCCAGAAGACGAGGCCCGCAAAAAGTACGACTCAAAAGAATCGATGAGCAGCGGTCGCAACACAGAATCTTGTGTAAAAAGAGGCTGCAAACGTGGACACTTTTGACGTGTTGTGAGGGCGAGGATATCGGGCAGCAGACTCTTCTGTTCTTCGCCAAGGAGCACAAAGAGCTCGGATAATTGCACAAACAAACTGTAAGGCAGGAACTCTCCAGAGAAGAACTGTCGTAACTCTCCCTGTAATGGAGCATGCCACTTCATCGAAGGCTCACGGACAAAATCACACAACGCGTCGACTGCTTCCGATATCACGTCGTACTCATCTGTTCTCATCGCCTCTACAAGCAATGGAATATGCCAAGCCTCTTTTGACTCAAGTGCAGAGAGTCGAGATATCACGTCGAGGAATTCGTCCTCTTCCTCGGCGAGGAAAAAGATCTCTTCCAACTCTTTTTGTATGTCGCTCATGTCTATCGCCTTATCATGCGTTCTTGTGTGTGCCCTCACCATAGGACAAAAGGCCAGAGAATTCCACACAAAAGAACAAGCGAACCTGTACTTCACAGCATTCGTATAGACAACAACCCCCAGCCAGCGTTCAACCTCCCCAAACCAGCACAAGAGGTACATCATGAGCATAATACAAAAGGAACTCACCCTGCAGATGAACGGTATATTGGACTTTGAACCGACAACACAGGATGGCAAAGGTGGAAACCCCTGGTGGCTGATCTTACGGTGTGACGACGAAGTCGTAAGATACTACCTCTGGTGGATCGAGAAGACAGAGGGGATCAAACTCCAACGCCCACTCTTTGGCGCCCACATCTCCGTAATGAGAGGTGAAGAAGCGCAACAAAATGCGACCTTGTGGAAGGAACAACAAGACACGACATGTGACTTTCGTTACAGCCACATCGTCGAGACACAGGATGGATTTTGGTGGCTTCCTGTCGAGAGCCGAATGCTACGAGAGATCAGAGCATTTTACGGACTCTCCCCCCTACCTGACTTCGGATTTCACCTGACCATTGGTCGGCGCTGAGCCCCTACCACATCACGACAAACTTCAGCACTGCAGAGGGGGTCCAGATATCAAATTCATTCTCCGTGTGGTTGTTGTGGTCATGATCAGCTCCACTAGACAACGGATCCTCTTCAAGACCACACACAGCGAGAAAAGGAAAGTTGATCTGCAGCTCGAACAAAAAGTGTACATCTCCCATGCGAAAGAATTCATAGCCAGCGTTGATCGACATCCCCACACCAAACATCGGTGGGCTTACACCATCAAACATCGTAGGCGCAGCGATGAAGCTTGCCCCAATGCCGATGTAAGGAGAGATGTTTGTCATAAAGGGGTGGTAGACACCACGCAACGCAACGATCTCCGTAAAGTGGTTGTTGTATCCGGCCAAAAAGGAGCTCTCCAGATCGATCCGAAAGGACTGCACCTCGAAGGAGAAACGCACCAAACCACCAGCCAGACCACCGGGGTAATGTAGATGACTGTCAGGACGCGAGTCAAAACCAATCGCGAGCCCTCCAGCCACACCAAGTCCCCAGCGGAACGTGCTGTGTTTCACGCGCCCCTTTTGGGCGCGGTGCAGTAGATCCTTGCACATCCCAGGCAAGACGTCAGGTAACGCTCGCAACGAATCAATCGTCCGACTGACCGAAGTGTGCTCGCGCCTTGGCGAAACATTGAACTCCGTCATCTCCAGCAAAACCTGCCCTGCAAATGTACGCAATGTCACTTCGTAGATAAATTGCACCCCCCGACCCAAGAGCCACTGTGAGTGCTCTGCGCTTGTCGGCCCCTGCCATTTCGATGGGAGCGACACAACAGAGTTTCCCTGTCTGCGTAATTCACCTTCAATCATACTCCTTATCGCTGCGCTTGAGTCCCTCATCAAAGGAGTGACTTGTTTCATCACAACAGCGACTTTTGGTTGTGTTCGTGCTTCTGCGTAAGAACACATGTTCAAAAAACAAAACCATCCCATCCCAAGCATCCACAAAGATCTTGTCTGCATCCTCGGCTCCTTTTTATGTCAGTGTATGATGGGAACTTCGTTCGCCCTGTGAAGGTCATGCTGTCCGCGTCATCACCTTCACCTCTATGGCACCCCACTCACAAAGCAAAACACACGCCAACCAAACACAAAGCTCATTTATGCAGCGACTCAACGAAGAAATCCCCTCCCAAAAGCCCCATAAGCAAAGACACAGAGAGTATAGATTCCAGGAATCTGGAGGCACACATTCCGGGATACTGGAGGGCTACAAACCCTACAGCGGACCTCTCTCCTCAATTTGTCCTTGTACAAGCCTACCCCAAAGTGTGCTTGATGATCTCAGGTATAAGTTCGTGTTTGTAGAGTGCATGTGCACGAGGTATACCGAGGTTCTTAGCCCTCCAGGCGAGCCTGGAGAGAGACATTCTCTCCATACAGGCGCGCCTAGTCGCCTCATCGAGCGCCGGCGCGAAAGCCATCTGTTCGATAACCTCAGGTTCAAGTTCATAGGTGGATAAGGAGAGCTGCTTGAGCGATGGAAGCGTACCTTCTGCCGCGAGCACAAAAGACGCGGCTGGACCAAAGGTACAACCAAACAAATTCAGAGACTCTAACTTTTGGAAGGAGGTCGATTGCGCGATATCAATCACCCCCTGTGTTTGAATGGGGGTGTGGGAGAGATCCAAACTCTTCAAAGAGACCAGTCCTCCATCTGCGAGAGCTTTCGCGCCTGGATCTCCAAACTTACAAGAGGAGACACCGAGCACTTCGAGTTGCCCCCACCCTTCACAGCCAAAGAGGCTTTGCATGTCGACATCCTCCAGATTGTTTCCTCGCAGCTCCAAGGAACGCAACGTTGGAGGGATATCAAAAGAGGCACCACGTAAACCTCCGCCTCCAACAGCGTTATAATCCAAACGCAACTCGTGTAGCGCAAGATGGGGCGAAGACAACAACGCGACCATCCCACTCGCGCGGACCTTGTTGATATAAAAGGAGAGAGATTGGACTTGAGAAAAAAATGGACACTCGGCGATCATTTGGGCATCTCCTGAGCCCAGTTGACACTCCGCAAAGCCTAGCTTCGTGATCTCCGAAAGATGTTCACAAGTGGTGATCAGCTGAAGCTCTTGGCGCATCAAGCCTTGCGCCCGCGCGTCCACCGAAAAGTGACGAAGACATCGTAACGCTGGATGTTCGAGGAAGGTTGAGAGATGACCCGATCTGAGCAGCTCCCGCTCGACACAAAATGACCTGATCAACTGAAAGGAAGGTAGCGGCTCTCCGTTGGGAAAATCTGGCCAACAGAGCGCAAGAGTACCGTAACGCAGTTCATCTTCAATCGGTGCGAGGTGCTCTTGTGCATATTGAACCGCAGCCGGCTCATCCCAATCCTGAAACAGTGACAGGATCTCGTCAAACCGTAAACTGTAAGCATGTTCGACTGATAACAATCCCCTCAACGTCGCAAATCGTTCTGTCTCGTCTCTCATTGTGTGCTCCTGTCGTTTTTTTGCCGAAGATGCACACAAAGATGCCACAAACCAGTAGCCCAAGGCTACTACAAGAAAAAAAGTGTAGAGGAAAAAGAAACACACGTGGAGGTTGCAGCTGAAACCGCAAGCGTCGTGATTCGTCGTCGACATGGCGGTAGCCATGCCTTCTCCTCATGCCTTGCCTGAGGCTCCATCTACTGCCCTCCCTCGTGCGCTTTTTTCCTTACAGTAGCCTAATAAAACTTACTCGCGACGAGAATCGCAATCCCCCCGGCGACAGGCGGAAGCAAAATCGAGACACCGATACGAATTAACGTGAGCTTGAGACCATAAATCCCGACCTCCAGAGGGAGGCGGATCATCGATAGTAGCGCTAAACTCGTCAAGTACGTCATCAACACACCGATCCCAGCCCCCGCTTTGTACAACGACGCAGCGATAGGTAAACCGACGATCGTCCCGGCAGGTGTTAAAATCCCAGCGATCCAGGCAATACAGATGCCTTGCCACCCTGCCGCATCAGTGAGCCACCGCTCGACAAACCCCTTAGGTAACAACACCTCGACAAAACCCGCGATGAAGAAGGCGATCAATAAAATAGGAAGTAACTTCACACCTTGTGTGAAGGAGGCTTTCATCCCAGCCTGTAGAGCACCATCTCCCTTCAAGATCGCGAGAATGATCAAAAAGGCTAACACCACGACCAAAAAAATGGCTGCCCACTTCATACCTGCACCTCCTGCGTATCATCGGAGAGCAGCTCGACGTATCCACTGTCTCCATTGAGCCTGATACGTTGACCGCTCTTGATCTGCGACGTCGCCTCCAGCACACCGACAACAGCGGGGATTCCATACTCTCGTGCGACAACAGAGCCATGTGTCATCAGCCCACCGACCTCCATCACAAGGCCAGAGGCGTGGATAAACAGCGGCGTCCAACCAGGATCCGTAAAAGGCGCGACAAGGATCTCACCATCCTGCAAGACAGCGTCAGATGGGTCCATAATCACACGTGCAATCCCTTCTATCACACCAGCCGAAGCGGGACTCCCTCCAAGGGCTCCTTTCGGGATGTCGTCTCGCTTCATCTGCGCGACGACGACCTCTCCTTCGCTTGTGAGGACGCCAGGAGGAGAGAGCGTCATAAAATGCTGGTGAACTTCGCGCCGTGCCGTGATCAACGCAGTCCAAGAGGTCCCTTCTGCTGATGTCTCTTCTCCAGACAACAGACGCCGAATCTCTTCGATCTCCAAAAAGTAGATATCTTCGACTTGTCCGATCCGCCCCTGCTCGACGAGTGTCTGCGCTTCCTCTTTGACGACCTCTTTAAACAATCCGAGATAACGGATCATCAAGAACTTTGGATGCTCTCGCCCACCTGTGAAACCACGTACGGACTTGACCAGTCGTTTGGCGAGAGGAGCCTTGAACCAGCCAAAAGGCCTTTTACGAACAGCATCAACGACCTTCTTACCAGCCTCCTCGCCAACTTTTGTAAGCTTCGCGTGGTGGGCTCTGTGCCCACTGTTACCTTCTCTCGTCAGATTGCCTGCGAGCATCTGCAACAGAGGCGTGGGTTCCTCCACCCATCTCGCCCGTGTCACATCGATCTCAGAAGGTCCTCTCATACCGTACTCGTCCATAAACGCTTGCAACGCCGCGAGGAAGACCTCACCACCTTCGAGCGCTGAGAGCGTCTCTAACACGCGCTTCGTTGGGTCCTCTCGCAACGCACTCATCACAGCAGGATGCGCCCGGGCGACCTCGGCGAGATCCGCCACTCGAAGATCCATCTCCGTCGTCACATTGTGCTCCAACCCGCGCATCAGTTCGTTGATCAAAGGATCGTTGACTGTCGTCCCTGCGAGCTGGGCGAGCATCTTGACGCTGACCAACCCAGCGGCTACGACAGGCAAAAAGATGTTCAAGATGCGCTGTAAAAAACAGCTCCCAACATGCTCAACAGTTCTATCAAACCGCTGCAATCCAGCAGGGACACTGTGAATGTCTTTGCGAACACGCTCAGTCTCATCATCAATATATTGCTTGAGCTGTTGAAGCTTGCCTTTGGGATTTGCGAAGAAGATATTCACGAACGCTTTTCTCATAAGCGGAAAGAGCAAGCGACGTGCAGTTCGGTAGAATGAGAAGTGAGGTGCTGTCTTCATCTCCTCGCGAAAACGCGGTCTTTGGATGACCTCTTTGACGGCCTCTGCAATGTGCGCGTTGGCGTTGGCCAACAACACAGGATACACTTTGTAAGGTAGAGCGTTACGCAACACCTCTGTCAGATCGATATAAAGACGTCCACCAGCCCTCCGAAGGAATGGACAGTCAGGTGTTATCGCGCCCTCCTTGCCAAATGGCATCATCAGTGAAAGCGCAGAGGCCCCAAGTGGACGGAATGGATCGAGCATCACCTGTGCGTGGTTAAAGCTCATATACACGTGCAACGTGTCATCGTCAGGGAGGGGAGCTATCATCGGATACAACGATGTAATCGGCCGACTTTGGACGACAAACAATTCACCATCGTCGATACACCACTCGATATCTTGTGGACTTTTATAGTGCTCTTCGATCCTTTGACCGAGCGCTGCGAGCGCGAGGATCTCTTTATCACCGAGAACTTGTGCATGACGTCGTTCCTCATCGAGAGGTTCTTCGACTGTCCCTCCACCTTCGACAGGCCAGATCGCGAGTCTCTTGTCCGCGATGTCCTTCTTGAGGATCGTCATCGTGTCCTTGCGGACGTTGTAGAGATCTGCCGAGACCTTCCCTGAGACGAGCGCCTCACCAAGCCCAAAGCCTGCGTCGATGGAAATCACCCGACGATTTTGGTGGAGTGGGTCAGCCGTAAACATGATCCCCGAGACTTGTGGCAAGACCATCTTCTGGACAACAACAGAGAGCGCGACCTCTTCGTGCTTAAAGCCATTCTGAAGCCTGTATACGATCGCCCGATCTGTGAACAACGACGCCCAACAAGCGCGCACACGATCGAGCAACATCTCCTCTCCTTGGACGTTGAGGTAGGTGTCCTGCTGCCCCGCAAATGACGCCCCTGGTAGGTCTTCTGCCGTGGCGCTCGAACGAACAGCGTAGCTATGTTGCGCTCCATGTTCCTTCCAGGCGACGAGAATCGCGTCTTCGACCTCTTGCGGGATCGGGTGCGCTTGCATCGCTTCACGGAGCGCGAGCGCGACCTTGCGGATCTCTGGGAGCTGTTGCGCCCCTAATTGTCCGAGCTGTTCAAACAACGCAATCAATCTATCTCCGCCACTCTCCACAAATATCCGGTACGCCCTCGTTGTCACACAAAATCCAGGCGGCACAGGGAAGCCCTGCTGGACCATCTCACCGAGATTGGCTCCCTTTCCGCCAACCCACGGCAATGTGTGGCGATCGAGGTCATCAAAATCACACACCCATGGCATCTCCGCTACTTTATTCATGACTCTCTCCCTGGATTCCGTGGACAAAGATGCGGGCAACACGCGCTCCAATGCGTTCAGGTGCATCAGGAGGCTCCCCCGACATCGTGGGATAAAACCAAGCCGACATGAGCATGGCCCCGACAAATGCGACGGCTAATTCGCGAGGAGAATCCCCACGCTCTGCGATCCGACCGGCTTGTAATTGTTTGGAAAAATATTGCTCCAAGGCACGAATCGTCACACCGCTAAATGCGAGTGTATCCGTGCCCTCTTCTTTGTTGAGCTTTGCCCGGATGGCCAGCAGCAACAGATCTTGATGTTGTTGCAAGACAGCGATCTGTCTCGTCGCGAAGGTCGACAAATCAGCCTCCACGTCCTCACTCTCAGACAAGGCTAACTCCGACAAAATCTCACTTGGACGCAGGTGCTCTCGAAAGGCCCCGATCAGACTCGCCTTGTCACCAAACTGTCGGTACAGTGTCGCGACTCCCACACCGGCTTTCTCCGCGATCACCTCCATCGTCGCGGAGAACCCCTCCTTGACGAGCACCTCCCTCACCGCCCGCAAGATACGCGCTCTCACATCTTCTTGTTCGACAAACTCGATGCCTCGCTCTTCGCGTACGCTCTCCAGTAGAGACTGCTTTGTCGGAAAGTGACGGTACAACGTCATCCGCGAGACACCTGCTCGCTCTGAGACATCATTCAATGTCAACTCATGAGGGGCTTTCTCCGTCTCTTCGCGTAGAGCAAGCACTGCGTCAAGCAATACGTCCCTTGTGGAGGTCTTCTTCGACTTCTTCTTCACTTGTTTGCGAGGCATCTTCTTCGCTCCATCAAAAACACGTTACGTTACGATTGATAGCTTTATCTATCGCAACGTAACATGTCAACATATTTTCTACAATCCTTTGAAAAAATAAAGACATCATCTCTTCCTAGCGGTCCTCTCTACATCCAAAGACTTTACAACATCCCCCTCCATGACCATCTCTTTCTCTCGCAAGTGACCCACAACCACAAGGGAGAAGTGATGAGATTATCCGTCCTTGATGTCCTACCTACAGGTGCAGATGTCAGCACAGTCGAGACCTTCAAGAGAACCAAGAGTTTGGCGCAACATGTCGATGCGCTTGGATACCATCGATTATGGTTCGCAGAGCACCACGGTCTTGGGATGATCGCCAGCTCCGCGCCAGAGATCTTGATCGCACACATCGCTCCCTTCACGGAGTCCATCCGCATCGGCGCAGGTGGCGTGATGCTTCCCAACCATGCCCCTCTGCGTGTTGTCGAACAGTACAGAACACTTGAAGCTCTTCACCCTGGACGCATTGATCTTGGAATCGGTCGAGCAGCAGGCACGGACCCGCTTACATCAAGGGCTCTGGCGGCACAGCCAGGCGTCGAATTTTCGGATCTCTTTCAGGAGCTGATGTCTTTCTCGGAGGGGAGTTTTTCGAAGAGGCACCCATACCGTCGGATCAAAGTCACACCACAGGGAGTGCCTTTGCCTCCGATATGGATGTTGGGTTCGAGTGGTGGGAGCGCACAGTTAGCAGGTGAGGTCGGCGCAGGGTATGCGTTTGCGGCGCACTTTAGTCCGATCGACCCATTGCCCGCAGTGTCTTTGTACAAAGAACATTTTCGACCGTCTTCGTACTTTGAGGAGCCGGAGGTGATCGTCGCGGCGTCTGTCATATGCGCAGAAGATCCAGACCACGCCCGCGCACATTGTGTGATCCTCGCGGCAGGAATGCAGAGCGCGATGATGGGGATCGAGGTGCCTGTCCCATCTTTTGAAGAGGCCCTCGCAAATGACTGGTCAGAGCAAGAGTTACGCATGAGGTTAGGGCCTGTCGGTACACAGATGATCTACGGTTCACCTGCACAAGTCCAGACCAAACTAGAACGTGTCATGGAGCGCGCGCAAGCTGACGAGTTGATGGTCATGACTGTCATTCACGATCACGAGGCTAGGCTCGAATCGTACCGTCTTCTCGCTGCGTTGTATGGGGTGGATTAGAAGGAATGAGGGAGCAGATAACGCAACACAACACAGGCCAACTCTTCGGCTACATCGCCGTGTTTTAACATATCGGGATACTCAACGACCATATTGTGTGTCGCGCTCTCCACCATCGTCACGAGCAAAAAGGCGGCGATGTCCAAATTATTCGGCAAGATCGTATCCTTATGAAGCTCCAGATATGACCGCACGATCGCGATCGCCTCACTCTGGATATGTTGGTGAATGTGTACTCCCAAGTGCAGAGCCTGCCGAATCAATGTCCGATGCAACTCCGGATCGACGCAATGCGCTTCGATCATCGTCTGGATATATGCACGAACAGCCGTCTCTAGGGGGACATCGCGCAGATCACTAGAGGCGCGACGCAGGAGCCCAAGCATCTCCTCCGCGTGCTCTTCGAATACAGCCAACACAAGGGACTCTTTGTTCGGGAAATACTGATACAACGTCCCAACACTCACCCCCGCCACCTGTGCCACATAGTTCGTATTCAGCTTGTCGTACCCTCCCTCGATCAAAATACGAGTGGTCGCTGTCAAAATGGCGTCGACAGTCATCTTCGACCTTTTCTGTTTCGGCCGCTTTCTCGGAGTCATTTCCACCATCGTATCCCTTTTTTCAAATGCGAGTTGAAAACCTGAGCAAATACTCACAATATACAAGCAAGAACATTGCAAGCCAAACAAAAAGCCCAAAAAGGAGCCCACGATGGCAAGCCCACAAGCCACGATCAGCAACGCTGCTGAATTAAAACACGCCCCACAGCTTCCGAGCAAAAGTATACTCGGACACCTACAGATGTTGTTGGATGATCCGCTCAAAAAATTCTCAGAGGCACGTCAGGAGTACGGTGACATCGTAGGCTTACGTCTTGGTAAGAACAAAGCCTTTTTGGTCTTTCACCCAGACATGATCCAACAGATATTGCTCACAAACATCAACAATTACAGCAAACAAACGAGAGGATACCACAAACTGCGGTTGTTTTTGGGCAATGGACTCGTTACAAGCGAAGGGGATTTTTGGCGAAGACAAAGACGTATCGCGCAGCCGGCGTTCATGAGAAAGCGTATCGAAGGCTTTGCAGAGACGATGAGCAGCTTCACAGAGCGCACAGTCGAGCAGTGGCGAGCTGTCCCCGAAGGCGAGACGATCGACGTCGCCAAAGCCATGATGACGCTCACACTCGGGATCGCTGGACAGACACTCTTCAGCATCGACACAAGCAGTGACTCCGACGCGATCGGACCATCACTTACGTACGTCCTTGAGTATTTTCCCCACCTCGTCTCGGCACCTTACCCCTACCCAGAGTGGATGCCTACCCTCGCGAATCTCAAGTTTCACAGGTCCAAAAGACAAATCTACCATGTCATCGATGATATCATCGCGAAACGGCAACAAAATAAAGAAGAACGACACAACGATCTGCTCGACATGTTTATGGCCGTCGAAGACGAAGAGACCGGCGAAAAGATGAACGCTCAGCAGCTTCGAGATGAATGTACGACGATGCTCCTCGCAGGACACGAGACCACAGCAAATGCGATCACGTGGGCATTTTACGCGCTCTCAAAGCGTCCCGATATCAAACAACGCCTGCAACATGAGCTCGACACAGTCCTCGAAGGACGCTCCCCCACACTCGAAGACCTCAAACAACTTCCCTACCTTTCCAATGTCTTCAAAGAGACGCTGCGACTCTATCCTCCCATTTGGTCTCTCGCACGCCGGGCTGTCGAAGACGATACTGTCTCAGGATACCATATCCCAGCGGATAGCTTCATCTTCCTGAGTCAATACGTGACCCACCGTCACCCCGACTTTTGGCAGGACCCCGAGACCTTCGACCCTGAGCGCTGGACACCTGAACGTGTTGAAGCCAGAAAGCAGATCTCCAGCTCGCGTTTTGTGTACTTCCCATTTAGTCTCGGTCAAAGGAAGTGTATCGGCGATCACTTCGCCCATCTCGAAGGTGAGATCATCCTCGCGATCCTCCTTCAACATTTTGACTTTGAGATCTCCGATAAAGTCCCTGTCGTCCTCAAACCGAGCATCACGCTCCGCCCCAAAGATGGTATTCACATTCATCTCATCCCTCGCTCGTAAGAACAACAGAGCGGAGGAATAACGAGAGTCGCTGTTCTGTTGTGATCGTGTATTGTACAATCCATCCGGTACATTCGCGTATGATCACACAGAGGAGTGAGAGATGATTTCCCCACACATTTGGACACGAACGTTCATTTTGACCGCGCTGTTTCTTTTTTCTTCGACAGCCTTTGCCTCCCAAGAAGGCATCCTGACCTTCTCTGATATCAACGTGCACTCAAAAGGTATCGGTTCATCTGGCCCCATCAAGATCACAGCGAAGGGCGGAAAGAAGTGCTCCTTTACGAACTTCAACATCTCCGCCTTTGGTAAGACCTACACACTCTCCAAAAATGAGTTGAAGACGCTACATAGCTGCTACAACGGTATGCTCTTGTCTTATGAGCATGGATATAGAATCCTCGGTGGGAAGACACTCTACATCACATTGATGTTTGGCTTTACGTCTGGCATACGCAAAAAAACCCTCATCCGCTTCAATCAAAAAGGCGTCCTCAAAATCACCTTGCCCAAAAAGAAAAAGTAAGGCCCTCAAACCCCAAAGAAACACGTTTTCATGAACGATTTGGGGTGTGTTCTCATTCACCAGCTACTCAAGTCCAAAGTCAACAGAAAGTGGTATCTCAGGTCCGACACCGTAAACGTCTCGAAAGGTCTTCATCACCTCGTGGGCGATGCCTAATCGATGTTCGTGGTCAATGGCCTCCCACTCTCGGTGAAAATTGACACTCTCCGAAGAGGGTTCATTCCATCCCCTAGAACATAGCACATTTTCTTGATCTTGAGACAGTGCACTCTCTGGAGCCAAGAACTCGTTACTGACGGCCTCTGCATACAACACAGAGTGATTCTTTGCGCCCGCAAATTGGATGTAGTAATTGGATGCCTTACCCGCAGTGAAGACGACAAAGTTATCTGTCCCTCCTTCTTCCTGAAGTCTTCGGAGCAATGTCGTGATCGTCAAGATGTTATCTTGTGTGAGATCTCGGCTTGTGGAATCTTCTTGGGGAGTGACAATGGAAAAGCTCCCTTCATAGTTTTCAGGCCACAGCACATCACATCCATCTTCACCGCTGAGCACGATCAAGACACCGGGTAATAGGCCGGCCATCGTAAGAGAGTCGACGATTGTTTTTGTGGCAAGGACGGGGTCGAGCACATCACAAAAGAGATTGATGGTTCCACTACCAATATCTCCTCCATCGCAACTTCCATTCCCTGTCCATCCAAGGCACTCGTTGAGCTCATGCTCGACCTCATCTCGTTTGTCTAGCTCACCATGCTCTCCCCAGCCTTCGACAGCGTATTGGATGCTCAGGGAGGAGAATGCTTCCTCAGGCAGCTCTGTGAAACCTTCGGAGAGACGCTTATCGATCTCCAAGTCAATGATTTCGTCGGCGGATGCAGAGGGACCAACCTCTTCCTCTCGAACCTCTCCTCTTTGCCCCACAATTCCCCAATGAAATGTCACCTTCCCCTCGTACTCCCATGCCTGCCAAAAATGAAAGTGTTGACCACTACGCTTGTATAGATTGTTCACTCATAACTCCTCATACCATTCCAAGCCAATGATTCTCTCGGCGATCACAAAAAATCTTCGAACCTCCTCAACAATGGTAGAGTCGGAAATCTTCCCCCTCCACTCCCCCTTCAACATTTTGGTGAACAGTCTTGGGTGTGTCCTCGTACCAAAAGGTACACAATCACCCTCAACGAGAGAGTTGCCATGCAAAACACAAAGAAGAGACGTTCGAATCGTACGAGGTGTCGATGAAACCAAGACATCGAAAACACCTGGGTGACAAGATGAAGCTGCACCTGAGAGTACGAACACTCGGACGAAAAACCTACAACATCATATCCCTCCGCCCCGAAACACAGATCACGTTTAGCAACAACCGATTCCATGAGACCTGGCATCTCCTCTCGTGTCCACAAGGCGCAAAGTTGCTCGCACATCTCCTTTGGGGACTCTCCTACCAGCAAAAACCCAACACATTTATCTTGATTCATGACCAACACATCGAGACAACCCCCTTTGAAGCAGCTCGTTCATTGCCCATCATCCTCGCCCCCCATCATTTGACCGTCCCCAACCGCGATATGCTCGCAGCCCTCAACAAACAGCGTAAGTACCTCGGCCCCTCCGACAAGACGATCCGCTGGAAGAGTCATGGGCTCCACCTTGAAACGGACAAAGCCTGGAAGAGCGAACGTATACCTTGGTCTGCATACCCATGGACGCGAGAGAGGATGTACGTACAAAGCGGCTTCTTGGTCTACGTCGCACCACCTGACATTTTACGCCTGCGTGGTGAACAGCTCAAAAACACACATTGTCCGAGACCTTGGGAGATGGATTATTTCTACGTTGCGGAAGGCGATCGAGGACACGAGTGGCCAGAGGGTGAGTTTCAATTCTTTGCTCAGTACAAAAGAAAGTGTTCTATCGCACGACAAGCTCGAAGGGACGTTATAGAGAGGTGCTCGATGGACCACCCACAAGAGCAGCAGCAGGCAATCTGGAAGCAAGCCGAGGCCATCACCCAACGCCTTCAGCCAAAGACCACCGACGATAACATCCCCAATTAGACCGAAAAAAGTCCAACAAACAAAATCACGAATATAACCAGCAACATAATCACACATCCTCACGAAAAGTAAAGAATCCCTTCAGCAGGGTAGCTAAAACTCTAGAGGAAACCAACCCCATTTTCTCTCCAACCAACTTACCATCCAGATAGAACAACAACAATGGGATGTTTCGCACACCCAACTCTTTCAAATAGGGCCATAGGTTTTCATCATCAAAATCTATCGAAGCGAGGGAGATTTGTTCAAGTAGCTCTGGTCTTATCGCCAACATATTCTTTTCCAATTCGAGATCATACTTGTTCCAACTCGCACGAACATGGAGAACCACATATTTGTGCTGAGCTAAAAAAAGCTCCAAGTCGTGGTACGTAGGAATCGATGTAAATCGCATACTTTGCCCCAAAATGTTTTTTCTCAACGATCCTACAAAAATCTTCGAATCTTTTCAACAATCGTTGAATCAACCACATCCCTCAAACACACAAACCCCCTATAAAACAAACCACAACACCATTCTGCAAAGTGGGAATACTTATTGCTTTGCGTACGGCACGAAACACATCTCAGCCAACAGGAGAATCCGATGAAGAAGAAAGTGAATGTCCTTACAATCCTTGCTATCCTCGTGTCCATGTTTTGTGTAGGCAGCGCGTTCGCAGGATACAAAGTGCAGGTTGTCAACAAGTCCGGTCACAACATCAAAATCAAATATGCCCGATACAAGGTCTCGACATGGGAATACTGTCTCTCCTTCAAAAACAAGAAGATCAAAAACGGCAAAACCAAAGGCTGTGTCATTCGTAACGTCTTCAACACCAGCAAGCATAAGTGGAGTATCAAGTACAAATGCAATGGCAAGAACTACACAAAATCCTCTAGCTCATGGACCCCCCGCTCAGGCCCAAGCCATGGCATGACCAGATTCACCATCACAGCCTGTGGCACCCACACAGCCACAACCAAACTCTACGACTGATGCATCCCTACACCAAAACACGCCGAAGGCGTCCATTGCGGGGTTTGGGGGGCGCTGTCCCCCAGGCGGGTGTGGGTGGCAAACCCACAAAGCCAAGCAGAGCGCGGCAGCAACCAAAGCGCACTGGTTGTAAAACCATCAAATATCACAGAGACAGCGTTCCACACTCGCGAGTATTGGCGAGATGTTCGCCTTTGGCCCTGGCCCTTGCAGCCTGATCTGCCCATCTGATGGGATCTGGAATTCGATACTTGCTGGGCAATTGCAGCGCAATATCCGTCGCGACATCCAAGCGAATCAAATGTCCAGGGCTCACATACACAGGACGGATTCCATCCCTCCTACGTAAAACATGCCCGACACACTCGTCTCCTACAACAACATCAAGTGTACTTCCTCTCTCCTCTGCCAGCTCTCCCTCAAAACGCACAAGTGTATCTTTTGCGATCCCAAGCGTGGGCAAACCTGTCTTGACCCCCAACCAACAAGCCGCACCAAAGAGCCTGGGGTGCGCGAGCCCGTGGCCATCCACAATCAAACACGCTGGCGTCACTTGCTCGGCCTCTAAGTGCCTAAGCATCGCGAGTAAAGGTGGTCCCTCTCGAAAACAAAAATAACCCGAGATATAAGGGATATCGACCTCCATCCCCGCAGTATAAACCGCCTCCTTCTCACCTCCCCATAGAAACGACGTCGCCGCGACATGTGCGATGTCCCCTTCATATTGGATATCAAACGCGACCATACGATCGCCCTCTTGTGGCACATATCCCCCCTCTGTAGGGATCTCCACAGAAGACGCCATCTGCAATTGCTCAGCTTCCCACCCTTCAGGGATCTCCATCTCATTCATGCGATATCTCCTTCTGGTAGACCAGACCATGTGTGTGCCTGTGGACCTTGTGCCGCTGTCACCTCAACAGGAATTCCCGTCAAATGGACCATTCCAGAGAGAGGATCGACCCTATCTGGCCCATCAGGGCTGAGCAAGTTGACATTCACACCGCGTGTTTGGCTCGCGACACTGAGCTTCTTGGCGTGTTGATGTCCCCAACCATGTGGCAAGGCGACCACACCGGGCATCAACTCCTTGAGAAACTTCATCGGCAAGCGGACCGTCGCGGTCTCCGACGTGACATCCACCATATCCCCTTCCTGTAAAGAGCGCTGCCCCGCATCATCCGGATGCATGTAGAGATAGTTGGTGCGATTGCGTTCACCGACAAAGTCTTCGAGATTGTGCGTCCACGAGTTGTGCGTCGTAATCGCCCGCCTCGTGATCAGCTTGAGCTGGTCCTTGTGTGCCAACTCATATGCAAAATCTCGCTCCAACCGCTCTTTCGCAGCCTCCATCAACCTCACGGGCGCGAGCTGAATCCGCCCATTGTCCGTTAACACGCGCTGCCCCAAGAAGGCCTCCTCCTTATGTGCCGGTCGCTCACGTCCATGAACAGAGCGCTACAACTTGCGAAACCCCCCTTGCCCAGTCAAACGCAACAACAGATCGAGTAAACGCTTTTGAGGGATAGCCGCAGGGACACCTTCTCTATCCGAACCATGAAAATACTGCGCCCACTCGAAGACGGATTGCGCGATCTTGGAGTCGAAGAGCGAGACTCCACACGCACGGGCTAAATCGATATAAATGCTCGCTTCATCCCGCTGCAAACCTTCAGGTGGCACGATCGCCTCTGTCGCTTGTAGATAAGGTTTGGATTGTAAGCCCAGCATCAGCGGAAAGATAAAGGGCAGATCGGGGCGCTGAAGTGGTGAGGTACATGGCAGCTGGTAGTGGGCAAGGTGCCCTGTCTCTGTGGGCAAGATATCCAACGTCACGAGCAGCTCCAACTCCTTGAAGGCTTCCCGCAAACGTCCGGCGTTGGCCATCGTCAAGAGCGGATTACCACCAGTGACAAACAACGCTTTGATCTGCCCCTCTCCTGGCGTCAAGATCTCATCGGCCAAAACACCACCAGAGAACGCATCATTCACAGAGGCGATACCACCGACTCGTGAACGCTCATCACTCATCAGGATACCGTTCTTTTTGCCAAAGCGTGGGAAATCCATCACCCCACGGCTCACAAGGGTTCCTCCCTTGCGGTCGAGATTTCCAGAGACTGCGTTGATGCACTCCTGTAACCAGTAAGCGAGTGAACCGTTGGTCCCCATATTCACGCCTGTCGAACAGTACATCGCCGCACGCTTCGATGTCCCGTACGCCTCAACCAATGAGCGTAGCGTCTCGGCAGGGACATTGGTGACTTCTTGGGTCCGCGCTGGAGACCACTCCTTGACGAGCGCTTTAATGTCATCAAATCCATCCATATAGGCGTCCACACGGTCTTGTTCGACATAACCTTGCGCGAGCAATTCGTGAAGAAAGGACAGGTAAAAGAAGACATCCGTGTTGGGACGGATAAAGATGTGTTCACCAGCGACCTTTGCGGACTCGGTACGTCTAGGGTCGATAAAGAAGAGTTTGGCGCCACGTTTGGTGATGGATTTGAGTCGTTTGATGGGGTTGGAGACCTGCAGAAAGCTCCACTTGGAGATGGCGGGGTTGGCACCGACGATGATCAAACAATCGGTGTGATCGACGTCGGGAAATGGTAGTGTGAATGGAAAACCATACACCATACGAGAGACAGCGAATTTGTTGCTGCAATCTTGTGTTGCTGAGGCGTACATGTTTGTCGAGCCAATACCATTCATAAAACCTTGCGCGAAGACAGGGTGAAGGACACCAAATCCTGCAGCGGTCCCGACGTACATCGCGATACTGTTGGGACCATGTTCTTTGCGCAGTTGTTTGACCTTCTCACCGATCCCTGAGAGGGCATCTTGCCAGGAGACCTCAGTGAATGTGTCGCCCTCTCGCTTGATGGGTGCCTTGAGACGATCAGGTGATTGGTAGAGTTTGTGTTGTTTGAGACCTTTGACACAACCATACCCTTTTGTCGCGACATGTTCGGCGTCAGGCTCGATGTGGGTGATGGTGTCCCCCTCCATCGTGACTTTGAGGCCACAGAGCGCCTCACATATCCGGCAAAATGTATAACGGGTTGTCGTCATCGATATCATCCTTTCTATCCAGGCAACACGAGGACACAGGCGTCCTGTGAGGTCATTGGAGGGCTGGAGTTGTCACTACAACAAAGAAGGTCCGGCAGGATTACTTTGCCCCGAAAGACCCATCGCAGTATATGTGTGATGGCGTTTGAGGAGCACTTTGTCAACCACTGGTTTGTATCATCTTACATTATCGGGGACTTTGGTCTTTCGGCAGGCAAAGAAGGCTTTGTGCCAGATGCGCTTGTGTGGGAGCTTGTGTTGTTCGATGAGAAGGGAGAGATCGACACGCAGCAATTCAACTTCAGCGAAAGGTGCATGTTCAGCGCGTTGCAGCAATCCTTGAAGTTTGGTGTACAGCGACGCGAGAGGGTGTTTGGAGGAACGAATCAACTTGTTCGCCTGTCCTAGATGGGTTTTGGCGACGTTGAGCGCATTGAGACACAACTTTTTTTTGAGCGTCTGCATCATCAGCCAGGACTCAAAAAACCCTGTAGCTTGGTGTAGGAAATAGAACGCACGATGAAGCGTATCGGCTGGAGGCTTGATACGTTCGTAAAGGGGACGCTTTGCGATCTTCTTCGAAGACACTTTCTTTGTCAGGGCAGGACGTGTCGTGGGCTTCGCAGATGCCTTGTAGGAGGACATCCCAACGCTCACCAATACAAACAGAGAACACAACCACTTCATTTTGGCTCCTTAAAAAATAGAACAAATCAGTCTCACCGAACACACCACACTCTCCATCTATTTCGGCAAGAATCACTCTTACAACACAACCGTTTGCATGTGTCGTCCATCTTCTATACAATCCCAAAAAACAAGGTGACATCAGCCTCTCTCTCCACACGAAAGGCCCGAATCGATGAAAGACGTGATCTGTCAGGGATGCAACAAACCGATCAGACGACGTAGCGAGCTCGCTGTTGTTGGCAAAACATTTCTCACCTACCATCGGGACTGCTACGCGAGGGCATCTCTTGGGACGCGCTTTGTTCACGGCTATCGCATCAATGGTCCTGCGTTGTGGTATATCTTGTTTTTAATCAACGGGATGATGTTCGGCGCGCTCTTCTTCCTCCCAAATGTCAAAATGGACGGTGAATTTAAAACCATCCTCATCTTTGGCAATGCCGTGATCATCGGTATCCGCCTCCTCTCCTACATATTCGTCGAGCTGCGTGTTCCCAAAGACTGAGTGCTCCTCTCACCAAAGCCAACCCGAAGAAAAAAAACCAAGAAAGCTCTCGCCAGCTTGTGCAAAATCCCCAACCAATCCGACTCCATAGAAAAGACATCCCCATAACACATAAAGGACTCATAATGACAGAAGACAAACAAGTCCGACTCCCCGAAAAAAAAGAGTTATCAGAGAATCGCTCTCAACCAACCTTCGTGATCTACATGAGCATCATCTGGTGTGTGCTCTTGGGTTTGTTGAGTTGGCTGCTCTTTGACGACATCAAACAAGTCCTCAACGAACACAACTACTTTGTCTTCCTCCAAACAGGAAGCGCCACAAGTGACACTAAAAATTGGTTCACATACCTCGCGCTCTCGATACTGTGGGTGTTTACCGTTTACTTTCTCACGGTCTTTCGCGCCCACACAGATGTCTCCGTCCAAGAAAAGACCTCCCCCATGGGGCTCTGGTTCTTCTTGAACATATTGTGGTGTTTGTTTGCCTGGGTCGGGTTGGGGTTTCCAGTCTCCAAAGTCTTCGTATCGATCGCTGCCCCGGTGCTCTTGGGCCTGTTGTTGTACATTGGGTTGTTTATACCGTACTGGTTTACCGGTTCACTCGAACATATGCACACAACAAAAGGTCACATCAAGGCACATATCCCCTCCATTGTGGCCTTTGTCGCCTGTATCCCCCTGTGGATGCGCTTTGGTACAGAACTCTATATCCTCGCACCTTGCGTCTGTTTGGGACTCGGCATCGCGTTCATCTTCTCGAAGGCGGGGCGCTCTCTACGAAAGACGCCTCTTCTCTGGATAGGTTGGTTGGTCGTAACATTGGGACCATCCTTGCTGACCCCCTACAACGTACTCAACGCAGGCCGTCTCGTCGGCAATGACAACAGGCTCCTCTTGTCAACGATCCAATACGACTGGCGACTCAGCTACAAACGCAAACGTTACCTCGCAAGCCCCCGCGCCTTTGAGAAGGCAGTCCGTCCACAAGCGCACGCGCTCGTGCTCAGATTATGGGCACAAAAACCTCACACTCGTATCCATGCCTCTGTCCTCGCAGGACTCTCAAAAGGCCAAAGTCGCAATGAGTTGAGTGACTTTCTCAAACAAAGACCTGGGTTACACGACCTTTACACAGACATGATCGTAAAAAGTGTCCTCAAAAACAGAAGCCAGCTCATGTGGATCGATGATGTCTTTTGTCCGGCGTATCAAGAACTCCCCAAAAAGCGAAAGAAGATCGAACAAGCGCTCATGAGGATCGCCTTATTGAGTCGCATCCCAGACAAGAGATGGACAAACAGCTTCATGTACGCCTCAGACGGAGAACGCAAGGCATTGCATCTACGTGCTTTGAAAGATGTATTGGAGGAATCGACAAATGGTGAGCCCAGCTACCATCTTCAAAACACGATCAAAAAGTGTACGGGCAAGAGTGAGCTGACTGTCTTTGGCAAAGACTACCTCACCAAACCACGCTACAGTGCCGAAGAGAAGGTCTTCGCGTGGCTATTTTGGCTGAACACATTCTACAACGCGAGCAGCCGGTTTTACTCAAAATATGGGGAGGCGAGTAAGTTCATCGCACGTCACAAAAAACAGATCAGCTCGTTCTTCAAAGCGCAATTACAGGGCTCCAAGCCCCGAAAAAAGGCCTCCTACGCAGCCATTGTCTTGAGGATATGTCTATCGGATAACAAAACACAGAAGGCATTTTGTAAGGAGCTGATTGAGGAAACAACTGCGCTCAAAGTCAAAGAGATCCCACAAACCGCAGACAAAGAAGTCCGCTATCTCTTGCTGATGTATGCCTTTCTCAAAGCCCCTTCGATCAAAGAGAAGCAAGACATTCACAATCGCCTGAAGAAGATGACGCCCAAAGCATGGCGTTCGTTCTTTGAGACATTCTCAAAGCGATACAAAGAGCAGCTAACAGCGTCTTCTCCGACACCATAGTCTCCTCCCCCTCAAACACTCCCAAACGACAGACATCTCTTGACTTGCAGTGTGCTCTCTCCTACCCTTTTGGACGCCCAAGGCCGTTGGAAGGAAACAGGCGACATAGAGGTCGGGCACAAGGCCCGACCCTGCGAAAAACATTCCATCACACAACATGAAGGTCGGACACAAGACCTGATTTTACGTAGTGAAATATGACGTCGCTATCTTTCCCTTGCTTTGCAAAAGAACCACTTCATCACATACTCTTGGCCCGAGACACGTAGAGAGTCCCATATCTTATGAGAGCATTTTTTCGAGAACACTGGCGCCCACTCTCCCTTCTGTCATTTCTTGGCATCGCACACATCCTGGTGTACAGGGGGGTCGCGATCGATGACGCCTTTATCTTTTACCGCTACGGTCGCTCCCTGGCTGAAGGATATGGATTGACCTTCAATCCAGGACAATACGTCGAAGGATACACAAGTCCGCTGTGGACGTTACTATGTGGTCTTTTGCACCTGTTCCCCATCCGAGCTCCTCACCCTTGGATGCAGGTGATTGGGAGTGTCTTTGCGCTACTCTCAGCCTTCTTGATGTATTTTGTGGGGCGCGAACTCTTTCAGGGAGCACATAAAGGCTGGTCGCTGTTTCCAGCGTTGTTGATGGTTGCGACACCGGGCTGGGCACATTACGCGGTCTCTGGAATGGAGACCTCACTTCACGTTTGCTTGCTCAGTGGCGCGTTGTTGCTGTGGCTTTCGTCGGGATTGAGTTGGCGTTTTGGCGTGGTCATCGGACTCGCGGGCATATGTCGCCCAGAGATCCCCTACGTATTTGCGGTCTTTGTGGGCCTCAGCTGGCTGCGTCGTTTTTGGGACGAAGACGCTGACTGGTGCTGGATCAAGGTCGCACAGGCGTGTGCGATCTTTGCGCTCTTTTGGGGAGGCTGGCTGATTTTTAGGCTGGGTTACTACGGAGAATGGCTTCCCAACACGTACTTCGCCAAATCCACACCACTGCTCGAAGGTCTGCGAAGTGGTTGGACATACACATTCAACTATCTCAAAGCCACGTACTTTTTGTCGCTCGTTGGCTTACTCATTCTCGCTGCCCTTAAACGCTGGAAAGGTGTCTCTATCGGCCTCCTCTGGCTACTTTGTTGTCTTCCGACGTTGCGCTTGGGTAGTGACTGGATGCCTTTTTACAGATTTTTCTTCCACTACAAGGCTTTCGAGTTGACTCTCTGGGCCTATACGCTCTGGGCAATCAACGACCGCCTTGCCCTCGAATCCTATCTTCGCCCAGGTTTTCTGGTGACGCTGTATCTCATCGTCTGTCCATTCTTTTTGACCATCCCCACCTTCGACAACGCCCCTGAGATGAACAAAAGCGGTCTCGCGATCCAACGAAGATACAAACGTCTGGGATTGTTCCTTCGCAAACAAAAACCCCATCAAATCGCCCTCCTTGACGCAGGCGCGATCGCTTATTACGCACGCGTCCCGATCTTGGATCTGGCAGGACTGACCAACAGAAAAATCGCCAAATCTCCAGGACAACTACACAAAAAGCAATTCGATCCGATGTACATCTTCTCACAACGTCCCGAATGGATCCTGCTGCGCACACAAGGCAAGCCGCTCCCTCCAGGGCAAGTCAAACACCTCAAAATCCGCTCACCAAAAGGTCAAACAGTCATTGTGTCATTGGCCAACGAGCCCTTTTTGCCCCCGAGGATGATGTTTCCTGTCGAACGCGCGCTTTACCTACATCCCGTCTTCCACAAAGCATACGACTACGTACAAAGTCGCACCATCCGCAAACATGACGGCGAAACCAGCTACGCTCAACATCTCTTCCGCCTGAAGAAAAAGTAACCCCCTCTACCACCGCCTATAACGAACTGTTCTGTATAGACTTCAATACATTTCCCACAATATTCAAAAAGATGTGCGACACCTCCCGACACACATCGTCCGTAGAGATATGATCCGCGAACGCGCGATCTGATGGATGATGTCCATCATGCTTTCTTGTCGGCTCGTTCGGAGCAAAAACAATCATCTTTTGAAGAGAGGAAATCCCATGAACATACGCACGATCATGTTGATAGCCGCATCCATATGGTTTGGATGGCTATCTGGATGTGGTGACTCACCAGGAAACAACAACAACCAGGACGGAGGCGGACAAAATTGTGTCAACCAATGCACCGAAGGCACAAAACAATGCTCCGCTGACGGATGGCAAGCATGTGAAAAACAATCCAACGGTTGCACTGATTGGGGCAAATCAACGTCCTGTCCCACCGGACAGATCTGCTCAGGAGGCCAATGCCGTAAAAACTGCTTGAACCAATGTACCCTCGGCGCCAAGCAATGCTCAGGACAGGGGTTTCAAACATGTGAACAGCAAAATACAGGCTGCACCGATTGGAGCGAGGTCACCGACTGTGAAGGTGGCAAAATCTGCTCCGGTGGACAATGTAGCGGCCAATGTACCAACCAGTGTACAGAAGGCGCCAAGCAGTGCTCCGGAAACAGTGTACAGACCTGCGAAAAACAATCCTCCGGATGCACCGACTGGGGCAGCGCACAGACCTGTCCAAATGGCGAGACTTGTTCGGGCGGAAACTGCGGCGGCAAGTGTACAGACCAATGTACAGAAGGCGCCAAGCAGTGCTCCGGAAATGGCGTCCAGAGCTGTGAAAAACAATCCAACGGTTGCACTGATTGGGGCAACGCGATCGCCTGTGCAAATGGCGAGACCTGTTCAGGCGGAAAATGCGGCGGAAAGTGCACCAACCAATGCACCATCGGCTCCAAACAATGTAATGGCTCCGGCTACCAAACATGTGAACAAAAGCCCAACGGATGTACCGACTGGTCAAGTATTCTCAACTGCACCAATGGTGAAATCTGTTCAGGCGGAAACTGCGTCAAAAACTGCGTCAACCAATGTACCGAAGGTGCACAACAGTGCTCCGGTACAGGCATTCAAAAATGTGAGAAGCAATCCACTGGTTGTACTGATTGGGGAAGCACAATCCCATGCCAACAAAACCAGATCTGTTCTGGCGGCAAGTGTGTCAGTCAATGTGTAAACCAATGTACACTCGGCTCCAAACAGTGCTCAGGAAGCGGCGTTCAGACTTGCGAAAAGAAAGCCTCTGGTTGTACTGATTGGGGAACAACCGTCCCCTGCGCGACAGGCAAGATCTGTTCAGGCGGAAATTGTGTGCAAAGCTGTGTCAACCAATGTACAGAGAACGCCAAGCAATGCTCCGGTACAGGCGTCCAGACCTGTAAGAAGCAAGCCACTGGTTGTACTGATTGGGACACCCCAACAGCATGTGCGACAGGTGAGATTTGTTCTGGTGGGCGATGTGTGAAGAGCTGCGTCAACCAGTGTACAGAAGGTGCCAAGCAGTGCTCTGGCACAGGCGTCCAGACCTGCGAAAAGAAACCTACAGGCTGCACAGACTGGGGCAACGCTGTTCCTTGTCAATCAGGTCAAACGTGTTCAGGTGGGACATGTGTCTCCAACTGCACCAACCAATGCACTGACAAAGCCACACGTTGTAACGGCACCAACCTCCAGACCTGTAAGAAGCAGGCTTCTGGATGTACTGATTGGGATACACCACAACCCTGTGCAAATGGAAACGCTTGTGTCAACGGCGCATGTAGCACATCCAAGTGTGTCAAAGGTGACAAACGCTGTAACGCAAACTCCGTCGAAGAATGTGACAACGCAGGCAACTGGCAGATCACACAGGTCTGTCCACAAGTCTGCTCAGGTGGCGCATGCTCCGTCAGCGCACAATGTACACCCAACGCACGTCAGTGCAACGGCACAAATGTCGAAGAATGTAACGCGACAGGCACTGCGTGGTTGTACCTGCGCACATGCCAAAACCAATGTACAGCAGGCGCATGTACAGGAGGCTGCACAGCAGGTGCTGTTCGTTGTAACGGCGCCGACATCGAGACCTGTAAAACAGATGGTTCGGCATACGCCAAAACCAAGACCTGTGCAAATGGCTGTATCCGCGGATACTGTAAAGAGACAAGCTTGTTGCTCGACAACAAAACAGTCACGATGGATGGTGAGCACTTCTACACAGGTGACATCATCTTGAAAAACAACAGCAAGATCACAGTTGGTACAAAAGGCTGGCTACGAATCTACGCTGCAAACGTCAACATCGACGCAACCTCCTCCATCATCGCCAACGGCAAAGGCAACCATCCAGACGGTAAAGGCGCTGCTGCTACAAGAAAAGGTTGTCGATACTCCGGCTGTAGCCATACGGACTATGGAAATGTCCCAGCATCAGCAGGAGGATATGGGACTCAAGGAACAAGCTCAAGTACAAGTGTGTATAACTGCTACTCCGGCGGAAGCCGCTACTGCACGGCCTCCAACCCAGGAGGAAAAATCCACGGTGGATACTTCTCTGAAATCCGCATGGGCTCCTCTGGTGGAGGTTGTTCTTCTCCTAACGGTGGTGGAATGGTCGATCTGATCGCAGCAAACAAGATGACCATCACAGGTATCAGCAACAACAACATCAGCGCGGATGGAGTTGGGGCCTCATGTGGTGACGGTTCAGGTGGAGGTATCCGCCTCATCGCAGAAGATATGAACCTCTCTCAAAGTGTCTTGCGCGCCAACCGTGGTGGCTCAAAGGGTGGCTACGGACGCATCAAGATTCTCTACGGTTCTAAAAACAGCATCGTCACAAACACAGGCAGCGCAGTCGTCGAGAAATCGATTATCCCACCGCTCGACCTGAAGTCCTCAACCCACCCGGATAGTAACAAGTACTACAACGATAACTTCAAGGAGTTCTCGATCGCTTGGACGCGACCATTCTCCAGCATCGTTGGCTACTACTACAAAATCAACACCAGCATCCCCAGCTCGCAATCTGCTGTCCCCAGCACACAATCAACCTTTCACACAGGCGAAACGCTCTCCAAAACTGCGAGCGCGCTCAAAGCCGGAAACAACTACTTCCATGTAGTCTCTGTTGGACCCAACGCGACGATCGGAACAGTGGAGTCGATGTTTAAGGTCAAGATCAACAGCACACCTGTGACCATCAAATCCACCAGTCACCCAAGCTCCGGAACGTGGTACAACCAGACGACGATCTTCTTAAACTGGACCAACCCCATCCCCGATGCCGATGTCAGCGGATACTACTATGTCCTCGATAAATACGCGGACACCATCCCCGACAAGACGGACAAGTTCTTGCCCACAAAAGACAAGAACATCCTCTTCGCCAACCGCCCCGTTGGGACGATCTGGTACTTCCACGTCATCGCACAGGACACACAAGGATACCTGACCAAAAAAGCTGCACACTATAAGATCCAGATCGGCCCCAACCCTGGATATGGTGGCATCTCCGGCGAAGTCCGTGATGACAGCTCCCCCACAACGATTGATGGTGTCAAGATCACACTCAACAGAGGTCTCCAAAGCACAACATCAAGTAATGGCGGAAAATACTTCTTCTCCAATAACGTCTACGCCGGAACATATGAGCTTCGTGCGACCAAGACAGGATACGAAGACTACGTAAAAACTGTGATCGTCACCAAAGGACAAAACACCTCCCTCAACATCCTCATGAAGAAAAAAACCCCCTGATCATCGACCTCCTTCAATATCCCAGAAAACTCTCCCCCACATGCAACACATCAAGATGAACAGCTATAGTGTGAAACACCACCAGCGCGGAAATACGCCTTGGGTTTCAAACGATAGTACTTCTCTTCGACTTCCTGTGATTGCTCGTCATATGGAGTACCCAACACCTCTTGAAGCTCTTTTACCAATGTGTAATCCCCCTCCATCGCCTGCTCATAGGCAGGGACAACCAACCACTCTCGCCATGTGTATTTTGGGTTCACCTGCTTCATCTTTGTCGAGATCTCATCTAAATCACCGCGTTGACCGACCAAGTCACGCCAGCTCTCTAACCAAGATTGCCATTGTTCGTCGAGCTGTTGTGGAATGTCACCATAAAAACTCTTCTTCAACGCTGTCATCTCCTCAGGAATATGAGACAACTCACGGAAGAAAATGGTGTAATCCACCTGGGTCCGAAGCATTAACTGCAACAAATCCCGAAACAACTCCGGAGGGAATTCTGTCAACCCAAGCTTAGACGCCCACATCTCGTGAAGTCGCGTTTGCATCGTCTCAGAAAAACCCTGACGCACCTCATCAAACTGCTCCAAAGCCTCATCATCACCTTCAAGCAATGGTCTGACAGCTGACCAGAACATATGGTAATTCGTCTCTGCGGCCATTGGCTGATTGAAGAACGAAAAGTGTTCACCACCACCCGTCCAAGGTTGGAATGTAGGATGAAACTGCTCGCAAAACCCAAAAGGTCCATAGTCCAGCGTAAAGCCACCTGCGGCACAATTGTCGCTGTTAAAATTCCCCTGGCAGTAACCGACACGTAGCCAATTCGCGACCAGAGCAGTGAGACGCGCTCGAAAACACTTCGCCAACGCGACCAGCTGTGTTGAAAATGAAAGGCTTTGATCGATTTCATCTTTGTACTCCCTCTCGATCAAGTGCGACACGATCATGCGCAACTCTTCACGTGCTCCTGGATGAGCCTCGCTGCGCGTACGACGGGCAAACAGCTCGATCTGACCGACCCTTAAAAAGGACGGTGCGACACGCGTGGAGATCGCGGCAGGATTGTCCACCATGATATCGGGGTTCATTGAGCAGGAGTCCTGTGAATACCACGGCCGGGCAACAGTCTCAGAGCGAGACACATACAGCGTCAGAGAACGCGATGATGGGATCCCCAAAGTGTGCATGTACTCTTGCGCGAGAAACTCACGCACACTTGAACGCAAAACAGCGCGACCATCCCCACCACGGCAATAAGGTGTGGGACCACCACCTTTCAACTGCATTTCCCAACGCCGACCTCTAAAGATCCCTTCAAAGACAGAGATCGCTCGCCCATCCCCATACCCATTGCCCGTACCAAACGGACATTGCTGGGTATATTCAGTGCCATAAATGGAGAGCGCATAGCCCGTCGCCCACCCAACGCGCCGCATCGGCTCGTGTGCCACGGAGATGTCACCTGAAAACAATTTTGTAAACGCTTCATCATGGGCCAGATCGTCATGTAACCCCAACTCGCGGAAAAAAGCATGACTATGGGCGACGTATTCAGGTGCGCCGAGAGGTGTCGGGGTCACAGGAACATAATGACCCGAAAAGACCTCACGAGGACGATGATCATCGCCATCTTCAGTGGCTTCTGGATCAGCATGCAAGTGCTCCATCAGTGAATAATCTACCTGTTGGACAAACTCATCAAAAGTCTTCACGTCAGGCTCTGTCGATGTTTTAGATTGATGTGACATTGTATCTCGTTTTGGGGTTGGGCCGGTGGCCTCAGAGGGACAGAAATCTACAGGTTGCTTTTGCCACGTAAGGCTAGTGCTTCTTAGGGGGTCCGTCAAGAGCAGATGTTCGCCAAAAACATATCATCTACGACCTCCTCCCCCCTCACAAAAGCTCAAACACACATCCTCCCCACATTGGGTCTTACGAGGAGAACGGAATGCACATCAAACGTCCTCTCAGGTTTTGTTCCTCGAAAGAATATCCAACAGCGGTTGCTCCATGATCGCAGCGGTCACAACACCCTTTGAGACGATGCGGTTGTTTGACTCCGCCTCCACCTCATACCTCCACAGCTGATCCACCTTCCTCTGAAAACGCGCACGCAAACGCAATGTCTCTCCGGCAAATACAGGATGGATGAACTTCATCTGTGTACTCGCTGTCACGCCCAACTTCGGTGTCCCCTTCTCTTCAATGGCCTCAAAAAATTGCTGCGCAGCGTCAGCCTGGAACCCAGGCTCAAAACGATACCCCATCTCCACATTCTTTAAAGCGTCCAAGAACGTATCCTTTGGGACACCGTGCTCATCAAACGCCTCTTCGTACAATATAAACGTACAGAGCAATTGACACGTCTGACATAAACCTTCGAGGATGTAGGCACCCGGAAAAATCGAGACTTGTGGAAAGTGCCCTGCAAACACAGGTTCATTAATCGAGAGTTGGCGTGTACACTCCATCGAAGGGATCGGTTTTCTCGTGTAGGACTCGATCCGGTCGACCATCAAAAAAGGCTGCCTGTGCGGCAAAAAGAACTTCACAATCTCAGGCCCCAAAGACAACGTGTAGGTGTGCTTCTTCTTACTCATCAGCGGACAACTCCCGTAGTGTCTGTCGCAAAAGAGAAGGATGTTCGGTCATATGAAAGACCACATCTTTCCGTACAAATGGGCGAATCAGCCCCTTCAATGTCTTACCTGGCCCACAACACACAATATCCGTCGGTGCGAGCGCTGAGAGAGTCTTCATCGACGTCAACCACTCAATCCGGTGGACGAGCTGTGTCGAGAGGAACTGCGGAACAGCGTCCACATCATCCTCAATACACCCTGTATGATTGGCAATCCAGGAGGCCTTCCAACCACCACAAAGACGTCCCCTCACAGCCTCTGCGAAAGGAACAACAGCACCATCCATAAGAACAGAGTGCCACGCCCCAGAGGTCCGGAGTTTTGTCGCGTGAGCATGTCGCAATATAAAGGTGATCGCAGCCTCTTCACCTGAGAGCGTCCAAAGAGAAGGTCCATGCTGCGCGGCCACGCCAACCACACCGTACTCACGAGCACATGTACACAGTGATTGGCATTGTTCGGGGTCCATATCTCTGAGAACGACCATACCTCCGACGTGACGAAGAGCCTCCTCCTCCATCAAACGCCCTCTAGTGTGGGCCAACTGCAACAGCCCCTCTTCCTCAAAGAGTCCGGCAGCATGAAGCGCACCTAATTCTCCCAATGAGTGTCCAATCGTATGGGTATAGACAACGCCTTCTCTCCGAAGCTCTCGAAGAATCCCCAGCCCCAACGCCGTCAACGCAAGCTGGATCACGCTTGTCTGTTCAAAGCGACGACCACCGCGTTTGAGCAGTCGCAAAAGATCGTCTCCAAGGAGCGTCGAAGCCTGCAAAAAAAGCTCCTTGATCCCCGTGAATTGCTGCGTCAATGCGACACCCATTCCAGGTGTCTCTGTCCCCTGTCCAGGGAAGGCGAGCACAACACGCCTCGTCTTCATAGGGACAATCCACCATCGACGACCAACGTCGTACCGACGATATAACTCGCCTCATCAGAGGCCAAAAAGACCGCAGCCTTCGCGACCTCGTCGGCCTCACCAAAACGCTTCAATGGGATCATATCCTTCTTTTGGCGGGCAATGCGGTGGTTCATCCGCGCCGCCATCCCCGTATTGATCAACCCAGGCACGAGTGTGTTGACACGAATACCTTTCGGCGCAAGCTCCGCCGCGAGTGTCTTCGTAAAGCCAATGACAGCCCCCTTGGACGCCGCGTAATTGCTCTGCCCCGGTGATGCATGTGTGCCTGCGATCGACGCGACTTGCAAGATGACGCCCTGACGACGCGCTAGCATCGAACGAGATACAGCTTTGCAGCAGTGGTACATCCCGTGAATATTTGTATCGAGCACATCAAACCAATCCTCATCCTCCATCATCAAAAAGAATTGGTCTCGGCAGATACCTGCGTTGTTGACGAGGATATCGACATGTTCGACTTGCTCTAAGAGTTGGGCAAACGCGACCTGAACAGCTCGTCCATCGCGAATATCCACCCCAAACAGGGCACCTTTTCCGCCAGCAGCTTCGATCTCCCGAAGTGTCTCTTCAGCCTTATCCTCGCGTTGTTGATAGTGGACAAAGACAAACGCCCCTTCTTTGGCAAATGCCAGCGCGATCGCTCGCCCTAGCCCACGGGAGGCACCAGTGACCACAGCGTTCTTCCCTACTAAACGTCCGGGGATATCACCCATCGATAGACTCCAACAAACGCACCCGCTCCTCGACCTTTCTTTGACGCTCAAGTGACGCTCTCACCCGACTCGCTTCGACGGCTTCTGGATCGCGGTAGGAGTGCTTTTGCACGTTCACAAACAAGCTCACATTGTCGACAAATGGTGCCGAACAACTCCAACAATACTCACCAAAACCTGTATCCGACCACAAACGAAACAACAGACCACTGTGGGCACACGCGACGTCGATCAACGCCAGACCAATGTATGTCCCCAATGTATGCGAATACATCGAACGAATCACCTCTCCGACGAGCGTCCCTTCGTCAAAGAGCAGATCTTCAGGATAGAAAGACGCCTCACTCTCGATCAACGTCACACGTCGAGCGATTCCCTTCTCACGAAGGTCTTTGAGCGCAGCTGAGCCAGGATAGTCCTTTTCGTAGGACACGCGCCATTGTAGCTGCAGCTCAAGTGGGGTCACAGGTTCTCGACCTTCATGTCTGATGTCGAAGAAAAAATTCTCCATCGCACAGTACTCTAATGCCCGAAACCCAACGGGTACACAGTCGAACACCTTCCCGACCTCAAGGAGCTTGTCCCAAAGCGCCTGTGCAGCTCCAACGGGGACGAGCAGGTCGTAGCCAAACTCCCCGGTCTTTCCGAGACGAAAGAGCGTCAACTCAGACTCTTCGCTGTGGTAAAAGGTCGAGTACGGAAATCCAATGATCTGTGGACCCTCAAGCTCCGCCATCAACTCCCACGCAAAAGGACCGTACACTGCGATGAGCTGGTGTGTCTCGTTCAGGTCGACCAGCTCGACATCCATGTCTTCTTTGATATAGGATTGCAGGTGAGCGAGCACATCTGCCACCGGCATCCCTTCGGACAACCAGATATACTCGTCATCATCGTTGGCGATATACAATTCGAGCAGCGTTCTCCCTTCCTCGGAGAGCAACAACGTGTGGCGGATCTCTCCATCGCGAAGGTACATATCGCAAGGACACAGCTCGTCCAGAAAGTCATACGCATCTTCTCCCTGTATCCGCAACATACAGACAAAAGAACGATCACTGACCGCGACGCGATTGCGGATCGCGTGGACCTCCTCTGACAGCTCCGAAAAAGAAGCTGGCAACTCGACCCCATCGACATTCACCCACTCAGAAGCTGTTTGTGAAAAGTGTGCATTCCAGGTCATCTCAAGCCTCCGTCTGTGTACGTCGAACAAACAAAATTAAGTCCGTCAGTGCGTTCAAGTTACGCAGGTGGATGCGCAAGTTTTGTTCGACCTGCCGGGCCTCTTTTGTTTCGATCTGTTCGTCGGAGTGGATCGCTTCAGAGAGTGTACCAAACCCTTTTGGGTTGACCTCTTGGACCTCGGGCTGTTTGGAGAAGCGTACCTGAAAACGGGACTCCACAGAGACGATCAGCTCGATCGCATCGACAGAGTCAAGTCCAAGCCCAGAGCCAAAGAGAGTGGTATCTGGATCGATATCCTGCGGTGCGAGTTGAAGGTAGAGATTGTCAACGAGAAGCTGCCGAAGATCGTCGATGATCTTTTGGCGCTCGATAGCCTTTTGGCGCATGGGGGTGGTCATTCGCAAACCTCACAGAAAGAGAAGAAGATGTGGAGGGAGGATACATCAATGTAGCGTCGGGTGGAAAGAAGAACCTCAATTTCCCAATGCGAGCAAGATCAACCCAACGACGATCAGGACCGCGCCAGGGGTCCAACCAAAGAGCCCACCTAAGATAAACGCATCACCTCCTCCAATAGCCCCAGCGGTGATCCCCACAGCAGTCGCGGTCGCACCAATCCCCAAAATAATCGCACCAGCAGTGACCCCTCGACGGGGTGGCTTATCCTCGTCTCTCCAGTCCGCTCCAACAGGCTGCAACGCACTTGAAACAGTCGTCGTCATCACACCTTTGGCTCGTCGCATTTTGGGTGTGACGCCGGCCTTTCTCGCGAGTCGATCACCTCTCTTGATGTAGGGATCGATCAACAACGAGGGGTTTTGTTTGCCCATTTGCCACATCGTTTGATCGAGGATCTTGTTGAGGTGGACAAGGCGCGTTGTCGGGATCCCCATCTCGATCCCCCTTTTCATGAAGTGACCCTTGAAGGCCTTCGCGACTGCCTTCTTCTCTCGCAACGTCGTCTGGACACACTTGCGCTCCTCTTTGGTCGTGTTTTCCAAAAAGGTCATGGTCCGAAACATCGTGTCATCAAACGTGGACATCGCGGCCTTCAGACGATTTTGCACCTCAGGGTGGCGACGCGATGATTCGGAGAGGTCGTGCAATGAACCGACAAACAACAACGTCGAGAGAGATTGACGAAACAGCGCTTCACGTTGTCGAGTCTTGAGATCGTCCCCCTTGAAAAAGGATATCTTTTGGGTGATCTGGTCGTCGAGCATCTTCAATCTTTGCAAAAAGATATGCACATCCCAAGGTTTTTGATCGGCACGAGGCGCATGATTACAGGCCGCCAACTGACTGCCGACTGTTGTCGCCGTAAGGACACCCGCTGACTTACCAAGAAATTTTCGTCGATCCATCACGTCTCTCCATTTCGCCAATAAGGCTATTATCGGCTCTCTTTCACACGGAGCCAAATCGCTCCACAACCATGATACATATCATCGACAAAGACACACACACTTTTGGGAGGGGCACCATCTTTTGCACCTCCCCACAAAAGCTCATGTCGATTCGTCTTCATCGACTCCACAGCCGCAACAAGTGCAAGACTTGAAGAGGTCGCGGCAGCAAAACCAAGTCGTGGCACAGGATCCCAAATAGGGACAGAAGATGCCTCCGCACCAAATGATGTCATCATCGCCTCTCGAAGGCGCTTGGAGCTGCCATCTTTCCTCGACTCTGCCACGAATATCGCATCCCAGGGCATTGTAGACTTCTCATAAGACAAAGTGCGTATGACATCCAGTAGCCTTCCTTGACCAGCAAGCGCTGTACCAACAATCGAGATACGCACATCGCTCTGCTTCGCCGCATCCGTTTCGGCCTTCCCAAGGAGAACAAGTGCAGCTCCCTCGCCTAATGGATGTGGCGCTCCACCCTCTTCAAAAGTCCAGGAACCTGAACCTTGTATCTGGGATACTGGACGACAGTGTTGTGCATACGCCACAAGTTCATCTTCTCCAAGTTCGTCACAACCACCAGCGAGGAGCATATCTGTATCCTCCCGAGAGCGAAGCCAGTGATACGCACAGATGGTAGAAAAGAAGCCACTGTGTCGCCCTGCAAACGTCATCGCTGCGCCACGTAATCCATGTGCGAGAGAGGCCACGCCAGCAGGTGCGTTGAGGACATTCCTGGCAAAATCGTGAGAAGGCGCGCGATCCCAACCTCTTTGTGTCGCGGTATCAAAAAACTTTTTGCTGCTCTCTGCAGGATTACGGGACGTCCCAACAAACATCCCGACACGCTCTCGTTTATCACCACGTAACCTGACCTGTGCATCCTTTAATGTGGACGCGACCGCGACAGTAAGATACCGAGAGATCGGGTCCATACTATTCAGATCAACTCTCTTTACGAACGACCTTGGAACATCACACGAGACAAAGCCAGCCGGTCCTTTGTGTTTGTCAAAGAGACGTGTCTCCCCTGCATCAGTGAGATACATCGCCCCATCTTGTAGCGCCTCCGTGACACTCCCAAAGCCATGTGCCCCAATACATCCGACACCTAAAACCTCGACGTCTTCTTGTTTGTGTGATGTGGTCTGCTCGTCTTTTTGCCCGACCACAACGGTCGCATTGAGTCCACCAAACGCAGAGCTATGACAGACCGCATTCTCATAGGAGTGAGCACGTGGCTGTGTCTCGGCGACAGGGTCATCGGGGATATGTTTTCGAGGCTGCTGCAGGTGGAGTGTTGGCAGAACGACTTGGTGCTGAAGCGCAAGCAGCGTCGCGATCAACTCCAGAATCCCCGCAGCGCCCTGTGTATGGCCCAGGTAACTCTTTGTCGAGCTGACAGGCAGAGAAGCAGCGTGAGGGCCAAACACACGCTGAACACCTTTCCACTCTGCGGCGTCATTTGCCAACGTCCCTGTCCCGTGGGCGTTGTAGTATCCAATATCTTCGGGTGAAAGTCCCCCATCTGATAACGCTGACTCGATCGCCCGCGCGATACCTTTTCCAGAAGGCTCCGGTGTAGTGGGATGAAAACCATCACAAGACAACCCTATCCCTCGCAACGCAGTCACACACCGGACATCTCTCTGCGTAGCATGTGTTGAACGTTCGAGCACGATCGCACCGGCTCCTTCGCCCATAGACATACCTTCAGGTGCCCCAAAAGGCGCACAGGGTTGGGGACTCATGACACCTAACGTAAAAAATCCTGCGAACGCTTCCCGCGCGATAGGATCGACACCAACGACATACACGACGTCAGCGACATCCATCTGTAACAACATCCGCCCCACCCCGATCGCATGTGCAGAAGATGTACAGGCCGTGCTCAATGTCAGACAGACTCCTTCAACCCCCAATCCCCTCGCGATATGTGCGGTCTCAACACCAAAACGCCCCTCATCAAACCATTGCACACTTTGCTCTGTGTCTTCATCGAAGATTTGGCGAGCCCGATCTTTGGTCTGATGACTCCCCATACTCGTCCCCACAACCAACGCCTGACGATGTCGAGGGAGCGCTCCTTCAACAATCCTCGCATGTTGTCTGGCTTGTAAAGCTGCGTACAAACCGTACCCAACACAGTCATCTTCTTCTTTCCAAGACGACATCTCTGGCATTGAACGCCATGTCCCCTCGACGGTTCCAGCAATATGTGTAGAGAACATACTCGTGTCGAACTGTGTGACCTCTCGAAACCCATCTCGTCCGGCAGCAAGGGCATCCCAAAACGTCTCCAGAGTGTTCCCGATCGGTGAATACACACCCATCCCCGTCACCACAACGACATCTTCACTGGAACAGTTCAGTGTACTCTCCTCACTCATAACTCACCTCAAACTTGTCAAATCAACATGTCTGTGGAGTATACAGTCCTCTCCCCTACATGTCACAGAAAACATCATCCCATCTCAGAAGGACAGGTGAGGAAAGATGTCCCACCTCGGGAGGCGTAAGAAAGAACACACAAAGGAGCGATTTTGTTCAGACAAAACAGTTGACTGACGGACTCCACATGGAAAACAATAAGCGCAGTTCATCATTGGCGACAAAAGCATTTCAACGAGGTGAGAAGATATGGTTTTCAGGCGTTTGATTGCATTGTATTGTGTTTGCGCACTCTGTTTTGTGTATCTATCGGTCCAGTCGGGATGTACGAATCCATCCACGTCAGGCACAGAGACGAACAAAGAGAAGACCTTTGTGGACGGCTTTGTGATCGTAGATGGAGGCGAACACTCCGGCAATTGTTCGGATGAAGAGTGTTCCATTGGGCTGCCCTCTTTTTGCCTCGACGCACAGACCCTCAGAGTCTACGACACAAAGGGTTCATGCCATGAGGCCAAAGGACAATGTGAATATCCCTTTACAGACTCCAAATGTCCGGGGCTATGTCGAAATGGACAGTGTTACGCAAAGGACGACTTTTGCGCCAGCGCCAAATGTGACACACCAGACAAAGCCAAATGTCTCAACAATATGACACTGCGACGCTTTGCCCTTCCAGGGACGTGTAAAGACAAGGTCTGTGAGTACAAGACATTCGACGATCCCTGTCCACACGGCTGCAAAGATGGCGCGTGCTTGCCTGATCCTTGTATCGGTATCACCTGCCAAACACCTCCCGCGCCAACTTGCACAGACAGTAAAACACTTAAGAATCATTACTCTCCTGGTGTATGTAAAGCAGGCAAGTGTGTGTACTCGACCTCAAACCAAACATGCCCACGAGGATGTGCGCAAGGCAAGTGTAAGGTTGGCACGGGATTTACGCCTTTGCAACCGTTCCGCTTTCTCGACACACGGGGGAGCACGAGGCCAACAAAGGCATTTACAAAGTGTATCCCTATCGGTGGCAAGGGCGGTGTCCCACAAAATTCCCGCGCCGTCTATATCAACCTCGTCGCGGTCAACCCAACCTCACCAGGATACCTTACAGCCTATCCCAAAGGTGTCAGTCGCCCAACGAGCTCCTCGCTCAACTTTCGGTTAGGTGGACCGACGGCCAACGGCGCGATCGTCGGATTGGGGACAGATGGGGAGATCTGTGTCTATGCTCATGAACCGACCGATCTGATCGTCGATGTCTACGGGTACTTTGACGCTCAGTCGGATTTTGTGACCAAGACCCCCTTCCGCAAAGTCGACACAAGAACTGCAGGTAAAAAACTCGCCGATAAGTCAACGACTTGCTACAAGATCACAGGCACAAATAACATCCCATCTTCAGCCAAAGCGATCTTCGCCAACCTCGTCGCTGTCAGCGCAAATGGTCCCGGACATATCTCTGCATATCCCCAAGGGACCAAGCGTCCAGAGACCTCCGTCCTCAACTACAACGCCGACGGCCCAACAGCAAATGGCGCGGTCCTGAAGATCGGAGACAAGGGAGAGATCTGTGTATACGCGTTAACCTCCACGCATTTTATCATGGATATCACAGGTTACTTTGCAGATGGGACGAGCTTTGTGGCGATTGGACCGCACCGCAAGTACGATACGCGGACAGTCCGCAAGATGACCGCAGGGACCGCACAATGTATCCAGGTGACGCAGTGGCAAGGCATCCCCAAAACAGTCAAAGCCGTCGCGATCAATGTCGCCTCCATCCAACCAGAAGGTCCCGGCCACCTCACAGTCTATCCTTCGGGGATCAAACGCCCTGATACTTCAACACTCAACTACATCTCCGGAGAAGTCCGCGCGAACAACGCCATCGTCCAGCCTGGAAGTAACGGCAACATCTGCATCTATACCTCTACAACCACACACTATGTCCTCGATATTACGGGATACTGGCAACAAAGCAGTACAGGCGATCCATGTGCTGGTGTCACCTGCAAAAGTCCTCCCCCTGCGGTCTGTACTGGAGGAAAAAACCTCGTCTCATACGCATCTTCAGGGACTTGTAAGAATGGCGTCTGCCTCTACACCTCCAGCCAAAAAACGTGTGATTATCAATGTAGTGGTAACAAGTGCATCTCCAAACCCGTCACACCTCCACCAACAGGCGTCTTTCACGCACGAACGGCATGGCAGACATCTTCGCAACCGATCCAGGGACCAGCGATGAGTCTTAGTAGCCTCGAATACATCACCATCCACTACAACGGCGGCAATCTCAACCTCAACGGCAGTGATGGAAAGTACCAGGACACAGACTTCGCACAGATTTTGCGTAATATGCAAAATGACTACGTGAGAAACAGAGGCTATTCACTTGGATACAACAGCGCAGTCGCACCAGATGGTGATGAGTGGGAGATCCGCGGCCAACAATATCGCGCAGCGTCCAACGGTTGCAGGACCGTCAACATCAAAGCCTACACGATCATCGTCCCGATCGCCCACATCAACGCCAACCTCAATGCTGCACAGATCCAGGGCGTCAAAAATGTCGTCAAGCGCATTCGCGCCCTAGCCAAGGCAGCAGGTAACAATCGAAAACTATATATCAACGGTCACGGCGATGTCCGCGCGACCTGTCCAGACAAAAGTGGGACCGCATGCCCCGGTCCTGCCATCCGCGCACTGATCAAGAGTGGTGCCTTTGAGCCCTGAGCCTCAACGTCCAGACTCACTTCCACAAAAAGGGTTCTTTGTTCGGAAGATTGTGTGATACACTCACCGCATCTTTCTCTTCAAAAGACATCATGTGGAGTATGACATGCGGAAATCTGGATGGTTCGAAACCAGTGATACAATGGAGCCAATGTCGGGATTGGACTCAGCCTTTTTGTTCTTGGAGACCCCGACCTCGCCGATGCATATTGGTAGCCTTGCGGTGATCGAAGGCTCTCTGAAATTCGACGAGTTTCGCGAACATCTCGCCTCACGACTGCACCTCGTCAAATCCCTCAGACAACGGCTGGTCTTTGTACCCTTTGGCCTGGATCGACCTTACTGGGCGATGGACCCCAACTTCAATATCGACTGGCACCTTCACCACACCATGCTCCCACGTCCCGGAGGATGGCGCCAACTCAGAAAGCTCTGTTCACGTATCTTTAGCCAACCCCTCGATCGTTCACGCCCTCTTTGGGAGATCGTCTTCGTCGAAGGACTCGACGCGATCCCACAAGTCCCCCCCAACTCCGTCGCCATCATCAGCAAAATCCATCACGCAGCTGTCGATGGAATGTCCGGTGCCGATATCATGAACGCGCTCTATGACCTCTCCCCTGAACCACGCGAAGTCGAACCCCCTACAGAGCTCAAGGCCGAGCCGATCCCAAGTGATCTGGAGATCCTGGCCAAAAGCGCCGCACACCTCATCTCCCGCCCACTCAAACTTAGGAGCCTCATCGCCGAGACCGCCAAGACAACGATCAAGGCGGGCGCACTCCATCAAGTCGGCCGCGTCGAACTCCCCACGATGCCCTTTCAGGCTCCTCATACACCGCTCAACAACCCCATCTCATCAAACAGAGTCTGGAACACTGCGCTCCTTCAGCTCGACCGCATCAAGCGCCTCAAACGAATTATGGGCTGCTCCGTCAACGACGTCATCCTCGCGATCTGTTCAGGCGCGCTCAGACGCTATCTCGACGAAGAAGGACACCTCCCTCCCAAACCGCTCGTCTCGATGGTCCCCATCTCCACACGCAGCGAAGAACAAAAAGACAGCCTCGGTAACCAGATATCCGCAATGCTCGTTCAACTCGCGACGGATATTGATGACCCCGTCGAGCGACTCAAGCAGATCCACAAAAACACCTCCACAGGAAAAGCCTATCACAAAGCAATGAGCGCCAACGCGCTCCTTGAATACAGTGAATTTGTGCCCTTTGGACTCGCAGGACGTGCCGCGCGTATGTACGCCCGCAGTGAACTGTCACGTCACCATCGCCCCCTGTTTAATTGCACCATCACCAACGTCCCTGGACCTCAAGTCCCTCTCTACCTCACAGGACACCGCCTCCTGGCCCTTATGGGCATGGCACCGATCGTCGAAGGCATGGGACTTATCATCACGATCTTCAGTTATGATGGTGTCGTCTCGATCAGCCCCACCTCTTCTCCACAGATCATGCCCAACATCGACACCTTCACCAAATACATCTGGCTCACCGCCAATGAGCTCGAAGAAGCGATCCTCAAACTCGACATCGCCGAACCGATCAAAGAGCGCGAAAAAGTCGACATTCAATTGCGGGATGTCTTCATGACCTTCCAAAGTCACCTGCAAGAGCACCCCAAGATGAAACTCCCCTCCTCAAAGATATACCAATTCAAAGTCACAGGCGATCAATCCCAAGAGTGGGTCTTCAATCTGCAATCCACACCTCCACAGATCGAAGAAGGTACAAATGACGACGCCATCTGTACATTGCGTATGGACACACAACACGTCACCGCAATGCTGACAGGAGAGCTCGATGGGACCGCTGCATTTATGCAAGGAAAGCTCAAAGTCGACGGAGATATCAACCAGGCGATCAAGTTCGGTAAGGTGCTCAAAACATTCTCCCGCCAACTCGAAAACCTCTCCTCACAAAACGCGTAAAGATGCGACATAGAGGTCGGACACAAGGCCCCCCAACGAGGAAAATGCCACTTCAACATTCCCCACAAGGCCTGACTCTACGAACGTCACATCGTGCTAACGCGCAGACTCTACGAGAGGACGACCTACCGACCTCCAGAAAAACACTGACACACTGTGTTGACTTTCCCCTCGACAAAGACTAGAATCCACCTACGACAAAACCCTCCACATGTTCGAATATTCTGAAGGAGAGCGTTTGGCACAGACGCTCTCAGAATCCCACAGCCATAGCCCCGGTTGATGGACCAAGAACAGACTCGCAGGATGGAGAGACCACTATGTATACATTGATTTACAAAAGCACACACTCTGGTGACATCGATTGGAGCGCGCTCCAGGCCATGCTCGCCAAAAGCCGCAAGCACAACCAATTAAAACAGATCACAGGAATGCTCCTGGTGACAAAGCGCGAATTTTTTCAGCTCCTCGAAGGAGAGGAAGAGACGATCGAAGCGCTATATGAACGAATCCAACAAGATCCCAGACACACGGAGATCGTCACACTCTCTCGACAAACAACACCAACGCGCTTTTTTCCAGATTGGTATATGAGAGGAGTGGGGATCTTTGACATGTCACCAGAATTTACGCAGATGCTGTATAAAACATACGGCCAGGATCACGGTGCTCTCACCCTCCCCACAACAGAGGAGGCAAGCTACCAACTCATCGAACAACTCAAACTAGAATTGTTTGCGATGGATGAACGCCAACGTCAGCAAAACCCCTGACCCAAACCACACCCACAAAGCACACGATAACGATATTGTACTTCCCTTGGAGTTTGGACATCGTGTTGTACAGACTTCGCAAAGTGCCCCTCAAAATCTGGCGCCTCACCAGATACGCAAACATACGCTCCTGTCCCCAGAAACCGCTACCCAAAGTGGACAGCGGAGAGATGTGCACCCATCACAACATCTCTGTAGGGCAATGTAGCCTTGGCATCGCCAGCCGCGCCTGCGATGACATGCAGCGGTATCAGGTGCTCTTCTCTTGGGTGACAAAGGCGCGCATTCGGTGCCTTCAACCACTCTACAAGCCTCGTCTCGCGCTTGTCCGCGTCGAGCAACATCGACTCTCCAAGCCACTCATCAAATGCCTTGGAATGATCGATCTCCCGCCCTGAATACTGAATCAACTCTCGCAAGTTGTGATAGCTCATACCACTCCCAATCATGAACACACCCTGCTCCAAGAGAGGCGCGATCGCGCGGCCGATCTTGATGTGTTCTTTTGGATCGAGTCCTTGCTTGAGCGAGAGTTGGAGTGTCGGGATATCTGCGTCGGGATACGCGAGCTTAAGTGGGACAAAGGTCCCATGGTCGAAGCCTCTCGTGTCATTTTTTCCGGTCTTCAGTCCCGCACGTTGCAGAAGTGACAGGATCTCCCCCGCAAGCTCAGGTGCACCTGGTGATGGCCACTGCACTTCGTAGCTCTCTGGAGGGAACCCATAATAATCGTAGTACATGGGAGGCTTCTTTGTCGCCTGCACTGTCGGAACGGACTCCTCCCAATGTGCGGAGATGACAAGGACAGCCTTTGGCTTGGAGGGGGGGATTTGACCGAGCTTCTTCATGTAGTTGGACATATCCTCCCACATCTTTGCAGAACCAAACAGAGGCTCGTTGGTGAATGGCCACGGCCCTCCACCATGGGGTAAGAAGATTGCAGGCATACGACTTGTGGATGGTGTTGTCATGGGCTTCTCCTTGGTGGTCTTGTGTTGTTGGTTTTGGTTTGGGGGGGGTTGTTCGCAGACACCCATCGCAGACAAGGCGACTCCTGCTGAGAGCAGCCCTAACGTCTGTAGAGAACGACGTCTCGATATCTTTTTGTCCGATTCTGACATAGTGAGTCTCCAACGTAACTTGAGACTGCCAACAAGCAGCCTCACACACACTAAGATACAAAGCCCCAAGCCGCCGCGCAATCATTTACAATGCAACACTCTTTTCCTCTCGCCGCAACGACAAAAATCATATCCCCTTCCAGGGCTTCTCCTCCGACGTACAACGACTTGTGTGTTGTTGTCTCCTTGCAACCACGAGCAAAAGATGTGGTGTCCTTGCATTTGACAGGTGGTGATCACATGCTAGACACATTGCGCAAAATGAGGATGACATGATAAAAGACAAACAAGTCCGACAATACGTGCTTTCTGTTTGACACCTGGCCTATGTCCTTGACCAAAAAAGGACGAACAGGGTACGACAAAGTCATCCGTGACAGAGCCATCCGCCAACACAAGATGACCCATCAGGTGGAGAGGCAAGACTCAAACACACAGGGAATCAAAACGATGCTAAAGATCACCATCAATGGGCAAGTCCACGAAGTGGATGTACCACCAGACATGCCAATCCTCTGGGTCGTCCGCGACGTTCTTCACATGAAAGGGACCAAGTTCGGTTGTGGACTGGGACAATGTGGCTCATGCACTGTTCTCCTGGACAACAAAGCCATTCGCTCGTGTGTGACGCCTGTTTCGTGGGCCGTTGGTAAAAACATTACGACCATCGAAGGCCTCTCCAGAGAAGGTGATCACCCCCTTCAGCAAGCCTGGAAAGATCTAAATGTTCCCCAGTGTGGATACTGTCAACCCGGTCAAATCATGAACGCTGCAGGTCTTCTGCACGCCAACGCCACCCCCTCCGCCAAAGAAGTCCGTGAAGGTATGGCCGGAAACATCTGTCGCTGTGGGACCTACCAACGTATCGAAAAGGCTATCCTGCAAGCCGCTGACAAGATGAACAAAGGGGGGAAATGATCATGTCTGAATCAAAAAACCAAGAAGAAACCATCGAAGAAAAGATCATCTCCACCCCTGAAGAGAGCAAAGGCAAAGAGCACAGCGCCCCCAAAAAAGTGAAGCGCCGCAACTTCCTCCTTTGGAGCGCCGCAGGGATCGCTGGGACAGGGGCTGTTTTGGGAGTTGGATACTCCTACCGCTACACCCTCATGTTCAAAATGATGCAGCTCATGGCCAACAACACCATCAAAGCCAAAGCTTTCCTCGTCATCCCCACAAAGGGCAACATCCAACTTGTCTGTGCACGCTCAGAGATGGGACAAGGTGTGCGGACCGCGATGCCAATGTTGATCGCAGAAGAGCTCGACGTCGGTCTCGATCAAGTCGACATCATCCAGGCCGATGGTGACGCGATGTACGGTGACCAGAACACAGATGGTTCACGCAGCATCACGTCCTTCTTTACCAGACTTCGAGAGGTCGGGGCCGCTGCACGTGAGCTGTTGATCGAAGCCGCAGCCGAAAAGTGGCGCGTCCCAGCCTCCGAATGTAGGACAAATCGTGGGATGGTCCTCCACCGCACCAAAGGGAGCATCCCATACGGCGAACTTGCCGAAGCCATCACATCACTTCCACTCCCAGAGAAACCAACACTAAAATCCTCAAAAGACTTCAAGCTGTTGGGAAAACCTCAAAAAGGTATCGACCAGAGCGCCATTGTCCAAGGTGCCGCGCCCTTTGGAATTGATGTCGAGATCCCTGGGATGGTATATGCCTGCGCTGCTCGCGCCCCACTCCCAAAAGCAACACTCAAGGGCTTCGATGACAAAGCGGCCCTCAAAGTTCCCAATGTCCTGAAAGTCATCCGCCTCAGACGTGACAAGATCAACCATCTCGTCAATGATTCAGTCGTCGTCATCGCCAAAAACACCTGGGCTGCGATCCAGGGCAAGCGCGCCTTGCAGGTCAAGTGGGATGACTTCCGCCTGCAACGAGAGAGCACACCGGACTACAAAAACCAACTCGAACACTCCCTCAAAGACCCCGCAACTTGGCGCCGCGAAGGTGATGCAAAGGCCGCAGAAAAGCAGGCAGAAGAGGTCTTCTCTCGTGCATACCACACGCCCTACCTGCTCCACGCACAGATGGAGCCGCTCGTCGCAACTGCGCACGTCAAACAGGACAAAACCTGTGAGATCTGGGCCCCCTGTCAGGACCCACAACGTGTACAAAAAACCATCGCCTCTTACCTCGGTGTGGACGTCAAAAAAGTGACCGTTCACGTCACATTCCTCGGTGGTGGCTTTGGGCGCAAATCACAACCCGACTTCATCCTCGAAGCGGTCGCCATCTCCAAACAGCTCAAGAAGCCCGTCAAACTCCAATGGACCCGCGAAGACGATACGAAACATGGCTTCTATCACTCGCAAAGTTTCCAACGCCTTAGCGCCGGACTTGACAAAAAAGGCTACCCCATCTCGTGGCATCACCAATCCGTCTTCAAAAGTCTCGTGTCCGTTATGTTCGAAGGATTTGATGCAGCCACACCATTTGAGTTCGCGATGGCAGGGAGTAACATGCCCTATCGCATCGACAACGTGCTGTGTGAGACAGGTGAGACACACGCTTCAGTCCGTGTGGGCTGGTTGCGTAGTGTCTGCAATATCTTCCACAGCTTCACAGTCAACAGCTTTATCAACGAGCTGGCAGACAAAGCCGGTATCGATCCCATCGAATATCGCAAGACCCTCTACGGAAAACCACGGGTGATCAAGCCCGACTTCGCCAAACCGATGCACACCAAACGTATGCTCACGGTGATGGAGAAGACCAAGAAAGAATTTGGCTGGGACAAGCCACTCCCCAAAGGTCACGGCAAGGGCTTCGCAGAGCAGTTTAGCTTTAACAGCCATGTCGCCGCAGCCATGGAAGTCAGCGTCAAAGATGACAACGTCACAGTCCATCGATGCACCATCACCATCGATTGTGGTTTCGCGGTCAACCCTGAGACCGTAAGAGCACAAATGGAAGGTTCTGTTGCCTTTGGTCTATCCGCAGGTTTGTACGGTAAGATCACACTCAAAGATGGCGCAGTCAAACAAAGCAATTACCACGATTACCCTGTCCTTCGGATGAATGAGATGCCCAAAGTGGATGTCCATATCATCAACGGAGACCCCAACAACATGGGTGGCGTCGGAGAACCTGGCGTACCAGTGATCACGCCAGCGTTGGTCGCGGCCACCCACAACGCGACGGGCAAACGCATACACGATCTTCCCGTCGTCGACACCATCAAAGAGGTTGTGTAACACACTGGCATGACAAAGAAACCATCCCCGACGATCGCCGATCTACGCGCCCTCCTCTCACAACCTCCTTCCACAGCGCTGTGGCGTGAGATATGGGACGCCCTCAACCTGATTCATGCCGACACGCTAGAGTCCTCCTTCTTGCCCTATGTCAAGGGACACCTGCAGTCCTGGCCTCCAGGACTGCGATTCCCCTCCGATCGTCGCCAAATCAACTACTTTACAGAACCCAACCCACGACAAAATCAGAGGAGAACCCTTCACCTTCTGATCCCCCTCATCGACGCCCTCGATCTCAATAGACACAACAGACTCGACGAAGAGCAATGTATCTATCTCTGCCAAAATCCCCTCACAGAAAACATCCACACTCTCTACATGGGTTATGTGATCAACAACAGCAAACACGCGCTACAGGCCTTCTTGCTCTCCAAGCATCTGACCTCCCTCAAACACCTCCACCTCGGCTTTCACCCGAAAAAAAATACGGGACTCTGCCTCAAAGACGCCACGTGGTTCTCCCAGCTCGAACACCTCAAGATCAATTACCACTACGTCTCCCACGAATACCACGCCAAAGAAACGCCTCCCCCATGGAATATCCCAGGACTGAAGTCGTTGGCAGTTGGTGGATACCACTATACTGACTACACAATCGGCGCGCTCGTCAAATCCGAAGAGATCGCCCCCCTCGAACACATCGACATCTCCGGAAGACCTCCGAGCCCTGAAAACTTTGAGGGCATGATCATGAGCTTCGCGCCCACCCTCAAAACGCTCTCCATCGATCATGGATTTCGCGGGCTGGCCGCTCCGCTGCTCAAAGATGAAGATATCACCCTCGAAAACATCGAAGAGATTGACTTCTCAAGAACAAATTCCGGTGTCACAGCATACATTGATCTGCTCTCGCGTCTCTCCATGCCGAACCTCAAAAAGCTCTCACTCAACAACACATTCATTCAACTCGATGACCTCAAAATGCTCGCACGCAATGAGAGCGTCACACAGCTCGAAACACTGGAGCTGCGTTTCAACGAGTCAGACGATCAATGTATTCAATACCTCGGACAACACGCTTTCTTCAGCCCTCTCAAAGAACTCTACCTCTACGACAACCGCTGTAAATTGGATGGATTGCTCTCCCTCATTCACTCCCCTTACCTCACCAATCTGGAGCGCCTCTCTTTGCGTTCAAACCCCCTCACTGTTGGCGCAATCAAACACCTCGCCAAACCACATAACCTCTCCAAACTGCGTTGGCTCGATCTCAGCTCCACCAAAGCAGGCGACAAGGAAATCCTCAACATTCTGGCGAATCCAACAACTCCCCAACTCGAAATCATCAGGCTAAAGAGCACACCGACCAGCATCCCCTTCTTGTATTTCCTGTGTACCAGCACACACATCCCCACGAAGATGCGGGAACACACACTCGACAGTCTGATCAAACGCCTCACCAAAGAACAACACAAGAAACAGCTCAAAGAGTGGGGGATCTCGGAGCTCCCACCGAAGACCCTTCCCGAGCTCGCTGCGATGATCAAAGAGCACATTGTCGAGGATCATGCCGCTCTGATCGAATGGTTATGCCATCCACAGCTCGTCAACACACAACCACAGATGGTCATAAGAGCCACCTTTCGCGCACTAAAAGTCAAAGGGTACAGTAAACTCTCAAGCCGAGAGATGAACTTCATGCTCGGTCCACTGCTCCAAGAGCGCAAAGATGAATTCGACGTTTTACGTGAGCAATTCGAGAAGATACTCTCTTCTGCCAGAAAGGAATGAGAGGTTTTGTTTGCTGAAATCCCCAAGAATGCTTATCCTTGAATGTCATCAAGCGAAATCTTGATCACACAATCGATCCACAATCGTTCAACCCCAAAAAAGACGGGCAGAACGCACACAAAGATAAGGAGACCGATGATGCACCGACTTGGTGATGAATCTTCAGAAAACAATTCACGCGGCTACCTGGATCGCAAACTCCTCGAAACCAGAACCATCTTGATTTACGGTGGTATCGACCAGGCACTCGCACGCAGAGTCACACAACAACTGCTCCTGTTGTCCGCCACTTCCGACGATGACATCAAGATCTTCATCAACAGCCAAGGGGGACACGTCGAATCTGGTGACACCATCTTCGATATGATCCGCTTCGTCAAACCCAAAGTCAAAATCATCGGTACAGGTTGGGTTGCCAGCGCCGGCGCGTTGATCTATGTCTCTGTTCCTGTCGAACAACGTTACAGTCTACCCAACACACGCTTCATGCTCCACCAACCCCTTGGTGGTGTCCGTGGTCAGGCCTCCGATATCGCTATCGAAGCCCAAGAGATCATCAAGATGCGCAAACGACTCAACCAAATCTTCGCCGACCAAACCAACCAACCCCTCGAAAAAATCGACAAGGATACTGACCGCAACTTCTGGATGGGACCAGAAGAAGCCAAAGACTACAACCTCGTCGGCCACATCATCCAATCCTCCAACGACCTCTAAACCCCCCCTCTGACAGACTGCCTTTTTTGGGCTGCCCATTTTGGGCAAGTTTCCACTTGCCCCTTACTACTTTTGGGCAAGCTTCCACTTGCCCCTACTACTACTACTACTGCCGCGCTTCGCTTGCCCATTTTGGGCAAGTTTCCACTTGCCCTTACAACTGCCGCGCTTCGCTTGCCCATACAACTACCGCGCTTCGCTTGCCCATTTTGGGCAAGTTTCCACTTGCCCTTACAACTGCCGCGCTTCGCTTGCCCATACAGCTGCCGCGCTTCGCTTGCCTTACTATCGGGGACCGGAGGCGGTCCCCAGGCGCACTTCGTTTGCCTTCCCCTCCCGTTGACGCCTTCGGCGTAGTCGATCTTTTTGAGAGAGTATGTGTCACATTGAGTGAGTATGTGTCACAGACAACTACGTAACGGTTCGTTGATGTCCCCCCAAAAAAAAACCCCCAGGAGAGTCTCCAGGGGGTCAGTTAAAGCAAAGGGTGCGCGTTTTCAGAACACCATTCCTTTTGTAGGAATTCGAAAGATAGGGTTTCGTAAAGCCCAAGGTTGTCAGGTTCGGCGACCTTAGGGGTTTGTGGTTGTCCCAGCATTGCTACAGGAAGCGACGCCATCTTCACAGACGCTACAGCGTGTACCATCAGCCTTCACAACCTCTTTGCAGGGCGCAGGGGGAGGTGTGGGAGTGGGGTTTCTCATGCAGACACCTTCGATGTCAGCGGGATTTTTGCACTTTGCATTGGGGGGACATACAAGGTCGGGCTTGGAGCAGAATTCACCATCCCAACATTGACTATCTGTTTTACAACGACGACCTGGCTCGGGTTTTCCTGTTGGGACACAAACACCCACCGCAGGAGCAGGAGCAGGTGCTGGTTCTTTACAGTGCGGGTTATCTCCGTCAGTCTCACAAGTCGTTGAAGGCATGCTGTCTGTCATCAAACAAGTCTCACCACTTTTGCAGTCACGAGCGCTCTGACAATGACGCTTCGCAGGAGGCTGACAGACACCAACACGGGGGCGACGCTTGCGGCGCTTCATACGACGACGGCGTTTACGATGCTTGCGTCCTTTGCGGACTCTTCTGTCTTTGCGAGCGCCGGGGCGACCTGCGGGTGTCATTCCAGGCTCAACATCACTCCCAGAAGACGTCATACGAGGCTCATCATCTCCATCATTATCATCTGTGGAGTCGACATCTACGGGCATGGGTGTTGGTGCAGTGTCAAATTGACAGGTCCAATTTCCAGCGCAATCTTTGTCACTTCGACAAGATGTTTTGGGAGGCTTAGGAGGCTTGGGAGCATCCTGACAGGTACCTGTCACTGGTACACCGCCACATCGAGAGGTCTGTCCTTGCACAGAAGGTTCATCAGCACCAGCAGGGAAGTTGATGGGCGCACATCGAACGGCAGGCTTCACACAGATCTGACCACCTCGACAGTCGTTATCGCTCTTACAACCGGCTTGTTTGGCAATACAACGCCCCGGAGGTTCAGGGGCCATACAATTTTGCTTACGGGTCGCGATGTCTCCATCGTCACTGCCACGGTCTTCTTGGGGCATCACAGGTGCAGGTTTGGGTGGGACACCAGGTTCAGAAGTTTGTCCCAAATCACAGACGTAGCCAGCGCTACAATCATCATTGGAATAACAACCCTGCTCAGGGTAAGGCGTCACTGGAATCTCAGGACCACCACAACCCCCATGGAAGGCACTCATCGTCAAAAATACAACAGATAACAACATCAAACCAAAAACAATTCTTACGTTCTTTTTCATCTCGACATACTCCCAACATTTTGTTTCGTCATTGGCCCGCTCTAAAAGCAAATGCCATGCCACGCACAACACACAAAAACAAAACAATTATGATTACAGGTGAGTAGAAAAAATGAAGGACCACCAAAGGAGAAAAAACCACAAAAAACCCCACCCCCGAAGGCTCAGATTTGTGGGGAGAGTATCAATTTTTTGAGGCACGTCGTCTCAGATTTTTTTCTTGAGCAGCCATACCCCCCAAAGACACACACACAACCCCAAAAAGAACCACCCATCCTCTCCCTTGTCAGAGGCCGATGAACACCCACAACCAATAGGAGCGTCCTGGTTCTTTTGTACGATGGTGATGCTGTGTGTCGTTGTATCCGAGAGACTCCCATCAGACACTTGTAATGATACGGTGTACGTGCCTGCTTGTTGTGGAATGAAGGAAAAGATCTTGTCGGTGTAGCCAAACTCCTTGTTGCCAGAGACAGATGGAGACACACTCCACTTGTAAGTGAGACGTTGTTGATTGATATCAGACGATTTTGAGGCGTCAAACAACACAGTGTCACCGACACTTGCCTCCTCCAGAGCCACGATCTTTGCGGTCGGCTTTTCGTTGACCCCTTTCACAGTCAAAGTCACTGTGTCCTCAAACGAAGACGCAAAACCATCATCGACAACAAGACCAAAAACATACCGAGGTGCTGAGCTATTCGGCGAAAGCAAAAAAGTAGCCTTGGCACCATCGACACGCAAGTCCACACGCTCCTCGGTCAGAGGAGGCTCGATTTGACGCCAGTGATACGTCAGTGTGTGGCCGTCTTTGTCACGAGAAGCGCTACCATCCAACTCAATCTCCCCTCCGGAGAAAACGACCCTATCTTCTCCAGCATCAGCGACTGGAAGATGATTGTCTTTTGTATGGATCGCCACACGAACACGTTCCTCTCTCATTGAAGATGTCTTCCCGTCAGAGACAACCAAACCAAACGTCACGACACCATAAGTGTACGGCAAAAAGGAAGGCGTCGCGCTCCCTTCATCGTCAAGCCGCACAGGTGGTCCAGAGAGTTGACGCCAGTGATAAGTCAATGTGTCTTTGTCGGGATCCAGAGAACCCTTTCCATCGAGCTGGACACGAGAACCAGCAGACACACTCTCCGCAGGCGGGATGTCTGCCCCCACACGAGCTTGTGGTGGAAGATTCCCTGCAGGGTTAACGTGTATGGTCGCGACTACAGGCTCACTCACAAGCTCTCCCTGACGTACAGTTAGTTGGAAACGATAGGTTCCCTTTCCCAACACAAAAAAGGAAGGCTTTGCAGTGTCAGCGTTCTGCAAACGGACAGGCCAACCCTCTAACTGTGTCCATGTGTATGTGAGCGGAACATTCCCGACCCCAGTGGACTGTGAAGCATCCAATGTAAAAGACTGATCCGTCCGCACATAAGCATGACTGACGACAGCGACAGGCGCGCTCTGCCCCCTCTTTAAAACGAGCACGTGATGGTAGGCAGATGCAGACAACCCCATGGAGTCTTTTACACGCAAACGAAATGTATAATATCCAACTTTTTTAGGCAGGAAAGAGACTGTAGCCTGGTCCTTTGGACGCCAACGATCCTGTTCCGGACCTTGTACCAGAGACCATTGGTACTGGAGCTTGTCTCCAACGAGAGAGTGACTTCGTGAACCATCTAAGCTCCAGGCTTCGTCGAGATACGCCATCTCACTCGCATAAACGGACGCAACCGGAGGCTGCGCATCCCCAACCCTTTGCAACACAAGCACCTCCGCCTCCACCGCAGCGCTCTGACTGTTCCCGTCAGAGACGACGAGAGAGAAGACATGAAGACCCGTCTCACTTGCCGTAAAATACGGCGTCGCAGAGTCCTTATCCCCAAGAGAGACCGATGGGCCTTTGACCTGCGTCCAAGTGTACGTCAGCCCCTCTGCGCCAGTGTTACCATCACGGCTTTGTAGACCTGAGAGCGTCGCTTTTTCACCAAGGTACACGACGAGACTTTTTTGCACATGTGCGACAGGTGGTAGCTGATTCACTTCGAGCTGTCGGACGACAGAGGCCTCACGACCAAAACTATTTTTGACGGTCAAACGGACGCGATATTTGCCTTCCTTGCGCAAGATCACACGAGCTTTGTCGGAGGTCGCAAACTCGACCTTGGGTGTCTCTGGTCCTTCGATGATATCCCACTTATACGTCAGCGGGCTTTGGTTTGGGTCTGTGCTCTTGGTCGCGTCTAAAATCCACTCGCCCGGATCCCCCTTTTCATTTGTCTGGATCACGACATTCGGTGCGTCAGGATCTTCAACGACGTTCACTGTGAAGGTCTGTGAATCCACACCAGCTCGTCCATCTGTGACGATCAATTCGAAGGTGTGTCGCCCAACGTCAGCTTTTGTCGGATACCACTCAAGCCGTCCGGTCTTGGCGTTGACACTTGCCCCTTTTGGACCGCTCTTTAAAGAAAAAGAGAGCGTATCGTTTGTAGGGTCAGGATCGGAGGCTGACGGAAGATAGGCGTATAGCACCCCAACACGAGCTTCCTTCCCAGGTTCACCGACAAGTTTGGGAGGATCGTTGACATTCCGCACCTCGATCAGGAAGGAACCCGTCACTTTCTCGCCGTGGACATTGGAGACTTCGAAGTAGACGAAGTGACGCGCGACTTCACGAGTGGGATCATAGAGAGAGGTCATCGCGTCGTTCTGCGGGGTCCAAAAGAAGCTCGATTGGTACACACAGCGACCATCTGGATTCTGGCAATGGACGAGGATCGTCTTCGTCATAATCATGCCCTTAGAGCTTCTGGTCAGCTTGATGACAGGTTGGTCACCACGTATATCTTGCACTTGGATAGGTGTGGAGTACTGTTGGTCTTCGTAGAGGACGAGGGGCGAACGAGGGACAGAGGTGATTCGTGGGGTATCTGCCCACACAACACCTGTCAGGACAAAAAAGAACAACATCACAAACATATACACTCGAAACATCAGGATCTCCCAAATGAGCAAATCACATTATAGAGTATGACGTCTGTGCGAGTTCTTTTGGGGAAATATTTCGTATCTCTTCATGCAACGTCGCGGTTGGCTCGCTCAAAGATCACATCTTCGAGAAGTTGCTCAAGATACAAACGCTCCCCAATGGTCAAACGCCCCGTCTCAATGGAGTGTGTTGAATCGTTGAACACAATACTGGCCCACACTTCATCGAAAGAAATGGTCCCTTCCTTCATCTCCTCTCGCTCTCTGATATCTTGCTCTGTCAAGCATTGTAATGCCGCCTCTTGTTGTTCTGAACTCACGTCGAAACAAAGAGCCTTGAGCTTAAAGAGTGGCAGTGTAAAAGGTTGTTTGTGTGTAATCCCCCCTTCTTGTCGAACCTCAAGCTCCTTCTTTCGCACCTCTACCATCATCTTCGCGCTGAGATTGGCGAAAAAGCTGTATCCAATCAACAGCCAAAGCATCCCCAAAAACGCAGCCAACCCACCACCAAGAAAGAGAGGCATCCCACCATACAACACAATCCCCGAGACCACCGAGCTTAACGCGAGGAGTATAAAGAACGCAAAGAGATACTTGCTCAACGCTGCTGGAGCCTTCCACGTCACCAGCGTGCGATGGGGTTCTTCGAGCACCTCAAAGACATCCTGGGGAGGTGAAGCATCCACAAAATCCGGTTCTTTAGAGAGATCGACGTGCTCTTGGAGGTACACAAAGACCTCTCTGGATGTTTCCTCGGAGCGACTCGTGTACAACTCCCAAAATGCCCCGTCTTGTTTCACCAAAAAGACGATAAACCAAGGCGTAGACGAATCTCCCGATGTCCCAACATAGCGTTCCATCCGAAAGGTCAGAATGTCGGTATAGGGCAGATAAGCACGTTGCGTCGCTCGCCCCTTCTTCTCCTCAATACAAAGCCACCCACGCTCGTTGTCAAAAACCAACTTGTCGGGGACATTCACAAACCAGTTGAGCACACACGCAAGACCGATGAGTGAGACACCAAAACCCAAGATCAAGACATTCGACAGCTGGAACTCTTGCTGTACACTGATCCCCCCAACCACCGAGATAACAGAACCAATCAAAGCCATCACAGCACGGAGTATGAGCATTTGCCAATCCTGGTACTTCAAAACGACTTGTGTTGGATGTGCCTCTTGCGAAAGTAGACGAAACCCCATAGTGACCTCCTAGGGATATGAGTGTTAGAGCCCAACTCCGACTCTCTAGAAAGAGCAGCACAGAGTCAATCGTGTTGCTCTACACCATAACCCAACCCCACCGCAAATCATTCCACCTCGTGACCCGCGTGCTCAAAGATCAAGTCTTCGAGGAGCTGTTCGAGATAGAGCTTCTCTCCAATCGTGAGATTCCCAGTCTCAATGCGGCGCTCCGCAGAGTTTAACTTGGCAAGCTGCCAGATATCATCGAGCGAGATCGCCCCGACCTTCATACGTTCACGCAAATCGATATCCTCAGCGCGAAGAAGTTGAATCACTCCCTCATGTCTACTCTGATCAAAGTCAAAGCAGATAGCCTGCAAATCTTTGAGTGGGAGCTCGTAGGACTTCTTCTTGAAGAGACCTCCCTCCTGATACATACGAAGGGTATCCCGATTCACCTCGATGACTTTCTTGGCCCCAAGGACCGAAAACAAGTTGTAGAGCATCGCCAACATGAGCAGCCCAAAGATGCTCGCAACAACCACCCCCACAGTCGTTGAGATCTCCCCCCAAAGGAACCCCACAAACATACACGCAAACCCTCCCACAAAGGACAGTCCAACAATCGTCTTAAACACCTCGTGAGGAGGCTTCCAACGGATGAGAGTCCTCTCACCACCTTCAACAATCTCGAACACACCTTCAGGAGGGGAAGCGTCGACAAAATCTGTCTCACGCGAAAAATCAACGCGCCGCTCAAACTCCTCTAGAAAAGCCTCCGCCTTGGAAGAGAAGTTACTCGAATAGAGATCCCACATCGCGCCGTCATTCTTCACAAAGTACACAATGTAAGACGTACTCTTGCTACCGTCAGAGCTCGTCGTATGTTCACGCATTGAGAGCAGGTCAATATCGCTGTAAGGTAGATAGGCGCGTTGGATCTTGCGCCCCTTCTTCTCCTCAATGCAGAGCCACCCACGTTCGTTGTCAAAAATCAACCGTTCAGGTGCCTGACCAAGGCGAAAGATCATCAAAGAAGCGCTGAAAAACGCAAGACCAAAACCAAACAACGCAAAAGAAGTCGTCGAAGGTGTAGCAATCACAGCGAGCAAGCCGAAGAACGCGAGAGGCGCACCGATCAGCCCAAAGATCGCCGTAAATAAGAACAACATCACACGTGAATACTGTAGAACAACCTGTCCATCACCTCGTCCAGCTTCCGCTGGCAGTAACTTGTAACTCATAACCATCCTCTTTGTATGTGTGGAGAGTCAATGTACATCTGTTGTGTATGGAGTCGATAGGATACACAAAAATGAACACAGCGTGCAGAAACTTTTTGCCTTGACTTCCGAAAAAAACGCCCTTATCGTCGGCCCGCAATGTTCCCCACTTCGACTGTTAGTACGTTCCAACAGTCGAACATTCCATAGAGGAGAGAGATTCGTGTTTTGGGCCTGGTTCTTCTTCATATTGTTGTTGGTCTGCTGGCTACGTTGGTTGGCGCTCTTACTCTTTGCTGGTCTCCACATCCGCCGCCATCGCAAGCCAACCCTTCAGAATATCGCTCATACTCGCGCTGATTGGCCCAAGATATCCATCCTCATCCCTGCCTACAACGAACAAGACGTCATCGCCCACACCCTCGACACCTTCATCACTCCAGCGTACCCACAGCTCGAAGTCTTTGCGATAGACGATGGCTCCACAGACCAAACCGCACACATCCTCCGTGAGTATGGCGACACATACCCACATATTCACCCTATCATCATGCCACAAAACGGCGGAAAATCCGAAGCACTCAACGCAGGGATCGCACAATCAACCTCCGACATCGTCATCACGATGGACGCAGACACACTCCTCGATCAACACGCGCTCTTTTACATCGCCGAAGCCTTCGACGATCCTTCTATCTCAGCCGTCGCCTGTAACATCAAGCTCGGCAACAGACACAACGCCCTGACGTTATGGCAAAGCATCGAGTACATCACGAGCATTAACATCGAACGCCGCGCCCAATCGCTGTTCCACTGCATTACAACCCTCCCAGGTGCCGCGAGCGGTTACAGACGCGCAGCTCTTCAAGATGTGGGAGGATTTTCCAGCGATACAGTCACAGAAGACGCCGATATCACACTGTGTTTGCTCACAAAAGGACACAAACTTTACTACGAAGAGCGCGCCATCGCCTGGACCGAAGCCCCGGAAAAAACGTACGATCTCTTCAAGCAGCGCGTCCGCTGGATCACAGGCTGTTTTCAGTGTTTATGGAAACATCGTCTCGCGTGGTATCACACACCAATGCCTGCCTTTCGGTGGTTTGGTTTTCCCAACCTGCTCTTCTTGAACACCGCGATCCTCATCTTTCTCCCGATCTTCATCTACCACATCGTGACACTGTGCTTTGCGTTCAGCATCACCGGACTGCTCTTTGTCTCGACGTTATTTTTGCCAGATCTCGTGTGCTCTGTTTGTGGATATCACTTCGATCGAGAGGACATGGGAGAACTAAGGCACTTTGTGACACAGCGCTTCTTCTACATGGGATTTTTTGGATACATCTTCCTGGTGATTGGAGCACGTGCGCTCGCTGGTTCCAAGACCAAATGGAACAAATTGCCACGCTCAGGGACCTGGATGGAGACCTCCACCTCCTCTTCCCCTCCCTCCTCTTGAAACACAAGCCAAAGCACCTTACACTCTCTCCCGATGGCAGGAGCGACCTCACAATAAAAGACCCGCTCCACTCACACGACCCCTCTATCTGTTACACAAAGAGAGGTCTTTTCAAAGGAGAGAAGACGTGGAAGAAGAACAGCAAGCAGCGTGGAGCTTTGACCTCTTTGCCTATGGTCCTTTTGCGATCCAGGGTCGCTACTCACTCGACTGCCCAGAACCCACCACACAAGATGCCCCTTTTTTCCAAAGCTTCGACCTGAAAAACTCCCCTCACGGCGCCCATATATCACTCAAAGTCGCCGCAGATACAGGTTACTTTGCTCAACAAGCCGCGACCGTCTATCTCGATCGCCTGCTCGACGTCATGTCCTTCTATACCAACGTCTACATGCAATTGAGCCGCGCTGAACCCAGACCATTCGCACGCGGCAGCAATGTCACAAAGAGAATGATCGAACAAGCAGAGTGGCAACAAGCCTTCCGAGAAGCCAAACAGCTCGATGAACACGCTCCATTCTTTTTGCGTGCGCTCCACTGGTATCGCAAAGCTCTCGGCGCTGAGAACCCCACAGAACGATATGCCAGCTTCTGGCGCGCTCTATGTCAACTCGTGCCCATCACCGACCTCGAACAGATACAAGGCCTCTGTGCACCCCGACTCACATCCCATTGCGAAGGACTCTGGGGCGCTCAATCCTCATGGCCCCACATGCAACACGAAACCAAACCCTTCTCACAACTCGAAGAGGTCTACCAAGATATCACCATTGGACCCACACCCATGAGACCTTCGTTCCTCAAAGATCTGCTTGAGCTGCTCGACCCCTTACACAGAATGACACACGCCATGCTCGTCGAATGGCGCAACCAACGTGTCGACCTCCCCGGTGAATACCACCACACCAGCCTTCACCTCGAAACAGGCTGGGGTGACGTCCTACAATAACCAACGGCCTTTTTGATTGCCCTGGCTTTTTTGGGCAAGTTGCCACTTGCCCCTGCTGCCGCGCTTCGCTTGCCCCTGCTGGCGCTTTTTTGGGCAAGTTGCCACTTGCCCCTACTGCTGGCGCGCTTCGCTTGCCCTGGCTAACGGGGATGCGTGGGCATCCCCTGGCGCACTTCGTTTGCCTTCCCCTCCCGTTGACGCCTTCGGCGTGGAGCTGTTGGGAGAGATTTCCCTTGAACTGGACAAAGGATTGAATCGATGTCTACAGACACAATGTTTGATGTTTCCCAATTACTCGCCATCGGTCGCGTACAAGAGATCGTACCTGCACCCTGTGGGACGTGGGCTGCCGCCACCATCGCATCCATCGATGAAGATGGCGCGAAATTTATCCCACAACTCTGGCGAATCGAACGTGACCCCTCCCTCTCTCCTGCTCCTCTGACAGACCTCTCATACAGTTGTAGAGCACCTTCCTTTCGGTACGATCAATCACTTGTCTTTCTCAGCAATCGCCCCACCACCGACAAAGAACACAATCCCCCCAAAAATACAGACGATGAACCCGCTCCCTCCGATTATTTTCAGGTCTTCCTTTGGTCTGACAACACAACACCAACGCCTCTGACTGACGAACCACTCGGTGTCAACAGCTATCAATGTGCGAAACATGCAGATGTCATGGTCGTCGAGACACCCGTACTGCCAGATGTCATACATGAGGATCAACGCAGTGTCTTCGAGGACCGCAAGAAGAATGGTCCCTCCTCACTACATTACACACAAATGAACGTCAGACATTGGGATCACTGGCTGCCACCACAAGCCCCTCACATCATTGTCCACGACAAAGATGGAAGACGCGACCTCACACCAAACGCAGATCGTGCCCACAGAGAAGGACAATGGCATCTCTCCGCAGACGGGACGAAGGTCGTCATCACACACAATCAGGTCGGTATGGATAGAGAAGACGACCATGTCCTCGACATCATCGACATCTCTACAGGCAACGTCTCTCATGTCGGTTCCTTGCCACGGACAACTTACAGCAGCGTTCGATTTTCGCCAGATGGGACAACACTCGCAGCGATCCAAAAGACCCGCGTCGAAAAAATCTGCGGCAAACCACATCTGGCGCTCTTTGACCTGACACAGAACGCACCTGTTGCGCTCGCAGAAGACTGGGATTGTTGGCCCGAAGGTCTCGAATGGGCCGAAGATGGACAGGCCCTTCATATCAAGACACGTTTACAGACCTCGACGTGGTGTTTTCGCGTGGACATCGAGACCGGGACACGCACACGTTTGACCCCACAAGATGGAACATACGAAAATGTCACGCTCCAGGGCGATGTGATGTGGAGTGTATTCCATACACTCCAACAACCCCCAACAGCGTGCATTGTAGAAGGTGTTGGCTCAGAGGCTCCTTCACAGACATTGCGGCCCACAGAGACCTTTGAGGGCTTTTATCCGGCCAGTGTGTCCTGCAAGAACTACACAGTAAAGAGCACAGATGATGCGGAGGTACAATACTTTGTGGTCTCACCTGAAGGTGCGTCATCAGCTCCAGCGGGGAGTCGTCCTGTGTTGTTTTTCATTCATGGTGGTCCGATCTCCCATTGGGGAAATTGGTGGCATTGGCGTTGGAACCCAATGCCTTTTGTCGCGCAGGGGTTCACCGTGGTGTTGCCGAATCCGAGAGGTTCGATTGGTTTTGGTCAAGAGTATATTGAGGGGATCTGGGGGAACCAATGGGGCGCACAATGTTACGAGGATGTGTTATCTGTCGTGGATGATGTGTTGGAGAGACATCAAGAATTAGATGAACACCAGATGGTCGCGATGGGTGGTTCCTTTGGTGGATATATGGTGAATTGGCTGGGCGTGAAGACAGGAGAGCGTTTTCGAGCGTTGATCTCCCACGCCGGTTTATATTCGGCAGCGACGTTTGTGGCGACAGATTATCCGGCATTTTGGAATCGCTTTTTCCACGACCCCATCTATCGCTCGGATGAAGAAGCAGAGCGCTACTTTGCACGCCACAAGCTGGAGGCATGGAGAGCACCTGTGTTGTTGATACACGGTGAAAAAGATTACAGAGTCCCAATCGGTGAGGCCCTCGCGCTGTTTGAAGGCCTACAATATCACGGTGTACGCTCAGAGTTGTTGGTGTTCCCTGATGAGAACCACTGGATCAATAAACCGAGAAATATCGCGGTCTGGTACAACTCCATCCTCAACTTCATCGAACGCCATATGCAACAAAATACCCCTTAGTAGTCCTCTTGCGAAGTAAGCGCATGAGCATGATGTTGTTTTCCCCCGTAGGGTCGGGTCTTGTGTCCGACCTCGATGTTGTATGTCTTTTTCGCGTCGTAAGGGGTACTCTCGCGAAAAAAGCAAACCAAACTCCCTCCGCCCTCACCTATTCTAAAGAGAGGGCCGTCGGATGGAAAAAAGCGAAGACAAGAGGGCAGTAGATGGAGCCTCAAGCAAGGCACAAGGAGAAGGCATAGCATCGCTACGCCGACGACGAATCACGACGCTTGCGGTTTCAGCAACAACCTCCTGTCTTCGTCTCATTTTCCGTTTCCTTTTTTTCATCTGACGGTCTAGGGGGTTGGCAACAAGAAAAATGCTGTTATCATGCATATCCATATTAGGAGCTGATAGCTTCAGGCTGTAAAGCTTTTTTGCTTGAAATAGCCTTAAGTACACATTTTTCTTGTTGACTATTCTTTCACGAAGACATCGATCTCGTAAAGAATAGCTCGCCTTGTTGGGAGTTCATATATGGAAGAAAACACACTCACCTCTTCGTCCACAACGCTCACATTAGAGACGCTGTCTACTCAAGACACAATCAAACACCAGACCTTCAAGAGCCCTGAGCGTGTGGGAAAACCAGGTGCCACAAAGCACATAGATGGCAAAACGATCTTTCAAGATTGCGAATTTGTCGATGACTTGCAATTCTATAACATCTCCTTCACACAGCTCACCTTTCAAGATTGTACCTTCAGACAATCCCTACAGCTCAACCGATTTCAGGCGATAGGACAGGTCTCCTTTACAAATTGCACGTTTCATGGGGACTTTAAGCTCCAATATACCGAACATGACAACCCACGCCACCTACAATCTGGATGGCTGTGGGAAGAATGTACCTTTCATCAACATACCTCCATCATCCCAAAATCCAAAGGAACATTACGTGGAGAATGTACCTTCAGAAATTGCAGGCTCAACGACATCGACTTTGGACAATCGATCCTCCAAGAGTCTTGTCTGTTCGAAGATTGCAAGATCGATGGAGAGCTAAATATTGGGAACAAAAAAGGTGAACGCAGCCAATTCACCACGTTCAAGAAGAATTTGATGTTGAGAAACTGTGAGCTTGTAGGCGAGGTCGTCGGGCAGGCTGTGAGCATTGGGAGAGCGCTCTTTATCGAAGAGTGTACCTTTCACTCGCTCTTTCAGGCCTCTCGCCTCAACTCGAAAGCAGATGAAGTGAGTCAGCCAATCACGACCAAGATCGAACACTCGACGTTCAAAAAAGACGTCCTCCTCGAAAACAACGAACTTGGGTTTGTAGAACTCCATCACAACACATTTGCCGCGACCTTCTCGCTCAACCAGACGGATATCAAAAAGAACTTTACGACGGCCAACACGACGTTTAAAGAGTTGGACTTCTCAAGAGCTGTCTTCTCCGCACAATGCAAATTTTACAACGTCACCTTCCAAGGCGACCTGAATATAGGTAACAAGGAAAGACAGAGCGCACAATACACGATCTTCGAGAAGGGATTCTATCTCGATGAATGTCGTGTATTAGGGGAGTTTGTTGGTAAAGGTGTCAAAATCGCTCATGGTTGCTCCTTCGCAAAGACCCACTTTTCCGACACCGTAGACCTGAGCCAGCTCAACCGCACCGCACCACCCAAGACCACAACAGCCACCGAAGACACACAAGAACAGACCACTGCCCTTCCAGAAACAGAGCCAACAGAGACAACCACAGCCAATGTCGGCGAGATTCCTCCACTCACGCCTTTTGCAAACATCGAGACGCCAGCGCCTTTTGGTGAGCTCCAGACATCATCTCCAGCCCTCGACTCGATCTTTGGAAGCTCCACACAAGGGCTCACATCGACAACAAACAAAGACGCGACCAAAAAAGAGAAGGTGTATTCCTGTAGCCTCAACATCAAAAAGTGTGTCTTCGAGCAGGAGGTCACCTTTTCGGAGGCATCGCTCAAGACGTGCTCTTTGGAGGAGTGTGAGTTTCGTGGGACGTTCGACTTCACCTCGGTGGAGGTCAAAGGGGCCATGACCTCACAGTATGTTGCGTTCCTCAAGAAGGCCGACTTTACACACACGACATTTCACGGACTCGCTCGCTTTGGTGAGCCACCTGACACACGAAAGGTCGTCAAAAAGCTGGAGGAAGGCAAACGTCTGGCGACGACATTCCACAACGCAGCCTGGTTTGCCAAGACGAACTTCCATGACTTGGCTGACTTTTCAGAGTGTATCTTCTATGGGAATGTCAACTGGTCAGAGGCCACCTTTGGCGAGATCATCCCAAAAGAACGACAGAGACAAAAAGTCCACGACTTCCGCAACACGAAGTTTTACGGAGAGGTCGACTTTCACAGGACCAAAATGGCCTCCTCAATCGACTTCTCTGTGACCAACAAAAAATATCGCTCAGGAACATTCTTTCAAAAAAGAGCGCTCTTTCAGTTCCTCCCCGCAGAAGGCTATGCCAACAAAACGCTCAGGCTGTGGTTTGGTGGAGCGATCCTCGTCGCCCCTCACTTTCACGCGGAGATAGATATCCTCGACCTGAAGAACGTCGAAATAGGCATCCAACGAGGTCCAGAAGAGACCGACCTCGCCGCCGTCTTTGAGCAACAAAACCAGCGCCCGATGTTGCACCTTCAGCTCAACAAGTCCAAAGCCCGTTTGATCGGCGCGCAAATCCACGACATGACCATCCAGTTCGCGGCCTCAGACCCACAGGCAGAAACACGACCGTTCACGTGCAGCTTGATGGCAAAAGAGACGACCTTCCAGGGGGTCTCCTTCCAGGGGCGTCCCTCTCATGTCGACGCGATCCAGCTCAACCTGCGTGATTGTCTTCTCGAAGAATGTCACTTCAAGGATCTGCACGTCTCCGAAGACCTCATCCTCGCCAACTGCACCATCAAAAATAGCCACCTGCAGCGCGTCACAGTCGAGAAAATGCTCGATCTACAGAACACCAAAATCAGCGGCAAAGAGAGCCTTCATCCGTTCATGGACCAGGTCTATTGTCAGGCCACAGAGGAGAGCGAGAAGCTGTCGTTGTGTCGTCTTGATGGAGCCTTTCTTCAGCACACGAGGATCGTACACTCCTCTTTTAACCAGATGGATCTGCGGGCCGCACGTGTTGAGGACTCAACCTTTTACGATGTGGAGATCGAACACTTTCGCGTCTGGAGACTCCCCAAAGACAATGGTCTTCAACTCTACGCATATGTTCCAGCCAACCACAGACTGCTTCGGGCGAATGCTACGGAGTTGTACACAGGACGTCCAGAGCATGGAGCCGGAGCACGTGCTCTTTACAAGGCAACATGGAGCGCAGATCACAAAAGCTCCAGGGAGCAATTGTTTGGAAACATCCAGTGGGAGCGTGTCTTTGATAATGACGCACTGGCCACTGAGACCAACAACCTCACACCCCCTGATTTTTTCATCATCGACGCCCCAGCGGAGACCCTGTTCCAGGAAGAGGTACAAGACAAGACCCCAACAACACCGGAAGATGAGCATGATGAATCACAGGAAGAACTGTCCGATGTAGCCTCTCTCGAAGAAGCCTCTTCCCCGGAGACAACAGCCACAAAAAGTAGCCTTCAGGAGACCATCGAGGGGTGGCTGGCATCACAAACGACGATCGAGTTGACAGGGCTTCATGCTCCTAAGCGATGGGTACAGAGTCGCATTCGAAAGCACTTTACGCCAGGACAGATGAAGTCCATTCGTATGAGAGAGTGTACATTTGGTGCTGTGTACGATGGCGCATCGCGTCTTTCGTCTTCGGAGGGTGCAGACTTTGAGCAGTCTCTCACACATATCATGAACAGCGAGTTGGGAAAATTGCTCACCAAGCCGACCTTCGAAGATCTGGAGATGACGAGTTGTCGGTTGTACGCACCGATTTTCCAGCACGCGGTCTTTTGGGGCGACTTCTTGATGGAGGAGGTGTGTCAGATCCACACGGATGGTTTGTTCCGCGCGTGTGATTTTTCCGGAGATGTTGCGCTGACAGATATAGACATCAACAGCAAAGGGCTCTTCGAAGATGCACAGTTTCGCAAGTCCTTGCGTATCCATGATGTCACGCTCAAGCGTGGACTCTCCTTCCGTGGGAGTTCTTTCTCCGACGATGTCTACCTCCAACATATCTCGCTTGGGCAGCGTACAGAGAACGTCTCCGAGGAGGAGAAGCCCTTGGATCTCGACTTCTCCTATGCGAGCTTCAGTCGAGCACTTCATCTCAAGGATCTACTATCACAGACAGCGACGTTGCCGGCAAAGAACCAACAAAGGAAATACACGCTCTCCTTTGCGAGAGCCGATTTGGCGCAATTGTCTTTGCCTCCTCATGTCGATGATGTCATCCAATTTGGATATGTCGACGTTTCGGATGAGCTCGATCCATCCAAGCGGGAGATACAAACACAAAAGCACCTGCAACAAGCTCGCTTTTGTGTCCTGTTGAGTACGGCTTGTATGGAAGAAGGTCGCATCCCTGAGGGGATTGCCTATCTTGTCCGCCATAAGAATGAGAGGATGAGAGCATATGGCGATCACCTTTGGAGTGTTCGTCGCCAACACCCTCTTCAGTCAGACCTTTACGCCCAGCTCGCTTTGGAAGAGCAAAGTTATTGGTCAGCAACAGATGACAAACAGATCATTCAGGCAGGTGCAGCGTATCAAAATGTCCACAACACGAAGCCTGGTCTTCTTGGTCTCTTTGGCAATATTGGCAAGTTCATCAAGCTCGTCTTCCAGAAGTACTATTACAACCATGGCGCGGCTCCGGCTCGCATCCTGTTTTGGATGGTTCTGTTGGCTTTGCTCGTACTACCGTTGTATGTCTTTGGCAAGCTCTCTTTTCAACAGGCTGCGTTGGAGAGCATCAAAGCGACGCTCTTGCCTTTGAGTGTGTTGATACCTGGCCTACAGAACTTACTCTCGCTCAAACCTCTGAGTACATCCATCCCGTGGGTATTTCATGTCCAGACAGTACTCAACAGCGCAATGCTCGTACACTTCTTTAGTATCAAGTTCCCAGAGCTTGGTGTCAGAGCAAGAATGAGTAAACTCAAGGCAGACAGAAGAGAATAACACAGCAACGCAAAGCGTTGGATCTTCCTTTCACCAACGCAAAGCGTTGGATCTTCCTTTCACCAACGCAAAGCGTTGGATCTTCCTTGAAAACCTATCGGTTTTCTTGGATAGAATGGCTGAT
>PCBK01000026.1 GCA_002731275.1 Deltaproteobacteria bacterium | reverse complement strand
GGTCATGGGCAATGATGGGTATCTGTATGTTAGCCAAGCTGGTGTCATTCGTCGAGTCAACATGAATTGCAAATGTCATCCTTGATTGTTTTGTGTGGGGCGAAAGGAGGTGTGGGAGATCCTCTCGAAGGAGACACAATCATTTTGTGGTCGCGTTTTGTCTTCGAGAGGGATTTGGGTTCGTAGCCTTGTTTTCGGTTTCATGAGTTTTTTCTGTGATAATTGCCAGTGGAAAAAGTAGGAATATATGCCCGCGATGATCTTGATTGCGTAGTCGGCTTACAGGATGTATCCGCCGCGCAAGATCTCGGACTTTGAAGAGGAGAAGGTTGTATTATTCTCTTTAGGCCGTCGGATAGAAAAAAGAATACGGAAAGTGAGACGAACACAGAAGGTTGCTGCTGAAGCCACAGGCTTTGTTATTCGTCGTCGGCGTAGCGATGCTACGCCTTCTCCTCATGCCTTGCCTGAGGCCCCACCCACTGCCCTCTTGTGTTCGCTTTTTTCCATCCGACGGCCTTACTTGGTCACAAAGGAGTTTCAATCGATGTCAAAAAGCACGACTGTTCTCGTTGGATTGGCGCTGGTATTCTTATCTGGGGGGTGTTGCCCATATGGACAGGTCAAAGCCCTCGAACTTCCGACCCCAACTGACTTACCTGAAAAGCTTCACTTTCGCACACGCACACAAACATTCAATCAATCGACCTATTTTATCCTCCGCGATGGGCGGATCTGGTACAAACCCATCGAGAAAAAAGACGCCACGTGGAAGCTACTTGGGAAGACTGGACTTCCTGAGGGATGTGATTTGAAGCGCTTTGGTCCCCCCGAAAAACTCGTCTCCATCACCGCCGACGGGATTCACCTACAAGCGCTGTCTGCCAAGGGGATCTTTTATCGCGGGGATAATATTCGCGATGGGATTGGTGGTGGCTTCTCCTGGAAAGACGCCTGGGGATGGCCTGCATCCGATGGTCCAGGACTCACCTCTCCTTTTGGTGCGGGCGTGATCTGGGATGTCGCCGATTCCCACTCCACCGACCTTACATACTATGAAGATGGTAACGGCACACGTCATCACATTGGATTTGGCGTTGCTCATCTTTATATGCTTGGAACAAAAGGAAAAAAGATCTACTTCAACGACTGGTGGTTGCCTGCTGACTTCAGCCGACAGGCCTGTGGACCGCGACGTGGCACCTTTAAGGCGATCAATATGAGTGTGTCTGGCTCGACGATTTTTTTGATCAACGAGAAAGGGTCGATGTTTACCAGGATGCACGACTTCGATATCTCTGGTGAGAATCCCATGTTGACCTACACATTTGTCAACAAAAAGCCTCCTGCACACGTCCGTAAGTTGCCTATGCCACCGTGGAGAAAGCAACCTGCTCTACCCACTGGCGCGAAGATCACCAAGAAGATTACGATCATTCAAAATGGTCAGGGGAACGCGGCGCGAGAGCTTCGTGTGGAAGGGGAACTGAATGGGCAGGTCGGATACTTTTACAAGGCGATTTTTGCCGACAAATGGTCCTTTCGCAAAACGGACCACAAGATCACAGACTCATTCCTCAACACTGTGACAGAGAACGAACAGGCAAGCTACACAAACCCCGAAGGGAAGACATTTCAAGGGACATTGCGACGTGAGGGCGTTGAGGGGGATGTGTCCTTCTCATTTGTGAATTTTCACATGGTGTGTTCACCTGCGACTCTGCGGCTGATGTCTGGTGGAAAGGCTGTGGTGGTCGACGGAAAAGAGCTTCAATTTGCGTTCCATCATGTACACACACTCGTGACAAAGCGCCGCAAGGTCGAGTATTGGACACAAGGCGTGAAGGCAAAAGTCCGGGCCGCGCTCGTGATTCCTGAAGATCTTATGCAGCGCGTCGAGAAGATCACCGATCCTATCCTGAAGAAACGACTCAAGGAGTTCTTTGAAGGTGTCAAAGTCATCAACTTCTCCGGGGATATGTTGCCTTCGCAGATGAAGTTGACGGAGCTGACGAGAGGTAACTTATTCCGTGCCCACGACGACGAAAAACCCGCGAATGTTCGATTCCGTTTGACAGTAGGGGAGTGAGCCATGAGAGAGACATATATGTGTATTGTGTTCGCCACGATCTGTTTGGGTTGTTCTGCTCACTCCGCACACGCGCAAGATACAAAAACGGCTCCTTTGGTCTTCTCTGAGTCCATCCCTGTGGCACAGACACAAGACGTCGACGTGCGCAATGTCAGGCTTGTTGGAGCGGTCCCAAAGAAGGCTGCGTTGGGGACAAAGAAGAGTTCGTTGACGATCACACCTGGAAAGTATTGGTTGGGTGGTGCGATTGGGAGCGTCGCTGGTTTTGGGATTGGTCATGCGATCGTCGGAGAGTATGGGAGTATGGGGTGGATCTTTACATTGACGGAGCTGCTTGCGCTCTCTATCCCTGTTGTGGCTGCGGGGATTACGGCCATTGCGATCTGGGATGGTGAAGGTATCAATACGACCTTCGATCAGATTATTGACACGTGGTCGGTCTTTTTGTGGATTGGTCTTGGGCTTTATGCGGCGCTACGTGTCTGGGAGATCATCGATTTGTGGACACGACCCAAAGTCAAATGGCCGGGACAAACGACCAAGACGAGCGCTGTCACGAACATGATGCTTGTGCCCACATTTTCACCGACAGGTGCAGGTCTCTCGTTTCAGCTTTCGTTTTAGCGAACATTCGGTAAAAAGGGGTTTTCTCTCATCTTTCAAGAGACCTTGATGTGTGGTAAGGTGCGCTTCAATGATCTGATCACAATGTTTTCGCAAGGAGAGAGAAGATGAGTATCGCAGCAAATATCGTCGTTGGTTTCGTTGCTCTGTTGCACCTGTATATTGTGGTGTTGGAGATGTTTATGTGGAACCGCGCAAGGAAGGTGTTTGGGTTTCGCAGAGAAGACAAAGACAACGAGAGCATGCAAAAGATGCTCAAGAACCAGGGTTTGTACAACGGTTTTCTGGTCGCTGGGCTTGTCTGGGGGCTCGTTCATACAGATCCATCGATGGCTTGGCAATTGAAACTCTTCTTTTTGGGCTGTGTGGCGGTCGCCGGTATCTATGGTGCCCTGACTGCGCAGATCAAAATTTTGTTTATCCAGACAGTTCCCGCTGCGATTGGTATCGCGTTTTTGTTTCTCGCCAAGTAGACCGCAGATATCTGAGGGAAGGTGCACTTTTTTGAGGGAAGTTTTCTACCAAAGACAGAGATGATTGTGGGGTTTCTCTGGACGTTTCGCCTCTTCTGACGCTCATAGACAATTGGTATACTTCGTGCTTTTCGAGGCATACGAACGAATGGTTTTTCCACAAAGTCCGTGTGTATGAGGAGGTTTGTTTTGTGTAGGTATATTGTCGTTGTATGTGTCATGTTATGTTCTTTGTACTCTCCAAAGGCCGACGCGAGTGTCTTTTTGGCTGATGTCAACGCAGCTGAGATGGTGTTATTGAAGTCGCCAAGTCTTCGCATCGCGCAGCGCTCAAAGCGCGCGATGACGTTGGGGGTCGCTTCATCTGAGGCGTTAGGTGTACTGCAACAAGCGAACGTTGCTTACTTTCCGCCATTAGAGTTGATCGTGGGTTTGACGTTTGTGTACGCTGCGATAGAGATCGTGGGCAATGGCTTTTGTCTTCGTGATCTTTGGGGAGACGGGCAACTCGGCTGGGGCGTGGCGATGCTCTCGATGGGTGTCGTGGGGGGAGGTGTCTCGGGGTTGGTTTTGTTGCAGTTTTTGGCCAGCTCAGGGGGCCCTGAGTGGATTCTTTGGTCCAGCGCTTCTTTCTTGTTGCTGCAAATCGCGTCAATCGTGATCGGTTCGATGAGCATCTTTCGCCACCTGCGAGGAGGAAAGAAGAAGACGAATGTCGTCTCTATGGCGCCGTGGGTTGCGCCTTCTGTACAGGGGGGAGTGCAAGGTGGATGGATGGTGCAGGGGCGCTTTTGAGGCTGAAGTTTGTTAACTGTAGCAAACGGATGTCTTAGGGTCGATGAGGGTGACTGTTTTTTCCTGACATTTGATGTGGTGATACCACCGCAGCTCGCCTTGTATGTGCTTCTCAGCCTGGAGTAAGTATAAGTAATCTGTCGATGGCAACAGTCCGATGTAGAGGAGGTTGAGGATACGCATACGGTGTTGCCGTTCCAGCCCTTCGACGAAGGTGTGAAGTTTGAGATAGGTTGTCTGAAAGTCGACAACCCCTTTCCCTTCGAGGCCTTCAAAATCACTATCAGCCAGCCCTTCCAGCAATTGCAGTCGCATGTAGCATTTGTTGTACATGGCGGCGAGGGGGCGTTGTAATTCATCTGGATAGCGTCCAAACATTTTGCCCCAGCGATGGATCAGCTCTTTGACCTGTTGGATTCGTTCATGGCCTGGAGGGGCGATGCGCTTGTCCTGTGACTTGTTCTCTGTCGTGTCGTTGTACAACTCTTTCGAGAAGGTCACTTGCTGTAACAGCTTGAGAAACCATAGACTCGCGTAGTGATCGAAGTCAGGTGAAGGGGGCAATTGTTTGAAGTAGATCGCACGTCCGAGTGGGATGTGATTGGGGTAATTTGTCGTTTTGTCGATGGTCTGGAAGGTGGGGTGTGTCCCACGTAAAATGACCTCGTAATACTGCTGAAGTGTCGTCGTGGGGATGGCTTTGAAGCCTGTCTGCACGACTTTTTTATAGGACATCCGCCAGTAGAGTTGGGGGATCTCATCGATGTGTTCGAGCAGGACAAAGAAGGTCTTCTCCAAAAACTCCTCACACATGGACAGGCGGTTGCGCAAGCCACACAGGTAAAAGAGTTTGCGGGCGTTTTCAAAGGAGAAGAGGGCCTGTAGCAGCTCAAGTGAGGTGTGGGCGATCTCTGGCAGCTCCAAACTCTCCAGGTGCGCGATGCTCTCCTGGATGTCCGTTGGATGTTCCCATTGCAGCGATTGGATCGATGGTTGGGGGACGAGATCTTTGAGTGTGCTGAAGATATACGCAAAGAGCGACTGGTAGGTATGGGCGATGTGATCTGCGTACGCATCTGTGAGCTCTTTGAAGGCAGCTTCTTGTTTGCACTTCTCCTTTGAGACGATGAGGACGTCGAGCTGTTGAACTTGCTCAAGAGGTGTCTGTTTCTCCGGAGGAGAGGGAGGCTGATCGAGTGATTGTTTGAGCTTGTGGTAGCGCTCTTTGAGCTTGAGGTATTCGGTGTATTGATGTGCAACAGGTGTGGGGAGGTTGTCACAGAGATATTCCTGTGTCGCCGCGACGTAGAGGGCGGATTCCTCTGGCTGTTCGTTTTGTACTTGCTCCAGAAACCCATTGACGTCAGGGTGACGGGCGATCGCGGGGAGGATGAGCAATCGCTCCGCTTGGTTTGCTCGCTTGTAAGCTCCCTTGAGCATCTGTGCGCCTCTCGACTGCCCGAGCAGCGCGAGTATTCTGTATGCACAACAGCGATAACTCGTGTGTTCATCTTCTGTCCACAGAGGAAGCGCCTCTTCGATAAGGGTGTGGATATCTTCGAGGGTTTCGAACAGGTGTTGTTCGCGATGTTCTTCTGCTGCGGGTTGTTGGAAGAATGAGCACAATTGCAGGATGCGCTCTGTCGTTTTGAGGGTGACCTCTAGATCAGGAGCAGCGTCGACATTTTTGAAGCGATCTGTGACGACCATATCTTGCAGCAAAGCGACCAGCGGGTCGAGGAGTTGACCGACAAGGGACAACCACTTGCGACCCAACTCGTCTTGCCCTTTGGAGTCATCTTCATCGTCGAGGAACCAGTATCGGTACATCGAGTTGAGCGCGTGTTCCTCTTCTTCGTACCATTCTCCCGAGATGATCGCTTTTTGTGTCTCTTCGAGGATCGTCGCACAGCCTTTGATCAACTCTTCGCGCATTTGTGGTTCTGTTTGTTGCCAGTTTGCCGCACCTTTGTAGACATTTCGGAGAAAACTCTCCTCTCTTTTTTCGAGCCACGTTGCGACGCGTTCAAAAAATCTCGGTCTATGTGGGATGAGTCTGGTTTGGCTCTCCGAAGCGTTGGGGAAGATACCTTCTTCTTTGCCGACGAGGTTGATTAAAGATACCAGACCGATCCATGGAAAGGACATAACAAAGGCCAGGAACGCATAAAGAAGCCCCCACCACATCGGGAAGGGAGCGTTGAAGATCATCCAAAAAGTCGTGGTGACCAGCGTAGAGACTGTAAAGAGCGCGAAAAAGTAGTGTTTTTGCTTGCGTTCAGGGGCACTTCCACCTGCGTACCATTTGAGCACAAACGCAAAGAGTAGACCCAACAAGCTCGGTGTAATGAGGGCGACGAGTGTCACCTGATAGACTCTCATGATCTCGGGGGGGAAGAGTCTGTGAAACATGATCAGGTGCCACACAAAAGTGATCGCAAAGCCAACCAATTGTAAGACCAACCAAGTCGTCAGTGAGCGCACAAAAGACGCGAGCGTGCGTTCGACGACGCCACCTAATGACTCCACCCAGATTCTGATTTGTTCGAGCGCTCCCATCGACAGAGAGGGCAGGATCAAACGCAGCTTGATACCACTACTGCGGACGGGGTGAATACGTGATGTGATGACGTTGAGGAGCCATTGTCTGTGCTCGATGGCAAAGAACTCGCGCAAAATCATTTTGCGCACGAGCACATCGCTGTCTTGTGGGGAGAAGGTGCTGCGACGTCCAGGCTGCTCGTATGCTTTGTAACGCTCACCTCCAAAGATATAGAGCACCGGGAAGATAAGCACTGTTGAGAGAGAGCCGTACCAGAACAGGATCTGCCAGAAACCTTCTCGTGTGCTGATCAGCGAGAGGAAGAACAGGAGGAGAGAGAAGATGATATGAAGTAGCAAGAACCACCATATCCATACGCTGTAGATCTTGGGTGGTTGCATGCCAAAGGCGTAACGCATCAAGAAGATCAGAAGCGCAGCAACCAATGCCGGTGTAAATGAGAGCAAGAAGACCTTTAGGTTGATAGTGGTCAACAAGGCGAAGGGTGTGCAGATGCTCACGAGGATCACACCTGCGAGGAAGAGTGTGCGCTCCCAGTGGGTGACGATCGCGTGCTCAAAGCGGCTTAAAAACTCGTAAAAGGTCGCCGAAGGATCGACGATGAGCATCCACCGCAGCCACGAAGAGGGCTTGATCGTACACGACGTGAAGATGAGCTGTCGCCAAAAGGGGTCGTGTTTGTTGAGCAGGGAGCGCATACGCTCCAGGTTCTCTTCGATTTGTCTCGTCAGCTCAGGAGATTTGCCCCTACGTGTCTGGAGATAAACACACCCAAGCATGGCCCGAAAGAGGTCGTAAAATTGCTTCCAGATGTTGAGCTGCTGGGTCAAGAGGATCGCAAACAAGATACCGAGCAAGATGCGTCCGAGATACTTAAACCATTCGGGAGCACGTACCTCTTGATCGAGGTTATTTTTAGGGAAGACGTAGGGTTTGATCGAAAATGAGAACCACTCCATCAGGCTCGGGTGGTACGTTTGATGGAGCGCGAGTGTCCCTTTTCTTCGCTTGGAGAGGATTTTATTGAGGGGGGATGTGACCGGCGCTTTACGGGTCATACGAGCTGGCGAAGAGGAAGGTGTTGGTTTGACGTTGAGCGAGTGGGCGGGGGTGTCTGGGAGCGGATGAATCGCGTTGTAGATCGTCGAGAAAAGCATGGCTTCCGACAAGATCAACAAAAACAGGATGGCGATGAAGGAGGTCGAGCGAGGGATAAACCATTCGAGCAGCAAGAACCACTCTCCAGGCTTGATTTGGTCGACCCTGTTGGCCTGGTTAAACCTCGTACTGTCGAGCAAATAGACCCTAATAATCGTCAACGTCAGGAAGAACACAAAGGCCGAACCCATCAATATGGTCGATGTGCTCGCTTCCGGTTTGATTTGGTAGATGATGTGGTAGATCAGGACACCCAAAAACGCGAGGACGATACACAGGCCGATAAGCCAGACGTAAAACAGCAGATCTTGCGTCAGGACGTGTGCGTTTTGGGGGCGGCGACGAAACGATATATACGTCAACATAATGACGAGGATCGTCGCGAGAAACAGCCACCGAAAGCGATAATTCCAGGAATAGTGGATGAAGTACCAGATCCCACACCATATCACCATCCCCCAAAAGACCGCGACAAAGAGCCATGCGAGCCAACGACCCCATCCTCTATCCGGTGAGTAAAGCAGGGCAAAGGGGATCGCGAGCAGGATAAAGGGGATCAAGTATAAGGACAGGTCTCCTTGTGGAGTCATCGAGGAGAGTGTGTACATGACACCCAAAAAACCAAACAATAAACAGACCCTCACAAAGAAGATTCGGGCGTTTCTTTTGATGTGTTTCAAAAAGCCTTCAAAGGTCGAACGATTGCGTTCAATGAGAAAGTTTTTACTTGAAAGCGATTTGGTTTCTTTGGACATCGTTAATTTGGACTCCTGTTCCCACAAACTTTATATGATTGACGCGGCTAACTTAACACGAATCGTATCCCTATGACAAAGCCCCACAGAGATCACCCTTCCTTTAGGCTGTTGCAAGGAAAAAAGGATACGGAAAATGAGACGAACACAAGAGGGTCTTATCCGAAACATCGAACAAGTGGGATAAGCATCAAACCTTATGTCGCGTGGTGATAGTCTGGTGCAGGGGAGAGGTCTCAATCGACCTCTGTGACGAAGAGTTTGTAATGGTGGTAGTTGTTGGGGACACGAACAGAACGTTGGTACAGTTTGACTTCGCCAGCTGGGAGCTCTTCACTTGAGAGGGCGTAGAAGTCGTCTGTCTTGATGATTGCGTCGTTGCGATCGTAGTAACGAACGGTCAACTTGAGCTTGCTAAGAGAGGTCACGCTCTTGTTTTCGATCTCCCACACGGTTTTGACATATCGCCATTTGAGAAAGCGGTTGTAAGTGCGCTTGTATTTGCGCTCTCTTACTTGTATTTGGATGTTTCTGGGTTGTTCAGTGTCCCAGTAAAGTGGGATCGACTTGGAGGGGGAGAATTTGCCGCGGATCGCGCTGGTCCGTGCACGTGTAATTTTGATCACCGCGCGATGGATGTGCCTTGGTGCGCGCTTAAATTTGTAGACACTTTTGCTATCGCCGGGACGAAGTGGGGTATCAAACCTTCTGAGCAAGTCGAGGTTGATGCGCTGCACGAGGATGTTGTTGTTGTCGTAGAGCAGCAGCTCACCTTTGGCACGTCGAACGAGTTGTGTGCCTTTGTTTTTGAGCAGGAGGGTGATCTTGATATAAGAGGATGTCCCTAGTTTCTGGAAGATGGCCCGTTGGACGATGATCTGGAGACTTTTTTGGGTGGTATCTGTCCAGCTCGTGGAGATGTCTTTCTTGAAGAATCGTTTGCGAAAATTCCCCAACGCTTGTTGGTGTCGTCTCTGTGCATCTTGTACCCGTTTTTGAATGCGCTTTTGCAAGTCATTCTGGAATTTTTTGGGGTTCAAGAATGCGTTTTTGGACATCGAGTAAGGGTTGTTGGGCGCGACGCTTTGGCCTGTCATAAAGAGCACACTGCCGACGCCCGCGATAAATAAAAACGCCATTAACGAAAGGACAACGACGATCTTGGATGTCTTGGATGACGATGGCGACGCAGATGAAGGTGGTTGTTTTGTGTGTTGGTTCCCATAGCTTGGGATTCGTGGGGGAGGTCCTTCGACTTCCACGTAGCTGTGCAGCGCGGATGGCAGCTTGCTCGGAGGTGGTGGCGAAGGGATGGGGCGAGAAGGTGACATTGTAGGAGGGATAGGGGTGCGTGGTGGAGGAGGGGATGGGATGCTTCTGTGGCGGTGAGTGTTCGCGCCCATGCTGTTTTGTAGTGCCCGGTAGAGTTCGCCAGCGCTCGCGTAACGCTCTTCAGGTTCGTGTGCAATGGCGCGAAAGAGCGCTTGATCGAAGGCTGGCGTGACAGCATCGATATACTGCGATGGTTTTTTGGGGATACCGACAGGTAAGGAGCCCATCAAGATTTTGTAGGACATCACACCAAGCGAGAAGATATCTGCACGCGGTGAGATGGTGTCGGATTCGAGTTGTTCGGGGGCCATATAGTAAGCTGTACCCCACCCCATCGATGTGTTTTGTGTATGTTCTTGTGATTGCATCGCTCGGGCGATACCAAAGTCGAGCAGCTTGAGTGAGTCATCTTGCAAGACCATGACATTCGAGGGCTTGAGATCTCTGTGAATGACGCCCTGACCGTGGGCGTAGTCGAGGATCTCACACAGCGACTTGATATAGTTCATCGCTTGTTCGAGTGGGAGCCCTGTGCTCGTCGCGTTGAGGATGTCTTCGAGACTTTGTCCTTCGAGCAGCTCCATCACGATACAGAGGACGTCGTGTTCAGTGTCTTGATCGATGCCGAGCACACGGATAATACCGGGGTGATTGAGCTGCTCTGTGACTTTCAGCTCTCGTAGGAACTTTCTACGCAGCTCAGGTTGGTTTCCGTGTTGTGGGTGGAGGATTTTGAGCGCGACGATCTCCTCACGGAGTGTGTCTTCTGCTTTGTAGACCTCGCCCATTCCGCCTGCACCGAGTACACTTTGTAGGATATACCGTCCTGCGAGGCGAGTGTGTGCGGGGAAGGTGCCATGAGACACCGCAGAAGAGGCGGAAGGGAGCGCTCCTCCTGTCGAAAAGAAATCGGCGTCTCCGCCGGTACCACTGTTGTGATCGCGACTCATACTGGTCTCCTTTATGGTTCTCCAAGTTGGGGCGAGGATACCAAAGCACATCTCGAATGGCAATGTGCGGCCCACCCCAACAAAAGATCTCCTGTCCGTGATGGATTCGGTGTATACTGCGCCAAAAAAAGAAACATATTCTCTGGTCGACTGAGGCGCTCCTTAGGTGACGAATGTGTTTGTCGGTCTGTTCACATTGTGGTGTTGGAGTGAGTCCGAGACGTCCAACCTGCATCATCCTCGCAAGGAAACAATATGTCTCAAGCAAATCTATTGGTACAGCGGCGTTTTTGGCCTTTCTTTTGGGTTTCCTTTCTGACAGCATTCAATGACAATGTGTTCAAACAAGGGTTGATCACGTATGTGACCGTCGTGGGGCTGAAGATTCTTGGCATGGACATTGGGTTACTCGGTGCGGCGAGTACGATCATCATTATCTTCCCGTATGTTGCCTTTTCAGCGCTCGCAGGGCAGGTCAACGACAAACACTCAAAGTCCACAGTCGTCAGATGGGTCAAGTTCGCCGAGGTCGTGATCATGGCGATTGGTTTGTATGGATTGTTGACGAAGAACTTCCCGTTGTTACTCGGTGTGTTGTTTTTAACGGGTTTGCAGTCGACGTTTTTCGGGCCGGCCAAGTACAGCTTTTTGCCGGATGTCCTCGACGATGATGAGTTAGTCGGTGGCAACGCCTTGATCGAGCTTGGTACGTTCCTCTCGATTTTGCTCGGGACCATTGTGGGCGGGATGCTGGTCGGATTGTTTGGCAATGAGAATGGGCCAACAGCGATCGCAGTCGCGGTGATGGTCATCTCCTCTCTTGGCTTTGTGCTCTCTCTGTTTGTCGAAAAGAGCCCTCCCACAGCGCCTGATCTTTCAGTGCAGCTCGATCCCATCAGACCTAACATCGAGCTCTTCAAGCTGAGTCGGCTCAATAACTCCGTCTTTTTGAGCATCTTGGGGATCTCGTGGTTTTGGTATGTAGGGACAGCGTTGCTCGCGCTGTTGCCTGCATACGCCAAGGTGATTTTTGGGACCAACCCATACGGATTGACATACATGACGGGGTTGTTTTGTGTGGGGATTGGTGTGGGCTCGTTGATGTGTGAACGAGCTAGCCGACAGACTCTTGAGATTGGTCTCGTCCCATTTGGCTCGCTGGGGATGAGTGTCTTCCTGTTCGTCTTGTTCATCGTGGGTGTTCCCAAGTACCGTGCGCCTGGTGTGGAGTCTTTGAGTTTGTTGTCGTTTGTGCTCGCGCCAAAGGGCATCATTATCTCTGTCAGCTTGTTGATGATCGCGATCTCAGGGGGATTTTTCACGGTCCCCATGTACACTTTGATGCAGATGCATAGTCCCGACGACAAGCGCTCGCGGGTGATCGCGTCGAGCAACGTGATCAGCTCATTTTTTATGTTGGCGTCAGGTGGACTGGTGATGGTGTTTACCTCACAGGGACTCACAATCACCACACAATATCTCGTCCTCGCCGCGATGAACATCGCCGTCGCGTTTTACATTTACAAGGTCAACGCTGCGTTCTTATGGCGCTTTTTGGTGTGGATGGTGACGAGCGTGATGTATCGCTACAACGTCGTCGGCGTGGAGAATATTCCAAAAGAAGGGGCCGCAGTGTTTGTCTGCAACCATCCGAGCTTTTTTGACTTCATGTTTGTGGCGAGCGCGAGCAAGAGAACGCCGCGGTTTTTGATGTGGTATAAATTCTTTGAGGCACCGCTGATGGGTTGGTTCTTCAGGGACGCGAAGGTGATCCCGATCGCGCCGCGTTCAGATGACGAGGCGTTGATGAATAAGGCGTTTGATCGCGTCGCTGAGGAGCTTGAGAAGGGACATATCGTCTGTATTTTCCCTGAAGGTGGTGTGACGACGGATGGGAAGTTGCAGCCATTTCGTCCTGGGATCGAGAAGATCATCAAGCGCACACCCGTTCCTGTCATTCCCATGACGCTCAAGGGGATGTGGGGGAGCTTTTTCAGTCGTTACTATGGAAAGGCGATGTCCAAACCCTTTACGCGTTTTCGCTCCAACATCGAGCTTGAGATTGGCGAAGCGATCGCGCCTGAAGATGTGACCGCACAAAAACTGGCTGAGATGGTCGCTGAGATGGGGGACTTTGAGGTCCCACCTCCTGCCTATCCCGTCTCCAAGGAAGATTCTCCCAAAACGTCTTAACTCCCAAAACACCAAGCACCGAATCTGAGGAAAAGACATGTCGTTAAAAAGGATTGCGCACGCATTCGTCGTGTTGGTCGTGTTATTGGTTGGGTGGTATGTCATACGCCAGAAGTTGATCTTGCCGGGCGTACCGTCCATGACAAAGAAGATGCTCGCGCAGGCACAGCGCGTACAGATCATTCGTGACAAGTGGGGGGTCCCCCACGTCTTTGGGAAGTCCGATGCGGACGCTGCCTTTGGGCTCGCCTATGCGCACGCTGAGGACGATTTTAAAATCATCCAACTCGTCCTCGCTGCGTCGACGGGGCGACTGAGTCTCTTGATGCTCAACACAAAGGCCATTGGGAATGATTTTTATACATCACTGGTGCGTGTGCGTGAACAGGTCGATGCCCTCTATCCAAAGCTCTCCCCAAAGACCCGCGCGCTCCTCGAAGGATACGCGCAGGGGGTCAATTACTACGTCGCACGTCATCCCCACGAAGCTGATGGGCGATTGTTTCCGATCTCCGGAAAACATATCGCGATGGGCTTTGTACACAAAGTGCCGTTGATGTTTAACCTGCCAAAAGTCCTGGTTGCGTTGCGGAATGCGACGCAAAAAAAGGTCGGTCAGCCAGTCTTCTCGGCCTCACTCGCTCCGACCCAAGCGAGACAGCTTGCGCAGGCGCGTTCGATGTTTGCAAGCACCGCGTCCAATGCTCACGCTGTCCATCGAGCGCGCTTTCGGGATGGCATCACGCGTCTCAATGTCAACTCACACCAGCCCTGGGAAGGTCCTGTGACATGGTACGAAGCGCACGTCCATTCAGAAGAAGGTTGGGACGCTGTTGNTGGGCTTTTTCCCGGCGCGCCGGTGATATTACATGGACATAACGCACATCTTGGGTGGGCGATGACCGTCAACAAGCCCGACCTCATTGACGTATACAAGCTGAAGATGCACCCCACACAGCCGTTGATGTACCAATTGGATGGACAGTGGAAGAAGCTCTCCCACAAAAAAGCCGACATCCAGATCGACACAGGGTTGTTCACATTTCCTTTTGGGATGGATGTTTTTTACAGTGAACATGGACCTGTCCTCAAAACAAAACACGGCTACTACGCCATCCGTTATGCTGGGATTGACAAGGCGATCTTCTCCGTTGAGCAGTGGTACAAGATGAACAAGGCGACCGATTTTGAGAGCTGGAAACAGGCGATGCGAACACACGCCATTCCGATGTTCAATATTGTGTATGCGGACAAAGATAACGTCTTTTACGTCTACAATTCTCTGTTGCCCAAGCGCAAACAGGGGCTCAATTACAAACACATCCTGCCCGGCGACCAATCCTCTCTGATCTGGAAACAGTACGTCCCTTGGGACGCCTTACCGGCCGTGCATAATCCTCCATCTGGCTTTGTGCAAAATTGCAACGCGACGCCTTTTCATGCGACGGCTGGCAAAGGAAACCCGCTCCCCTCAGCCTTCCAAAAAGAAACAGGGATCGAGCAAAAGAACAACAATCGCTCGACACGTTCATTGCAATGGCTCGCTGGTCGTCGAAAGCTCTCGATGAAGGACTTTCTGAGGATGAAGTTTGACCTCCAGTATGCGAGCAGTGGACCTGTGTATAAGGCATACATTGCCCCTGTGTTGCGGTCCTTTCGTCCCAAAAAGCGTTTAGAGAAGATGGCATTGTCTCTCTATCGTCGTTGGGATCGACGTATGACGATGAACAGTCGCGCAGGGGCTTTGTTCTTGTTGACACATTACGCCCACAAAAAGGCCGGGCTGTTTGGTGGTCCCAAGGCAAAGGGGGCGCTCGATGCGTTCCGCCAAGCTGTGCGATTTATGCGTAAACATTACGGAAAACTCGTGCCTCTTGGTCGGATCCAGCGTATCCGTCGCGGCGCGGTGGATCGGGCTGTGAGTGGTGGATATGATGTCCTGCGTGCCGTGCATACACGCCGTGTCGGGAACAAGTTTGTCGGAAGACAGGGGGATTCGTATATCTTGATCGCTTCATTCACAAAGAACGGTGTGCGCTCTCAATCACGTCACCAATATGGAAATGTAAACAGGATGTATTCGAAGCACTACGCTGACCAAGTCAAACCTTTTGTGAAGATGACCTTCAAGACCATCCATCGCGATAGGGGCGTCCTGCTAAAGGAGGCTGAGGCTGTGTATCATCCAGGTCAAGAGAAAGGGAGCCGATGACTGTTTGGAGTCCTTTGTTTGAGCGGTGGATGGAGTTGTCACGTCACTCTGTCCATCGAATCGGTGTGGAAGCGGANATCCCCTTGAAGATGTCTGATGGGGTGTACTTGAAGAGCGATCGTTTTTATCCTCTCGACGGCCGCACTTCGTGGCCAACGTTGATGATCCGCACCCCCTATGGTCGCCGAGGTTTGTTTCGTTATCTCTTCGCGTATCCCTTTGCCCGGCGTGGGTTCCAGGTGGTTTTACAGAGCACAAGAGGAACCCACGATGCAGAAGGGCGCTTCGATCCCTTTCACCATGAGCGCAGTGATGGACTTGAAACGGTCGATTGGATCGAAGGTCAACCGTGGTTCAATGGCCAGCTGATTGCGTACGGTGTGAGTTATACAGGATATGCCAACTGGTCGATCGCTGCGGAACTTGGTGATCGTCTTCAAGCTGTTGTCTGTGGTTTTGCGACGTGCTCTGTCAGGGACTTTGCGTATCCTGGAGGGTGCTTTTTGCTGCACGATGCCCTTCATTGGGCTGCGACCAACGCCGATGGAAAGTTTTCTGCGACGCGAGGGGCTTGGAATATCATTCGCAAGATCGATAAGAAACTGCAAAAGGCGATGTATACGATCCCACTGACACTTACCGATCAAAAGGCCATCAAACAAGAGGTGTCTTTCTTCCAGGATTGGTTGCACCATCATCCCCCCGAAGACGATTGGTGGGAGACGCTTGAGTTCTTCCCAACCCTTGAACATGTCGATGTCCCCGTGTTGATGGTCGCAGGGTGGCAGGATGTCTTCTTGCCCCTACAGATCAGGGACTATCTACGTTTGAAAGAGACACAGACGCCCGTCTCACTTCATGTTGGTCCGTGGGTGCATACAGATTTACAGACGTATTACTACACAGCGCAGGCTGGGATTCCCTGGATGAAGAAGGTGATCGAAGACGCCGGAGGGTTTGTTGCGGACCCTGCGGAGACACACCGTGTGCGCGTTTACCTGACCGGAAACAATAAGTGGGCCGAAGCACCTGTCTTTCCTGCTGAAGATGATCTGTTGACGATGTACCTTCAGCCAGAAGGTGGCTTGCATCGAGCGCTCCCGAAAGAGAGTGAGCCTTCGGACTTTGTGTATGATCCTCAGGAGCCGACGCCGATGATCGGTGGTCCGAGTCTTGCGCAGGATGCCGGGTATAGAGACCAAAAAGTGTTCGAGTCGCGTTCAGATGTGTTGGTCTTTACAGGTGAAACGTTGTCCGAAGATTGTCGTCTGTTGGGGCACGCTGAGGCGACGATTTACACGCGTGTTTCAGGTGATTACTTCGATGTCTTTGTGCGCCTCTGCGATGTCGACACCAAGGGACGCTCTGTGAATGTGAGCGATGGTGTGGTGCGGATCTGTCCCAAGACACAACAACCCGATGAGGAAGGGATATATCGCATCACGTTGACGCTCTCTCCGATGGGCCACGTCTTTCAGAAGGGGCATCGACTTCGCGTTCAGATCGCAGGTGGTGCACATCCTCGCTTTGTACGTAACTTTGGCACGGATGAGCCGCTCCCTCACGCGACGAGTTTTGTCCCAACACACAGAAAGATCTTTCACGATCCTGAGAGACCTTCCCATATCACTCTTCCACGTTGGAGCCAGAGAGCATGAGCGCACACGTCGTGACAAACCCACGTGATCGTATTCGTCGATACTTGAAGGACCTCTTCGAGCTGATAGGAACACCGCTCCCTCTTGAGTGGCCTGAGGTCCCGAAGCAGGTCTACGTACAATTGCGCGATCAGCTCTTCCGTCAGATCGAGCGAGAGTTGTCTTTTGTTGATGGACAGTCCGACCTGAACAAGTATCAGAAGAGCTACGCGAGGTACTTCACAGAGACGACGCGCGCTCTGTTTGAGATGGATTGGAATCAACCTTACCCCATTCACGAGGCTTCAGAGGAGACGATAGATAGGCTCGCGGGGCGTCCTGGCGCCGTTGGCCCTGAGTTCGATCAATTGTATTGCACGCCCGATTCGACACAGAGGCGGACAGAGGTGTTGTTGCAATCCCATGATCCAGCACACAGTCGCGTATTCTTTTTGGGGGACGATGACCTCGGAAGTGTGTTGTTGGCGCCTCACTTCGAAGGAGAAGAAGGCGAAGTGCACGTGTTGGACATCGACGATCGGATTCTTGCACATGTAAAGGCGCGTGTGCCTTCTGTACATTGTCACAAGATCGATCTGGTGAAGGGATTGATCCCTGAAGCGCTTGCGGCGTCATTTGACGCTGTTTTGCTGGACCCTCCGTGGGATCGCTATGAATGTCTGATGTTTTTGGACAAGGCGATTTGTTTTCTGAACAACAATCCTGCGGCGCGGATATACCTCTCTTTTTGTCCGCTTCAGATGGAGTTATATCGAAACGGAATGGCCCACTTTTTCCGCCACCTCGCGAAGCGTGGCATGACGCTCGATTCGGTAACGCCAGTGTTTAATCTGTACAGCCTGGATGAGCAGGACACACCCTCTTTCCGGAGGGAGCTGGATGAAGCGCTGCCAGCTTTGGATGCACCGGTCTTTCAACATATGCGTGAGGTACCGTATGCGTATTCGAATTTATACGTGATACGTCGGACTTTGGAGAGTCAGATCCCGTGGTGGCGTGAGGCGTTGTTTCGCTATAAACATATCGGAGGGTAGGGGGAGAGAAGAGGAGGAAGCTTATCGTGTGGGGACTGTCACGGGGGCGAAGCTGATGCCTGCGCTGTTGCGCAGTGGATCGTAGTTGGCTGCGACTCGTTGCATTGCAGAGTAAAGGCTCTCTTGTGCTGTACCGAGCATGTGACGGTCGGCCATGACACGTGCGAGATCGAGCTCATTTTGTGCGCGGAACATTGCGGATTCGAGCGGAGTGAAGTTGGGGAGGCTTCTGGAGGGGTCGTACGCTGCTGGAAGCTCACGTGCGACAGCTGCTTGCCACTCTGCGTCGGTGATGGTCGCGTCAGCAGCCATATCACGAAGACCTTGTGAGTANTAGGGGTTTCCTTGTGCAGCTCTTGCGCGCTGTGTGGAGATGATACCTGCCTGGATGTCGCGGATACCTTGTGCGTCGATGCTCATGGTGTAGCGATCTTGCGCGATAGTGAGCCCCTGCTCTTGTGCGCGTCGCATCGCTTCGCGGATCTCTCTGCTGGAGGAGAGCGCGCGAGCTGTTTGCTCATTGACAGGAAGACTGATCTCACCGAGCTGGACACCTTGATCGGTGCGACTCCAGGTCACTTCCACAGGTGTTCCTTGCCACTGTCTATCGAACTGTGCGCCGAGTCCACTTTCAGTATAGCTCAGATCACCAGTGGGGCGTCCCCAGTTGGCTGAGTATTTGTAATCGACACCAGCGGCTGTTGTGCGCTCGATTAATGTCGCGCCATCACCGACCTTGGCTTCAAAGCCGACGAGTCCTGCTGCGCTGAGTTGTGCACCGATCTCACGTGTGTCGGAGATCGCGCGGATCGATTGGTAGTTCCCTGTGCCAGGAGCTGCTGGATCAAATTTTCCGCTGCTTACGAAGTTATCGTAGGAGGTACGACCTGCTGTTGAGGTGATATCGAACTCTTGGGATTGTGCAGATGTTCCGAGGAGCTGGCGTGACGCGCCCGCTTTGACTTCGATGCCTGCTTTGCTGAACCCGACGCTCATCTCTTGTGTTGAGCGGTCGAATGGTCCTGCTGTGGCGCGCATACGACTTTCGTCAAGACGTTCAAATTGCACCGCGTGTCCTGTCGCTGTCTTGAGTCCCGCAGAGATCTCGACGCCTTTGTATGAGACACCGATTTCTCTGTTGGAGAATTGCTCTCCACGGATAGTCATGCTGCTGCCTACGGGCATTGTTTCTGGATTGAATGGGGTGGGGAGGTCGCGTTTTCCTTCCATGATCGCGTCGATCTCACCGGCGGGCATGTCCATGCTGTAGCTGATGTTTCCGCGTAGACCTTCCTGTGCTGTGACGTCTACTCCTGTTCCTCTTACTGATGCTTCTGCATCGAGCTGGACGCCTGTCTCTCCTTGGATTGCGACGGTTACGCGGGAGACACCTTGTGGGTTCTCGGGGCCTTTTGTGATGGTGACTTGTGCGCCTTCGAATGGACCGACCGAAATGCTTCCTTCAAACGTTCCATTTTGGACACTACCTTCGACGAGGTTGCCCTCTCGTTTGATATCAGCGCGGACAGAGACTGTTCCATCTTGGGCGGCTGCGACAGTTGTATCGCCAACATGTGGAGCGGCTGCGACGTCGCCTGGGAGGGAGATGTCTTTGGAGGGAGCATCGAAAACAGAGGCTTCAGCGGGTGCTGGTGCGGCTTCGAGGCTGAGATCGGGTTGACCTGTGACAACTTCACCTGCGCGGGGAGCAAAAGATGTTGTCTCGACAGGGGCGGCTTCTGTCACAGGTTTGCCTGGGACGTGGGCGGGTTGTGCTGAGATCAAATCGCTCGCTTTGACTGTGGGTGCATCGATGGCTGGGGCTTCTGCTGGTTTGGCATCGACCTGACCGCCGATCATGTCCTTGCTCGGCTCTGCTGTGAATGAGTCTTTTTGGGTCGCTTCTTCGATAGCGCGTGCTTGCTCGGTTCTCTCCGCCTGGCGCGCTTCTTCCGCTTTTTCGGCCTCTCTCGTCTCGACCGAGGTGTCTACCGAAGACGAAGACGACGACGAGACATCTGAGGATTTATCGGCACCACTCGAGCTGTCCGAGCGACTGGTATCACGCGAACTCTCCGAACGTCCTGTATCTCTTGAAGAGTCTGCTGAACGCGATGAACCGGAATCTCCTGCTTTACCTACACCCATGGTGAATCTCCTGTCTATATTTGTTGTATACAACGCCAACATCGGCGGATATGTACGAGTCTTTCGCAGAGTTCTCAGACCCTGACCTCTCGATTATCGGCTGACTCGGATTTTTGTTGACTCTTTTTTTGAAGGCATATGAAGAACGCTCTGGATACAAGACATTCCAGGTATCTGAGCGCTTTGTGTTGATTGCCATCAGTCGTTGTGGGTGGAAAACGAGCGCCTGTTGGGTTTTATTCCGATTTTTTGCAAAACATCTTGTTGTGGTTGCAGTAGACGGGGCTGGGCTCCATTTCATCTGAAGGTGACGACCCTATGCGTTGCTGAGTGGTTGCTTTTTCTGGTGTTTTTGGTCAACATCTTTGTTTGCGACGTTCTCCACGGAGGGAGATGTACCCTATATCTTTTCATGTTGTTTGGAGTGAGAGATGGCGGAAGTGTTAAATGATGCGGCGCTGGAAGGTGAGCTTCTTCAAGAGGTGTATCAGGTCGAGGAAAAGATCGGAAAAGGCGGAAATGCCTGGGTGTACAAAGCGCTCGATTTGCGGACAGAAGAACACGTCGCCATCAAAGTGCTCTTCAACATTTTCTCCCAAGACACTGAAGTCAAACAGCGTTTTTTACGAGAGGGACAGATCCAATCCCAAATTCAACATCCCCATATCGTCCGTGTATTCGATGTATTTGAGGAGAGAGGGCTGACNGGGTTTGCGCTGGAGTGGTGTGATGGAGGCGATCTGCGTTCGTATTTGCGGGCGAGAGAGGTGCCTTTTGACAACGAGCAGTTGACGCAGTTGTTTTTGCCCGTGTTGGACGCTGTGATGTACGCACATGACCACCAAATCGTACACAGAGACCTCAAGCCTGCCAACATCTTATTGACCCAGGTCGATGGTGTGCTCGTCCCCAAAGTCACGGACTTTGGGATCGCCAAGATCTTTGAGGGGTATGACACAGGGACGATCACCAACTCGATGATGGGGACGCCACGTTATATGTCTCCAGAGCAGTTGAAGGACAGTAAACACATCGATCACAGGGCTGATGTGTATTCGCTTGGTGTGATTTTGTACGAGTGGGCGACGGGGCAGCCTCCATATAAAGGAAAGATCCAAAAACTCTTTGTCGATGTGTTTTCGAAACCCATCCCTTACCCACACGCTGCACCCGCACGTTTTCAGGAGTTTTTACTCCAATGTTTACAAAAAGAGCCTTCTTATCGTTTTCAGAGCGTCTCACTCATGAAAGACGCGCTCGTCCTCGCGATGCACGCGAATGTCGCACATATGAGCTTCCTGGAAGCGCTCCCTTCGGGGGATTTTAAGGCGACGACAGTTGATAAGAAAATGCCTGACATGTCTGGTTATCAGGGTTATCTTGAGCAGTTCGATGAACAAGAGGATGCCGAGAAGCCTGCAAAGACATCGAAAAAGGTCTCTTTTGGGATGGGGCTCTTGTGGATATTTGCGCTTGTCGGTGTGTTGGCGATTGTGGGTGCTGGGTTGTTTGTGTTGTGGGGTGTCGACTCTTCGACTGAACCGGCTTCACGTCGCCCTGCGAAAGGCAAAGAACTGCACACACCAACAAAGGGGATCCAAAAGGTCTCTCCTGCCCCAAGCAAACGTCTCTCCGAGCGAAGGGTGCCAAGACGTCCCGCTGTCAAAGAGAGAGCAGTCATTACAAAGCAGCTCCCTACAAAAAAGACAAGCACTCTTATACGCCGGGCACGACGTCGTAAAAAGGTTGTGAGGGAGCGTCGTAAAAAACAGTCAGCTCGCACAGGGAGGCGATTTGCTGGCCTTGTTCGTATGCGCCTTGGGAAGAATTGGTTGGCGATAGGACATCACAAAGACTGCGCAGACGCGCTCACGTACGTTGGGCACGCGATATCTGTCGATCGTAGAGGCGCGGTGTATCTGTCGATCTCTTTTCGTGGAGCGGTTACATTTGCTGGGAAGCGTTACGTGAAGAGAAAGGGGGTATTGTTTGCAAAGCTATCTTCGAGTGGTCGCGTGTTGTGGGTGTGGCAGTTGTTGCAGACAACTTTTGTACGTGGTAAGAGTGGATTTTTTGTGAATGCTCGGGGCATTTGGCTTCATGTGACAGGTAACACGTTGCGCAAAACAGGTCGACGTATCATCACTGGGAGTAACTCGCTCCGTTCGTATCCAACGGTGATCCACCTGACAAAAGGGGGGCGTTTGAAGTGGATTGTCCCCATTCGCCAGGATACTTCAGCGCCGCGCGTGCGAGATATGAAGGTCGATCGGTCTGGGAATACTTACTTAATCGGACGCTTTTACAAGCGCTTGATTGTGGGGAGCAAGAGTCTTCAGAGTTCGTTTCGTCGGGGTTTGTTTGTGCTCAAGATCGATCGACGTGGAAAGTACATCTGGCACCATTTCCTCAAACAAACGCGCAACAGTGCTGTCGTGTACTACCTCTCGATGGCACCTCGGGGGGATGTCTATATCTCCGGTTTCTTTCGAGGCTCGTTCCAGTGGAACAAGAAAGTCAAAATGGAGAGCGTGTTGGGATACAAACGTGCCGGATTCTTGCTGCGGATGAGTGGTCAGGATAAGGAGGTCCGGTGGACAAAGATCTTCCCTCACGTCCTCGGTGCAAGCTCTATCAAGATGGTCGCTTCCGAAACGCTCTCCCCATTGGTCTTTTTGCGCGCACGACTTCGCAAGAACGCACCTGTCTACCGGCTGAGGGACGCCAACATCCCGATCCAATCCAAGTATTTCTCTTTGTTTATGAGGTTTTCGCAGGATGGGAAGTACATGTGGTCGAAACCTGCTTCGATTCTGCCAGAGGTGATGAAGGTCGCACGGGGAAGCTATTACATGATGAAAAGCACACACATGAGGTATGGTGACAGTGCAGGTTGGTTCAAGAAAAAAACATACAAACATGGACATTCTGATATGCTCCTTGGGCGACTCAGTCGCCATGGGAAGTGGTACTTCCTCAAGCGCTTTGGGGGGCCTGACTCAGAGCTGGTCACTGACTTTAGTGTTGATCGTAGAGGATGGATGTGGTGCACTGGTCTCTTGTTGGGGAAAACATATGAGGTGGCAGGGAAGACATTCAAGAGTTGTAGTGGCAAGCGCAATCTGATGTTGTTCGTGAAAAAATGATGGTTGTAGGTGTGGAGTGAGAGATGGTGGAAGTGTTAAATGATGCGGCGCTGGAAGGTGAGCTTCTTCAAGAGGTGTATCAGGTCGAGGAAAAGATCGGAAAAGGCGGAAATGCCTGGGTGTACAA
>PCBK01000025.1 GCA_002731275.1 Deltaproteobacteria bacterium | reverse complement strand
ATGGCTCCGCCGTATTTTTTTTCGCTTGGAGGTGTGCAAAAAGTGCAATCCATTGGTGGCATACACGCCAAAAACAACGTCTCCACCGACACTTTTTCCGCCATGACAGCACAGCCAATCGCTCCAATCAAACACCAACACAAGCGCGTACAGTGTTGCCTTGACACGTAAACGAACAGCCCAGATTCCTCGAATCTTCTGTTCTTTCTTTTCCCACCAAGAGCCAACCAACGACTGTTCTTGCGTACGCAAACGCGCAAACACTTTTGCCTTCCAGTCACGCCGATGTGTTTGCAACAACGAGATATCCCCGACAGACGACAAGAGCTTCCCATCATTAGATAACAGGGCGAGTCCACGACCACGCAGATACGGAAGCGCAGAAAACAACAACGCACGTATACCTGGAACAGAGCGCTGTGTAGGCATTGGAGAGGGTCTTGTGGTAGGTCTTGTGGAAATAGCAGTTGAGGAAGGAAGTAATTTCTCTTTGAGTTGCAACGAGAGGTGTACGATGTTGTCTTTGAGTCGCCTTGTTTGCCCTTCGAGTTCGTTGGTCACCAACAACATTTTGCTTTGCATCTCGTGCTTACTGAGACGCTGAATCGCTGAAACACTCGACTGATATCCAATCACGCTTACAGCGAGAATGGAGCACACAAGCAAAACTGCAAAGAAAAGAGCAAATTTTATCGAAATCTTCACGCCATCACCGGTGTTATTCCTGACAGGCGGGTATGTGACGTGCAAATCAATTCACACAACCGACAGTCTTACGCTCACAGGAAGATTCTCAAGAGGCGCACACCGATCTTCTTCCGGTCCGACAAAGTACACCAACATCCCAGATCTTCTGTTTGCACCTCAAAAACAAGGTGTTTTTTTGGATTCAAAAGACCAAGAAGTCGATTCAAGCTCAGGCGTCTTTTTCTGTAGTGCGCACAGTCAAGACAGCACAAGAGGAGTGACGCACAACGTACTCAGCGACACTTCCGAGAACCCAGCGATTGAGTCCAGTCAGTCCATGTGTTCCCATCACGATCATGTCAGCGCCGCTCTCTTTTGCGTACTCGACGATCTCTTGCTCAGGTTTCCCCTCGCGAAGACACACAGTACAGTCACCACCAAATTCCTCTTTGGCTTTCTCAAGAGCTTCGCCAGCCTTTCCTCGAATCTTCTCGATGTGCTCGGAGATCCATGTGTTGGCTTCTGCCATAAAGTAATAGGGAGCGGGCATGTGCAGCGCTGCAGAGTTAAACACGTGCAAGATCTCAACGGCAGTCTCAGGGGACTTCTCTTTCAGCCACTTCACCTGCTCCATTGCTGCGACAGATGCTTCTGAAAAATCGGTTGCAAAGATTACTTTTTTCACCATGATCGGACTCCTTACTCATATTGCGTATAGGGATGACGACACTTCATCGTCCGGGCGATATCATTTTTGGTGAGTATATCATGCCCCAAGCTCACCTTCATACGTTTGATCGAGATCAAGGCATACGCAAATTCATATCAACGAACCAACTCTCCCTTCAAACAAACCTCTCCATCCTCTGGAAGAGGAAGGGGGAGGCTTTATACCGTATACACGGGGGAAACTCGATTTCTGATCCAGGCGCAGTTGCACTTGTGCTCTCGCAAAATGCACCCGAATAGACACTACAATCCCTCACGGGAATACAGATACTGCAAGCAGTATCCTCCCAACGCTCGATTGCTCAGACAACATATGCGGTTGTCATTTGCTTCATTCACTTTGCAACCACCCCTTCTACAAACCTCTCCATCCCCCTGGCCTTCGACCTTCCCCCTTCCTCTCCGACCTTCGGAGAAGGAAAGGGGACCAATCAGACCATATAAACGTGACTTTGGATTTTGTGCGTGTGAAAAGAACCCCCTCAGTCCGACCTGCGGTCGTCCAGCTCCCCCTGTTCGACCAGCGCTTTGCTTTGGTCGACAAGGGGAGCGATGCATATCAAACGAGATATCGCGATACAAACGAAAAATACGTGTATATCGGTTTGATCTCAGTAGGGGCGGGCCTTGTGTCCGAACTGAATCATCGTATATATCGGCTGGTTTGTCCCTCCTCTCGAAAGGCTTGAGAGGAGGGAAGAGCCGAAGGCTCAGGGAGGAGAGTTTGTTGAGGTGGATGATTGCAAGTGAAGACGCAAAAAACCCACTGCAAGCTCGAAAGTAAAGTGGCTTTATAAGGATGTTGCCTGCAACATCCGCCTGCAAGGAGGGGATGAATTCGTGGAGTCAGGGGAGTTTGCGGAGACACAAGTGCAACGTCCACCGGATCAGCATTCAAGTATCCCCCGTATATGTCGGCTAAAACCCCCTTTTTTCTCGAAAGGCTTGAGAGAAAGGGGTTGGGGGTTTTGTATGCAAGTAAAACATGCGCTAGAGCAGTTTTTGATGTTTGTAGGTGATTGTTCGACACATCACATAAGACATTTTCTTGGTCGAGTGTTTGGTGGTATGTGGTGATCGAATGTACGAATTTTTCGATGTTATGATGTTGTGTTTTTTTGTATCTACGAATGCTCCGTTTATTTATTATTTTTGGTCGTATTTTTTTCTTGGAGCAGCTTTAGAGGCATACTCATTTGACAAGTGGGGATGTTTGTCGCTCGTGGAGTGTGTGTACTTTTGAAGCGCTTGTGGTCGCTGTGAAAAGAATGCAGGTGAAGTGTCGAAACCACTATGCAATTATTTCATAGTGAATCGTTTTGAAGGATTAAGTTGTTTGGCTGTCGATGTTTTTCATACGTTCAATGTTGGGTATGATGTTTGCTTTTACATTGTGTTGATTTTTTTGGGGGGTGGATGCCATCAGAGAGTGATAGCGTTGGTTTCCCTTTGTATGTTGTCATGTGATTGCGTTTGGTGAGGTGTTAAAAGGTGACTTTTTTGGAAGAGGTGAGCGCTATGCAAAGATTGCACGGTCTGGAGTAAGTTTTATATAAAGCGCTTGAAGTGCAAAGGTTTTATATTTTTGAAGTGAGGCATGATGTTTGCTTGCTCCAAGAGAGGTGAGTTATGCTCCCTCCAGATCTCCTGATGACGGGGATGGGAATCACTTCACATACTTCTTGCGTTCTAAGCCTTCTATGATGGAAGGGTTTTTCGCTGTGGTCAAAAAAAAATAAAAAATAATCGTAACTCTGAAACTTCTGTTGTGTTCTCAAATGAGGGTAGAAGTATACCCTTAAACAAACAACTTTGAGGTATTGTTTAACGCATACAGTTTACACGAGTTACACAGTTTTTCTGCCCACACATGTGACCCTAACGGAAGGACGAGACGAGTAGTTTCGGAGAGCGCAAGTGTGGGCGCTTTTTCCCCTTTGCGATCGTGCTACGAAGAAGCCATATTGGGGCTTCGTTGATGGCGGTATGTGGTTGTATATATAACAAGAGTTCTTTGTACCCAACACGAAAGGAAGAGACGATGCACTCCAACCCGACTCGAAAGGCCATGACAAGGTGGTCCTCCCTGTGTGGAGCAGTGCTTTTCGCGATAGGTGTGTTCTCCGCACCTACCATCGCGAGCGCAAAGTGTGTGAATTACGTAAGTCCTATGCAAACCAAAACGATCACGTCTGCCGGACAAAACACCACGTTCTATTTTTCTGGACTCCCTGCAACGTCTGGACGCACCGCTGTCGCAGTGATCGATCTTTATGGTGACTTTGATTACAGCTCCGAGTATGCTGACATCTACATCAACAGCACACTCGTCGGGCAACACAACCCGACAGGTGGGCAGTGCAACACTTCATTGCAATATGGTAACAACTCCACGCGAGGTTTTGTGCTCCCTGGTTTCACAGGTGGAACCGTGAGCGTCAGAGTCGATGCCAGCGCGTCTGTTGGTTCTTGGTGTTCGGGTAGTAGCACAGACCGAATTGTCGTCAAGATTATGTACGTTCAGACGAATTGTACGAGTGTCTGTAGTAGCTCTACTTTCAACAAAATCACCTCCCCCAACCCTGTTTGCTTGCTTCACAACCCTGACAAGCCGTACTGTGCAGGAAGTACTTGCCGGGAGTGTCCATACACAAGCGCTAAAAACAACGCGACGTGTAGTGCTGTTAACCCAGATACACCACATTGTCTCAACTATAAGTGCGTACAATGTCAGGCCGATGCAGATTGTCCATCGACGTATTCATGTGACAAAACCAGTGGGAAATGTGTCTGCCCAAGCGGAAATTGCCCCAAAATCTGTAACGCGAGCAACAGCACCAACCAGAACTCGTTTTGTAAGGCCGCTGACCCATCCAAGCCTTACTGCTACAACAAACTCTGCCGTGAGTGTCCGTTTACTTCACTAAGCAGCGCGACAAGTTATAACTGCCCTGGAAACAAGCGCTCTTGTATCAACTTTGAGTGTCGAGAGTGTCCTTCAACCAACTCGACAAACAACGTCTATTGTACAAACTACGTCAGCAGCAAGAGACCGCACTGTAAAGATTACAACTGTGTGGAGTGTACTTCAGATAGCCATTGTAGCGGCGGAAAGAAGTGTATCAGCAATAAATGTGAGTTCCAACAAAGCTGTTCGGCTTGTGTGACAAACTCGTGGTGTGCATCCAACCAAACAACAGGATCGACATGTGGTGCTGGGCGTTCTATCTGTCGTGCAGATGGCTTGTGTGTCGAATGTACAACCAACGCACATTGCCAAAACGGACAGATCTGTAACTCGATCAACAGATGCGCAAACAGCGCCTCTTGTCCGAGTACATGTTCTTCGGATGCGGATTGTCTCAAAGGAAACTGTGGTACGAGAACACGTTGTTTGAGCGGTAAATGCTCTGACGTCTCGACCGCTGCACAATGTCAGCCTCCCAACCTGCTCGTCATCCTCGACAAATCCTGTAGTATGGGGCCCGGTTATGGTATGGTCGACTCATTCGCTGCTTGTGCCGGAACGAGCAGCTGCGTTCAGGGGACGCGACATACTGTCCAGTGTAATTACAACAGCAGCCTCGGTTTCAAAACATGTCGGTACTCTCGTTGGGATACAGCTGTCATCGCCCTAAAAGACGTCTTCAAAGACTTTGGTGGGACCAAGGATCTCAACTACCTCGACAGGAAAGTCCGCTTTGGTCTCGAAATGTTCGACAGTAACGCATCGATCAAGGCTCCAATCTTCAAAGATCCATGGGAACTCAACGCGAAGCTCGATGCATTTGGTCCTGGTGGTGGTACAAACTACGAAAGAGCGTTTTCAACGGCTCGATCACATATCAACACGACCTACACAAACGATCCGGTCAAGCGTCGTAAAACAGCCGTCCTGTTTATCACAGACGGTGCGCCTAACGAAGGTTGTGCGTGGAGCCGTTCACCTAGCCAGGTCGACCAACTTTACAACTACAAACCACCTGGAATTAACGAGATTCGTAAGATCAAGAGCTACATCGTTGGTTTTGGTAACAGCTTGCAAGCCTCTGAGAAAGCCTGTCTCGATACGCTCGCACAAGCTGGCCGCACAGAGATCAAAACCTGCAAAACAGGTTCTTGCCTCAAGCACTACGCAGCCAACAACGCAGCAGGTCTTCGTGACGCGTTTATCGACATCATCAACAACGCAACTGCGGAAGAATGTGATGGTCTCGACAATGACTGTAACGGCCAGATCGACGAAGGAAACCCCGGTGGTACATGTAACTGTGTTAAATCCTTCACCAAACCCAATCACAGCCGCTCGGTCCAACAAGGCACGACCGATTACAACTCGGGCGTTCGACTGTACACATACCTGACCTCATTCAGTAACCAAGGGACATGTCCTGTACACACAGACCCCACACAGCCTTCCCACGCGACACAGTGGTTGACTGTCTGTCGCAACGATTCAAGCAAGGCGCTGTCTTGTAACAACAACGCTCAACCTGCTGGAACCGCGATGGGATTTTACTGTGGTCGCTGTTGTAACGATAACATCTGTACATGGTCCTCGACACACTTGTGTACCGATTACCCTTGGGTCCAGAGCGCGACAACACCTGTTGGTCAGTGTATCAACAACTGTAAATCATGGTGTGCTGCCAACCAGAAAAAAGCACTTCAGTGTTTGATGCCTGTTGGTTACGTCACACGTATCGGTACTGGTTATCTCAACGGTAGCACCGAGCTTAAGTTCCAAACAGAGAAAGAAGCTGTTGAATTTGGTGCTCTGCTTGCCAAGCAAAAGGACAACCGTAACCTTTTCGTGTATCTTCCAGGAGATGATAACCGAAACAGCGGTCCGTTGAACCTGATGACAATTTCACCCTCAGGTTCAGTCGCGCTCCCCACAGGGGCAAGCGCAAGTATCCCCACAAGATACGCGTTTGTTCCTGGCAACAATCAACTCAAAACATCCTCAATGAGGACGTTGATGGACATCACGAATTGCACAGGCTCTGAATGCACACAAGAAGTCGAGTTCATGGTCAATATGATCCGCGGTGCACAAGGCGGCACTGTGTTCAGAGATCACCCCTTGGGACCGATTTACAACTCGAACCCAATAACTGTGCCTCCCCCGACAAACAACATCAATGATGAGACATTCCGTGCGTGGTTGAATGAGCCCATCGCAGGTGGAGTTGCCAAAGTCAGTGAAAGACCAACGATTGTATACGTCGGTTCGAATGATGGTATCATTCACGCATTCCTCGGAAACGCGCAGAAAACTTCGAGCTTTGTTGAGCTGTGGGGATTCATTCCCAAAACAGTCGTCTCCAAACTTCGTCACGCAGTCAATGGTTCGATGCCCGAAGGTGGAAAAGTCTACACAGCGGACGGTACACCTGTCGTGAAAAACATCCAGATGTATCGTTATGATTACAAAGGTGCTACCACGGTGAAGTGGCGTACTGTCATGGTCACAAACCTCCGCGCAGGTGGACGTGGTTACGTCGCGATGGACGTGACAGACCCATACCGTCCCAAGTTGCTCTGGGAGATCAACAGCGGCAGTTACTTCGACCCCAAAGTTGGTGGTAAGAAGTTCGACAAGATGGGATACACCTTCGCACAACCCTTTATCGCGAAGGTCCTCGTCAACTGGCCCAACGATAAAGACGGTACAAAAGTGGTCCAAGAACGTGCAGTCGCGATCCTCGCGGGTGGTTCGGACATCAAGATGACAGGTGCTCTTACAGATCTCGATGTTAACAGCCCCATTGGTGGTGTTGTCTACGTCGTGGACCTCGAAACAGGTATCCTGATGCAAGAACTCGTTCCTGACACACAGCTCTTAAAAGCCGCTGGTGAAAAAGCGGTGATTCGCGGCTTCACAGGAACACCCACAGGATTCGGTGCACCTCCTGCCATCACGTCTCGTGCATTTGTTGGTGACGCGATCGGACGTTTGTTCCGCGTCGACCTCCAATCCACAAATCCCAACGAGTGGGAGATTCACTTCTTCTATAACTTGTTCAAAAACGAAAACTACACCAAGCCCATTATGGTCGCACCAGCCCTCGCGCTGAACCCCAACGGTGAGCTCGTTATCTTCGGTGGTACAGGGAACTTGTTCCAGCTTGACTCGGTCTTGCCAGGGCACAACAAGATCTTCTCCGTCCGCGAGTACATCGACCCAGCGAAGGCCATCGACTTTGCAACAGGGAGAGTCAAGCCGGATGCCGTTGAAGCGATTCACAACTATCGTGCGTCTCTCAACAAGATCCTGGTCTTTGCCAAAAAAGACTCAGACACACACAGCAAAATCGACAAGACGCCTGCTGTGAGTCCGACCGGAGAAAAGGTCACAGGTGACCCGATCGTGTACAACAACACAGCGTACTTTACGACATACACACCTTCTTCGGACCTGCCCATCTGTGGTGTCTCCGGTATGGCTAGAATGTACGCGATTGGATATGGTGAGCCTTGTAAATCCAACCGATGTTCACCACTCGTGGGCAACCTCTTCCCGGATACACAGCTCAAATGTTGTGAGGATGGTGGCGGCAACAACTGTACGACCGCAGGGGCTGCTGTGACAGATGCAAGTCTGCTCGCAAACCGAAATCTCTGTGCGAGTATGGATTATGTAGAACCCCGCTACTTCGACGAGAGCACGACGCCTGCACAGGTGATGCGCCAAATCCTTCTTGGACGAAACGCACTCGCCATGGGTGTCAACCTAACCTTCCAGCCTGGACAGATCGCTTACTCTCGCGATGACAACAACCCACGTGGTGAAGTCGTCCACAAGCTCTCCGTTCAAAAGCGTGGTAGTCACATGGTCTCTGCGTGGCCTGCTGGTCGTAACCGTGCGGCTGATTCTGGCTTCCTTGCCTCCGCTCGTGTGATCAAGGCGAGTGGTGATGACAAAACCAACTTCTACGCACTCAAGACCGCCAAGCAACCACCCCGCGTAATCGTAAGTGGTTGGGGCTCCCTCTTCGACCAAGACTCCCTCTAATCCTCTCTCGTACCCCCCTCCAGCCTGCGAGCAATTCCCTCTCATTCTTTCCTCATACAAAAAAAGAAATCCAATGACACCCGGACTTTCGTACATGTGGTGAAATGGTTTTTTTCTTTACCGGATAAAGGAGGCAGAAGGCCCTGCTCTTTAGGGCAGGGATGAATGCCCACGCTTGTTTTTCTGTTCTTTTTTTTCTTGTACAAATGTATAGTATGTGTTATAAAACCTATATCTTTTTCCCGGTTGAGGGGTTTGTATGTCCAGCAAAACAATCAAACAACAAAAACAAAGCGCGACTCGAAAAGCCACCATCGAACGCCGAAAGTCCCAGCTCTGCCACACTTACGAGCTCAAAATAGATACCTCTCGTTTTTCCAAAAAGACAACACAACACTTCAATCAACTGTTTTTGCAAGCAAAGTGGTTTCGCAATGCTGTGATTGCAAGCGAAGAGCCTTTCCACTTCGACGCAAAAGTCAAATCTGTTCAAGTCAAAGTTGGCAAGCAATTCGAAGAAAGAAAACTGACCGTTCTGAGTTCACAGATGAAGCAGGCACTCCTGTCTCAGGTACAAGATGATATTTGCGGATTGTCCGAGAAAAAGAAAAATGGTGCCAAAGTTGGAAAACTCAAGTTCAAATCATACCTGAACTGTATCCCCTTGAAACAACATGAGAATGTCTACACACTGACACGAAAGCACGGAAATAACGGGCGATT
>PCBK01000024.1 GCA_002731275.1 Deltaproteobacteria bacterium | reverse complement strand
TGGGGAGTCAACATGACAACATCACGTCACAATGAATGCATGTTGTTAGTCTGGTGCTACTAGACGCGTCGAGACGTTTAGAGCTCAGTAAACTTTGGGCCATGGAGAGTGAATTTGCGCTGTTGCCCTTGATCGACTCGCTCGATCCAAAGTACCAGACTCGCGAACTTCCGGAGTTCCAACTCTCCACGAGAGATATTGACAGTCTCTCACACGCCCATCCATTCGGTGAAAAGGAAACCTCGCCCGAGATACCAAGGGTGCCTAAGGTCGACGCGTACGAAGCTGGCGATGAGCTGGCTGAGGTGTTTCGCTCTGCGACCGATCTACCGGCTGTCGAAGGACCACCGACGATGGTTCCAGGGCAGCCCACATTCACCGGTGAAGTCAAGACCGTTCACTCTGCACCCGAACCCGAGCAAGAGAGTCAAAGTGGTGAACTTCCGGAGCGACTCGCGTCTCCAAATCTTCCTGTATTTCGATCTTTTCGGGCATCTTCGTATTCTCCTCACCCGACACTCTCGCTCGATAAGAATCCGATCAAACGCATCTCTGGCCAGATCCAAACACTCTCCGATCCTGTGCTCTCTTCCCAAATGGTCGACCTCGGCGATGAGATGATCTCATTGGATCAAGTGAAGCCCAAACAAAACAAACCCAAAAAAAAGCAAGAGCCCTCGTCAGACGCACTCTTAAGTCCTTCTGTTGATGGACTCGATCTTCCTCTGATGAATAAGCCGGAGACACCTCTCGCCCAAGAGTTGGAGCTTGAGATCGATGAATCCTTGCAAGGGCGTATTGATGCCGAACCTGTCGGTCCAACACTGCGTGACTTGCAGCGCTCCGCGCTCGATCTGCCGCCTGTCGCTTCTCACCTCGAAGAGAAGTTCTTCCACGCAAAAGATGGCACGCCACTCTTTCGCATGACAAAAGTGCCTGAGGGCACTTTTTTGATGGGCTCTCGCAAAGTGGACTCGTTGGCCTACCACAACGAGCAACCCCAAAGAGAAGTGGAGTTGGAGACGTACTGGATTGCGCGGACACCGTTGACCAATAGAGTCTGGCTCAAATTTATCGAAGAGAGCGGCTATCACTGTGAGAGCCCCGATTACCTTCAACACTGGAGGGGAGGACGTCCCCGGCTGGATCGTCTTGAGCACCCTGTTGTGTACATCTCGTACGAAGATGTACAGGCGTTCTGCTCATTTTACGAGTTGGCCTTGCCGACAGAGGCACAGTGGGAGAAAGCCGCGCGGGGAACGGAGGGACAGATCTGGCCTTGGGGCAATCAAAAACCACATAACGGCCTGTGTAACTTCCTCGGCTCGGGGCTCCACGACACCACGCCTGTTGCTTCCTTCCTCGGTGGGGCGAGTCCTTACGGTCTGCTCGATTGTAGCGGTAATGTTTGGGAGTGGTGCGCGGACAACTGGAGCATCAACTGGCTCGAAGAGCTCGGAGAGGACGCCAAGGACCCTGTGTTTTCAGATGATTCAGGTGTGTACTCCATACGTGGAGGATGCTTTCGTTACCACGGCCGTGGCGTGCGATGTGCCTTCCGGTTCAATGCCTCCGAACGCACCGATCACCTCGGAGCGCGTGTCATCCTGTTAAAAGAACATGCGAGCTTGAAGGACGAAGCGCCTGTTGAAGAACCCTCCTGAACCCTCTCTCTGCCTCTTTGCTCACACTTCTGTTTCTTCTAATCGTGGGGTGTTCCTTTGTAAGAATTTGTGCTATACTTTGTGCTGTTCGTTTGACATGGCTTTTCCACGTGCGCTCGTTACCTTGGACAAAACGGCAAGGCATCCCTGATGAATCGTGAAGATATCTTCCAAGTCCTCAAAGAGCTGGTTTCATTTTACCAGACCGGTGTGCTCTCCGAAGATGAGTTTCAGGAGTCCAAAAAGATCCTGCTCAAAGAGATGTACCAAATGGATGGAGGGCATACCAGGGCTCCCGTACCAAGCTCTCCTTCCTCTGCTGAGATCCTCGCGCTGCTGGAATCCATGACCCCCCTTCCTGTGAGTGTCTCTGCACAACAAAGTGGACTCGTTGGTGCTCTCGAACTCGAACCCGGTGGGGGACTTGGGCAGAGTAACGCACAGGCGCTTATCAACGAGCGAGAGGAGATCGAACAGGTCCTGCGCGATCTTCAAAACTTTTTTCACGCTGGTCTGCTCTCCGAGGATGATTTTCACTCCAGCGAACAACTCGTAAAGAGTCGTTTGTCCAATGTGTTTGGTGAAGCCAAACCTTCTCGTGTACCTTCGCAACCTTCGCATGTGCCCTCACAACCTCCAAGAGGTTCTTCTTCTGGCTATTTGCCTTCGACCTTCCACGCGCAGCCATCTCACCAGCAACGAGAACTCTCTGTTAAACAGTATCTGTTGGGGCGGTACTACCTGGAAAAACTCTTGGGCCAAGGAGGGATGGGGCAGGTGTTCTTGTGTTACGACACCGTACGCGAGAGCCGCTATGCCCTCAAGTTGATCCACCCACACCTCGCACAGTTCGACGAAATCCGCACGCGGTTTCTTCAAGAATTACGAGCGAACGAGCGCCTGACACATCCCGGTATCGTCAGAACATATACCCTCGAACAAGATCCAAACTCCGGTTTTCTCTTTTTTACGATGGAGTATGTCGAAGGTGTCACCCTTGACCTCTTGATGGAGCGCTCTGCAGAGCGGGGGATCTTCCCTTCTCTCTCTGTGAAATCTGTGATCAAGTTGTTTGATGAGCTGATCCCCATCCTCGAGTACGCACACGCACAAGGTGTCATCCACCGAGACCTTAAGCCTTCCAATATTATGATCACACGTGATGGTCGCGTAAAGCTGATGGACTTTGGTATCGCCAAAGTCCTCGAAGGCGAGTCTGTAAGTCGACACACAGGGTTTAGTGGCTTTGTCTATTACATGGCCCCCGAACAATTGCGTGGTGGTGATGAGGTGAGCAAGTCCGTTGATGTGTTCTCTCTCGGGGTCATCGCGTATCAATTGTTCACGACAGAGCTTCCGATTGGTTCGATCTTTCCACCCAGTCAATTGTGTATGTTGTGGACGAAGGCCGTCGATGAAGTTGTCCTGCGTGCGATGGATCCAAAGCCACATCGGCGCTATCAAACACCTGGGGCGTTTTGGAGCGCGTTGCGGGAGATCTTGCTCCCTATATCTTTGCAGGAGCGTTCAGAACAGCACGCTCGTATGTTTAGGGAGCGCTCCACTCATTCTTCGAAAGATACAGGTTTCAACACTTCTTATTGGGGTATCAAAGACGAGTCCGCGCTGGACGTTTTGGTCGAGCAGTATCAGCAAATAGAGAAGGGGGAGGAGGCTGCTCCGCGAGATGCGATATCTGAACCTTCTGTACCGCCACAGCCTGAGCCTATGGATTTTCAGCAAACACGTGAGCTGAATGCGGTTCGAGAAAAGATTCTTCGTCGTGTTGGAGGGGTTCAAGAGCGAGAGGAAAGAGGTCACGCTAAGCAAGGAGAAGAGGCGGCCAGTGTGCGTGATGAGCAGCCTGTGATGCGTTACCCTTCAGCGCTATCACTCGTCCATCCATCGCGCTCTGGTGGAGATGTGGAGAAGCCAACAGTCACATCACCTGAGAAGCAGGTCGTCGAGAAGACTGTGACACCACAGCTGTTGCTTGAGTACGAGGAGATGATCTCGCTGGACTCCTTATCTCTAACACCCTCCAAAAAGAAACGCGCGATCGAACCCGTTCACTCGGCTGTTGAGTGGGAGGCGGAGAGTGTCCTCCCTCTTGCCGCTACAACTTCTTCTAAACCTGCAGAGAAGCCACAACCCAAAAAGATCTGGAATGCACTCGATCTTCCAGCTGTTCCTGACCCTGTGCGTGAGTCTATTTTCCGCGCAAAAGATGGGACGCCTTTGCTGCGTTTTGTGGAGATTCCCGGTGGTGTCTTTACGATGGGGTCAAAAGAAAATGACATGTTGGCATACCGAAATGAGGCACCTCAGAGAGAGGTGGAGTTGGAGACGTATTGGATCGCGCGGACACCGTTGACCAATAGAGTTTGGCTCAAATTTATCGAAGAGAGCGGTTACCACTGTGAGAGCCCTGATTATCTCCAGCACTGGGTGAACGGTCAACCTGATGAAGAGCGCTTGGAGCACCCTGTTGTATGCGTCTCTTACGAGGATGTACAGGCGTTCTGCTCATTTTACGAGTTGACCTTGCCGACAGAGGCACAGTGGGAGAAAGCCGCGCGGGGAACGGAGGGACAGATCTGGCCTTGGGGCAATCAAAAACCACATAACGGTCTGTGCAATTTTCTGGGGGCCAAGCTCCAAGATACGACACCTGTCGCTCACTACCCCGATGGTATGAGTCCGTACGGCTTGCTCGACTGTAGTGGTAACGTCTGGGAGTGGTGTGCAGATGAATGGAACATCAACTGGCTCGAAGTGATGGGGGAGGCGCCAAAGGAGCCTCACTTTGTCTCCGAGCTTGGAAGAGAAGGCTTGCGTGTTCACCGGGCATTACGAGGTGGTTGTTATCGTTATCACGGTCGTGGTGTGCGATGTGCTTTCCGGTTTAACGCGTTAATGGGGACAGAACGAATCGGTGTGAGAGTCGTCTCTCGCGATGAGCCCGATAAAACGTAAGACGAGAGGAGTTTTCTGTTGGAGGACAAAACAAGGACACCAGAAGAGCAAGTTGAGCAACGGCCTGCGATGAGACGTCGTACATTTCTCAAGCGCGTGGGGCTTCTTGCTGGAGTTGGTGTCGCTGGTGGGGGATATGCTGTGTTGGAGTCTGGGTGGCTTCGCATCGAACAAAAGAAGGTCTCGATTCCTGGACTCCCCAAGGGGTTTGTGGGGACAAAGGTCGTCGTGATATCGGATATCCACCACGGTCCTTTTGTGAGCCTTGGCTATGTCGAGCGGTTGGTGCGAGAGGTGAACGCTCTTCAACCCGATATTATCGCGATTCCTGGTGACTTTGTATACAAAAGTCCAAAGTACATCGCGCCGTGTTTTCGCGCATTGCGGCATCTGAAGGCAAAGATGGGTGTCTACGTCGTATGTGGAAATCACGACCATTGGGAGAGTACAGAAGAGTCAATGCGTGCGATTAAGGGGAGCGGGTTAGGGGATCTCAACAATGAAGGGGTTTGGCTGAAGAAAGGTAACCAACGTCTTCGCCTAGCTGGCGTTGACGACTTGTGGGAAGGCAAGCAAGATCTCAAGCGGGCGATGGGTGATGCGAAAGAGCATGACGTCGCGATCTTGTTATCTCACAACCCCGACTACGCCGAATCTCTCAAAGATCCAAGGGTGAAGCTTGTGTTGAGCGGTCATACACATGGGGGACAGGTTGTGATTCCGTGGGTGGGACCACCTATCGTGCCTTCTCGGTATGGGAAAAAATACGCAGCCGGGTTAGTCGCTGCGCCACATACGCAGGTGTTTGTCTCGCGGGGGGCCGGCGTGATCGGACTGCCTGTACGTTTTAACTGTCGACCCGAGATCAACGTCCTCGTGCTCTCTTAGCCGTGCTTTTTGGCGAAGTCCTTCATAAAATCGACAAGTCTCTCAACATCTTCGACTGTGACCGCGTTGTAACAAGAGACGCGAATACCACCGGAGAGCCTGTGTCCTTTGAGTCCAATGAAACCTGCTTCCAAGCCATCCGCGACAAAGCGTTTATCCAGCTCCTCTGTGGGGAGACGGAAGGTCACGTTCATCATGGAGCGGCTGTCTTTTTGAGCCGTACCTGTGTAGAACTCCATCTCATCGACAGTGCTGTATAAAAGCTCCACCTTCTTCGTGTTGTTCTCTTCTACCTTGTCGATCCCACCTTGTGCTTCGAGCCAGTCGAGGACGAGTGAGACGATGTAGATGCTCCAGACAGGTGGTGTGTTGTACAGAGAGTTACTCTGGATGAACGTGTCGTACCGAAGCATATGGGAGAGGTGGTCGAATTTGGCCTTTTTGGCGAACTCATCTTTGAGCAGTACGAGAGTGACGCCGGCTGTACCGATGTTTTTTTGCGCGCCAGCGTAGACCATATCAAATTGGTTGTAGTCGAGCTTGCGGCTGGCGATATCGGAGGACATATCGACGATCAGTGGGACGCCGTTAGTCTCGGGCCATTCGTGGACCTGTGTGCCGTAGATGGTGTTGTTGGAGGTGAGGTGAAGGTAGGATTCATCTCCGTTGAGCGTGTAAGAATGTGGGTGGGGGATGTGGTTGTACTTTTGTTCTTTGCTGGTCGCGATGACTTTGGTGTCTCCGACTCGTTGGGACTCTTCGATCGCCTTGTCAGACCAAACACCTGTATCCACGTATGCGCCGCTGGTGTGCAAAAAGTTCATGGGAACCATCGCGAACTGCGTACGTGCGCCACCCTGGCAAAAGAGGATGTGGGTGGAGTCATCGAGAGAGAGGAGTCGGCGAAGGGTGGCTTGGGTATGTTCGAGCAGCGCGATAAATTCTTTCGAGCGGTGGCTGATCTCCATGATGCCTGTGCCAAGGCCTCGAAAGTTCATCATGTCGGATTGTGCTTGTTTGAGTACGTCTTCGGGTAAGACGGCAGGACCAGGGTTAAAGTTGCTTTTTCGTCCCATCTATAGGTTCTCCTCTACGCACATAGGGCGGTGTAGGTTAGAGAGAAAAGGGTACATTTGTACCAGATTCTTCGAGGGATTAGCGTTTTATGGGCGCTTGACCGTGGGGTCATGCTTCCCTATAGTAGTCGATTTGAAGGGTAGAGCAAGCGAAAATCTTTCTTGCCGATAAAGAGACCGAGTATATAGGAGAACACGGATGGTCCAATACAAAAAACGCGAAGATGTCCCACAAGGTGATCGTTGGAATTTGGAGTCGATGTATGCTGACGATGGGGCATGGGCGTCTGAGTTTGCGAGTTTGCAATCGATCCCAGAGCAAGCAGAGGCTTGGAAGGGCCGGCTCGGTGAGTCGATCGATGTCTTGAAGCAAGCGCTCGATTTTTACTTTGGCTCCATGCGTAAAATTGAAAAAGTTTACACTTACGCTCATCTCCGCCACGATGAAGATCTCTCCGAAGGCAAATATCACGAGTACTACAGCAAGGCGCGCGCGTTGTATTTTCAATTTGATGCCGCGACGTCCTTCGTGAACCCAGAACTCTTGGGCCTCGATGAGTCTACTTTGCGTACGTGGAAGGAAGATCCACAGCTCGCCGAATACCAGTTCTTTTTGTCCGATTTGTTGCGTCAAAAACCTCACACCCTTTCGCCTTCGGAGGAGCGCATCATCTCGATGGCGCAAGAGGCGATGTCGACAGGGCATCAAGTCTTTAGTATGCTCAACAACGTCGACCTGCCCGCACGTTTTGGTGAGGTGACCAACGAAGACGGCGAACAGGTGAAGCTGACACACAGCACGTACTACAAGCTGACACAAGCACGTGAGCGGGATATTCGTCGAGGGGCCTTTCAGGGATTTTACCGCGAGTTTAAAGGCAACCGCAACACGATGGCGGCTGCGCTCGACGGCTCGACCAAGGCACATGTCTTTGAGTCGAGAGTGCGTGGTTACGCATCCGCCCGTGAGTCTGCGTTGTTCGACGACAACATCTCTGTCGATGTGTACGATGGTTTGATCGAAGCGATCCACGAAAAGCTCCCTGATTACCAACGTTACATGAATTTGCGCAAAAAGGTGTTGGGTCTTGATGAGCTACACTTTTACGATCTCTCCGTACCGATCATCGATGATCTCGATCTCAAGTACACCTGGGAAGAGGCTGAAGGGCTGATCGCTCAAGCGCTCGTCCCACTCGGTAAAGAGTACAGCGACATCATGAAGAAAGGTCTGGCCGATCGCTGGATTGATCGCTACGAGAATGAAGGAAAACGCACCGGGGCATACTCCTCTGGCTGTTATGACTCGATGCCGTACATCCTTCACAACTTTAACGGTCTCTTGGGCTCGGTCTTCACACTCGCGCACGAGCTCGGTCACTCGATGCACACAGAGCTCGCTAACCGTACTCAGCCCTACCCAACAGCCAACTACAGAATCTTTGTCGCAGAGGTCGCCTCCACGACGAACGAAGGTCTCTTGATCCGCTACATGCTCGATCAAAACAAAGATCCCAAGGTGCGGGCGTATCTGCTTAACCACTACATCAAGGACTTCTGCTCCACGATGTTCCGTCAAACGATGTTTGCGGAGTTTGAACGCGATATGCACGAGATGGTGGAGAGCGGAGAAGGTGCGTTGACCGCTGAAACACTCGACGCCAAGTACCGTGAGGTTGTCTACTCGTACTTTGGCGACACGATCGCTTGGGATGAAGATGATGAGATGATCTCCTGGGAGTGGTCGCGTATTCCACACATGTACTACAACTTCTATGTATACAAGTACGCAACGGGAATGGCTGCTGCGACGTCCATCACGCAGGCTATTTTGCAAGAAGGTTCGTCCGCCGTTGAGCGTTACCTGAACTTCTTGAAATCTGGCGGATCAAAGTATCCACTCGATCTCCTGAAAGGCGCTGGCGTCGACTTGACAACTCCTGAGCCTGTGCGTGACAGCTTGAAGGTCTTCTCTTCGTTGATCGACGAACTTGAGAGCCTGCTTGGATAGCGCTGTGTGCTCAGAGTGATTGTGCTCGGGGGGTTCTTTTTTCTTTGGGGCTGCTTGCAATTGCGAACATTTCTTTGTACAAGAAAGCCTACTTCTCAAAGCTCTTGTGTGTGCGGTTTTTTGTAATAAACACGCTATCACTCCGAAGAGGTCATGATATCGCGTCTCTTGGTTTGAGGTGATGATGTCTAAGTGGCTGTATGCTAGATGCTTTTTGTATGGATTGGAGACGAATACGATGCGACGATGGTGGTGGTTTGGATTCCTTTGTGTGTTATGGGTTGCAGATGCCCGTCCGGTGTTTGCGCAGACCAACTCTCAGATCAGCACCTCATTTGTGTTGCAGCGTTTTCGGCCATCTTCCGATCCTGACGGTCTCTTTAACACCTACGGTGGTGAGTCTCTCGGGCAAGGCCGCTTTTTTGTAGGGTTGTGGGCTGATTTTGGTTACCAACCTTTGGTGATCAACGGTGGTCGTGAGGGGCGTCGCAGTCTTGTCGATTGGCAGCTTGGAGGGAACCTCGATCTTGGGATTGGTATCCTCGATATGAAGTGGCTTGGGATCGATGTCTTCTTGGACGCGCCGTGGTCTTTTTATATGGCCGGTGGATTCCCCAACACCATCTCTTGCGGTGGAAACAGCGGTATCGACTGCCAGGTCAATCGTTTGGATACTGCCGCGCTTGGCGATTTCTCTCTCTCTGTCCGGTGGCGTATCCTGGCTGAAAAGTGGCAGGGTGTCGGGCTCTCACTGCTTATTGGCGTACAGTTGCCGACAGGAGATACTTCGGCATTTAGTGGCGAAGGCGAGGCGACTGTCCAGGCTTTTCTAGCCGCGAGTAAGACGTTCGACTTTATACGACTGGCAGGGAACTTGGGGGTTCGTTCACGTCCTGAGCGTACGTTCTTGGATTTGACGACGACGACGGAGTTAATTTTCCAGGGTGGGGTTGGCTTGATCCCTTCAAAGGACAAATTTGAGATCTTGCTAGAGGCGAAGGCAGGTATCGCACTTGGGGCGTTTAGTGCATCCAATGTTCCTCTTGAGCTGATCGGTGGGATGAAGTTTTATCCTCTCTCAGAGCCGACACTTGCGATTTACTTGGGCGGTGCGTGGGGAGCATTCCTGGGATATGGTATCCCGGCGTTTCGAGCCTTTTTAGGGATCACCTTTACACGTAAAGCAATTTTGCCAAGTGACCGCGATCGTGACGGTATCATCGATAAAGATGACAGTTGCCCCGATCAGCCTGGGCCGCGCTCTAACCGTGGTTGCCCTGCTGACCGCGATCGTGACGGTATCATCGATCGTCTCGATAAATGTCCGGACCGCCCTGGACCACGCTCCAATCGCGGTTGTCCGTACGGAGATATTGATGGTGATGGGATCTTGGACAACGAAGATAACTGCGTCAACACACCTGGCCCACTTGACAACAATGGTTGCCCGTGGGGAGACAAAGATGGCGATGGGATGAAGGATAACGTGGATCAATGCCCAGACAGAGCGGGCTCAAAAGAGAACCACGGTTGTCCGGATCTCGATCGCGACAAAGATACGGTCGTCGACCGAAAAGATAATTGCCCTGATATTCCTGGTCCTGTCAGTAACAAAGGGTGTCCTCTGAAGATCTTCGTCAAGGTCAACAAAAAGACCGGCAAGATCTTATTGCTCAAGAAAGTCTACTTCGCGACAGCGCGCGCCAAGATCCGCAAAAAATCTTACCCTGTGTTGGATCAGGTCGTCGCTGTGATGAACTCCAACCCCAAGATCCGCGTTCGCATCGAAGGGCACACTGACGATCGAGGCTCGGCGCGCTATAACAAGAATCTGTCACAACGTCGAACAGACTCTGTGAAGCGCTATCTCGAAGGAAAGGGAGTCGCTGAAAATCGCCTTGTCGCCAAAGGATTTGGAGAGGAGAAGCCGATCGCCAGCAACAAAACGCGAAAAGGCCGCGCTGAAAACCGTCGGGTGGAGTTCCACATTATCGATTGAGGTGAGTGTCGAATGCGTTTGGAGGAGATTGGGGAGTTTGGATTGATCGAGCGTATACGTCAGCTCGTGGGGGAGGCATCGACGCAGGTGTCCTTGGGGATCGGGGATGATGGTGCGATCTGGCAGCCGGCTGAAGGCAAAGACCTCGTCTTCTCATGTGATACACAAGTGGAGGGGCGGCACTTTCTCCCCTTTGATCAACACCCATGGCAAGACGCAACGTCTGTTGGACGCCGCTGTGTACAGGTGAATGTTAGCGATCTTGCGGCGATGGCGGCAAAACCCCGCTTTGCGCTCGTGAGCCTCGGACTTCCAAAATATTGTAACGTCGACGACATCGAGATGATGTATCGCGCGATCGTCGACGCGTGCCAACCATGCCAACTCGATATCATCGGTGGGAATATCACCTCAACGTCTGGACCCATGTTTATCGATATGACCGTCGCTGGTGAAGTCGAACGTGGACAAGCACGGCTTCGGGGAGGGGCAAAGGTTGGGGATCGCATCGGTGTCACTGGATTCCCTGGAACGTCTGCCGCCGCATTGTCGTGTCTATTGTGGCAGTGTGAGACAGAACAATACGACGAGCGATGGCGTGCGTTGTGTCGCCATTATCTCGCCCCCACTGCGCGTTGGGAGCTGGGGATTCGTTTGGGAACACTCGCCCACGCGCTTATCGATATCAGCGATGGACTCTTCTCCGATCTCGGTCACGTTCTGGGAGCATCAGGAGTGGGCGCGAACTTGTTCAGGCATTCGCTTCCCTACGCCTCGGAGCTGTTGGACTACTGTCAGATGCGGGGGATAGAGGCTGACTCTTTTTTGATGGGCGCGAGTGATGATTACGAGTTGTTATTGACCGCAACACCAGAGGCTTCCGAAGAGATCTCTCGTATCTGTGAGGAAGATGGTCTTGCGCTTCATTGGATAGGAGAGCTGACAGAGGAGCGTGGGATAAGGTTGTTTGACGAAGAGGGGGAGGGGGAGTTGATCGAGCCGCGAGGCTGGAAACACTTTTGAGGGATCAGCGTTTTTTGATGTTGTTGCGCTTGTCAAAGAAGTAACCTTCGGGCATGTTCGCCTCGATGGCTTCTCTGTGGTCGCCGATGTACCACTTCTTCTCTCTTACGAGGTCGAGGATACGGGCGATGATCCGTGTGCTTGTGTCTGGATCCTTCGCGACATCAAAGATCGCCTCGCGGATCTGCTCATCTTCTCCCACTTTTTCGAGCAAGTCGATTGTACGGAAGATCACGTCATCGTTGAGATCTGTCAGGTAGGGGATGAGGGCATCGACGACATCCGACTCGTTAAAGTTATCGAGATGATTGATGATTTGGAGCTTTCTTTCAGCGCTCCATGCATCACCGGGATCGCCTTCTTCGAGCAGGACGATGATCTCTTTGCGCGTCGCGTCGTCGCCTTCGAGTTGTTCGAGTGCGATGAGCGCCATCGCGACCTCGGCTTGTTTTTGATCTCGCAGGTATCGACGCAGTGGTTCACTGCAGGCTTCGGCTCCGAGGTGATTTAACAAGACGAGCACTTTGTGTTTTTCGTTTTCGTCAACGATCGCTTCAGGGTGGTTGTAAGTGAATCGCTGCAAGAGGCCGTAGATGGCTTCTGCGCTACCTTTTTTTCCACGTTCTGCGAGCGCGTACATCGATTCTTCCCGTAACTCTTTTTGAGAATATTTGGAAAGAATGCGTTTGACGTGCTTTTTGACGAAGCCTTCTTCTCTCGCTTCTTTACTAAAAAAGCGGTCAAAAATACCCACTTTGATCTCCCTTTTTGGTCGGAGCCGTTGTTGGTGAATGGTTGTATGTATCATCGAGGCCAAATGCCGACCGCAATGTACGTATACAAAGGCAGACTGTCAAGTGAATTGTCTAGGAGACAGCGACAACTTGTCGAGAAAGAGAACGTCATTTTGCTTTGCATCACTCTGTATCTGTTTGGTAGCGTGGATGGATGAGAGGCTTTTGGCGAGTTTACTTTTTAAGTGGGTGTTGGGTCGTAAGATGAAAGTAGGCATCACGCGGTGATCAGGCACGTGTCACCATATTCGTGGCCATAGTACCCTAACTGCTGGGCTTGTTGGTAGCCTTGTTCGAGCAACGAAGTGGAGACGAAGCTGTTGAGAAGTTCGATATGACTGGAGCCTGCGTCGTGTAATCCCGTAAACAACCCATCGACGATGAAGCGTGGAAAGTCTGGGTGTAACTTGACGCGACTGACGAAGGCACCAGAGGTTACGCCTGAGAGGTCTGGTAACACTGCGCTCTCAAGAGCGCGAGTGACGCCTGTACCAAGGGCAAAAACATGGCGACCTGTCTCTTTTGTTCGCTTGATGGTTACCGCTGTCGATTTCGGTATATAGGAACGTTCGGGAAAAGGGAGTCGTTTGTCGAGGTCTTCATCTCCTGTGGTGGAGAGCCCTGTCGCATGGCTGATTGGCGCGATTTGTACGCCCTTTTGGCGCAGGGAGAGTAACCACTCCCAGCGTAAATGGAAGCCCGAAGAAGGTGGCTCGACAGCGATCGGAGGGCCTGAGAAGATCGTCTGCTGATCCCACACCTCCAACGGCTCTTCGTGGTACGAGTACTGGATCGGCTTACCGTGCTTGTACAGCGCGCGCCACAGCTCGCCGTCCTTTGCGCGAAAACGCACTGAGACAAGGCGGGGGGATTGTGTCGATACCATCATTAATGTACCAATCAATCCGTCTCCAAAGTGCAATTTTTCCCCTGCTCTACAGTGGGGGGGAGCAGGGCGATCTTCTGTCTTCATGTGCCAATCACCTTCGCCAAAGACAACAGCCAGCCACTCCGAGACGTCATCAGGTGTCGTCCCAAGGTTCGATGCGAGACGAAGTTCGATCTGCCTACCACTTGGTAAGTGTGTCCCTAGGAAGCTCGAAGGAAGCGTCGCGGCGTCGTTTACAACAAGTAGATCACCTTTATTGAGAAAATCACCGACATGTTCGATATGGCGGTGGTGAATGTGCTGTGTTCTGCCTTCCAGTACCAGCAAACGGGCATCTTTTCGTCGCTTGCTTCGTGTTAATGGGGTGAATTGATGACTCATGATGTCCTCCACTCACTTGCGCTATATCGCACTGGTTGTTCTTTGGGGAGAGTGGTCAGAAAGTGCAACAAGTCAGTCGCGACCTCATCGGGCTTATAAAGCGCTGTACGATCGGCGTCAGGGATGGCCGCGAGGTGCATGGGCGTGTCCATATCTCCAGGATCCACTGCGACAAATTGGATCCCTTCAGCGTTGAGTTCTTGTTGCCAGACTCGGGTCAAATGGTCGAGCGCGGCCTTGGATGCGCTATAGGGGCCCCACGTTGGGTATGCGCTCTGGGCGGCATCACTTGAGATGTTGATGATCAGCCCTTTTTGCCTCAGTAACATCGACGAGAGTGCTGCTTTTGTCCAACGGAAGGGACCCATCAGGTTGGTCTCAAAAACCAAAGAAAGATCTTCGCACTCCGTATCCGAAAGCAATCGTAAGGGGGTGGGACCCAAAGCGCTCGCGTTGTTCACCAGCACGTCAATGCCGCCCAAAAATGCACTCGCCTCACCGATCACTCTGTATACATCGTCCTTTGCCGAGACGTCCGCTGTGATAGGGTGAATGTTGCTGCCCTGAATCGCCTCCTGTAAGCGACCCTTGTTGCGTGCGACCACCACAACCCTTGCGCCCAATCTGTCGAGCTCTCGCGCCAATGCCAATCCCAAGCCCGATGAACCTCCAGTGATCAACCATCTCGAATCTTTCCAATGTTTTTCTTGTGTTACGTTCATCTCTATACCTCTTTGTGTTGTCATTGTGTGTTGGCCCTGTTGGCCTTGTGTGCCCTCTCTTCAGCAAAGTATGTTCCAGCTTTGCGAATGTATTATTGGGGGTGCTAAGTGTTCAAAATGTCGTGTGTTTTTGTTGCTGGGGCAGGTCGGGGTGTGTTTGCGCTGAATGTTTCATAATTGAAACATGTGTTTGCTAAAGTAGAATTCTGTATGAAAATAACTTACTGTTGCAGAGATAAAGTTTGTTTATTGCAATTTTGAATCATGTTTCATATTTGAAACATGCAGCGTCATGGAGCAACAAATGGAGCGTTGGGTGTCATTGGCGAGGGAGTCCTCTTTGGCGCAAGGTCAAAGCAAGATGTTCACATTGGAGGACCTGCAGTTGGCGGTGTTCCGTGTGGAGGGTGGGTTTCGAGTGACGGACAACAGCTGTCCGCACCAAGGGGGCCCTTTGTCACAAGGAGAGGTTGTGGGGGAGGTTGTGAAGTGTCCCTGGCATGATTGGCAATACAATCTGAAGACAGGTTGTCCTGTGATGACGCCGCCACTCAAAACATATCCTGTCCGTGTCAGGGAGGGGATGATCGAGGTCCGGGTGGAAGACGTCAGTCCTTCGAGAGAGGAGGACATGGAAGATGGAGAGAAGGCTCCTCTTGATGCCTTGCTTGAGGCACTACAGGTGGCAAAGACGCTCAAGCAGGTGACAGAGGTCCTCGCGGAAGGCTTGCGAACACTTGTACCCCACGATCGGATAGGGATTGCGTTGCTTGAGGGAGAGACGGACAAGTTAATACAGGTGCAAACACATTCTACGAGGCACATTTTGTTGGGGGATGGTTTCTCTGCGTCGATACAAGGGTCAAGTTTGAAGCGCCTGTTGGAAAAGGGAGCGGTGCGTATTCTAGACGATCTGAAGTCGATACAGGCTCGTCGTCCGTCACTTTGGACCCGTCTGCTCATCGATGAAGGGATGCGTTCCAACTTGACCTTGCCTTTGTCTGTACAAGGAAGTCCGATAGGGGTGCTCTTCTTTAGCAGCACAAAGAAGAGCGCGTTCAAAGAGAGACATGTTGGTATGCTCAAGCAGATCGCAGGAGAGATTGCCATCTCCATCGAAAAGGGTCATTGGGTCAGTGATCTTGCGCAGAGTAACGAGCGATACAGGTTGTTGTTTGAGATGTTGCACGAGGGGGTGTTTGTGTGTCGGTCTCCTGATGTGGCCTTTGACACCTTCCATCCGAATCTTGCGGGGTGGCTTCAGAGTGACGTCGCTACACTCAAAGCGCGCACGTTACTGTCTCTCATCGCCCCTAAAGCACAACAGGCCTTTTTGGAGGAAGTCGGACAATTAGAGAGCGTTGGGGCTTCGAGGATCTTCGAGACGACACTGTTGAGACGTGACCACTCTCCGCTGCCGATCGAGCTGCGGTTGACGTTGATCGAGCAGCAAGGACAACAATCGTTGATGGGTTTTGTGCGCAACCTCTCAGAGGTCAAAGCGCTGAATGAGCAACTCTCTCAAAAGCATTCGTTGGGGACGATCGTTGGGAAAAGCGCGGCAATGCTAGCGCTCTACGACCTTGTAAAGAAGGTCGCGCCTCTTCCGACGACTGTTCTGATCACTGGAGAGAGTGGGACTGGAAAAGAATTGTTCGCACGTGCCATCCACGCACAAAGTGCTCGACATGATAAGCCGATGATCTCTGTCAATTGTGGTGCCCTCAGTGAGAGTCTGCTCGAAACGGAGTGGTTTGGTCATGAGAAAGGTGCTTTCACTGGGGCTGTCAACGAAAGGAGAGGGCGCTTCGAGCTCGCCGATGGTGGTACGATCTTTCTCGATGAAATTGGCGAGTTGTCTCCGGCGACACAGGTCAAGCTGCTACGGGTTCTCCAAGAGGGAGAATTCGAACGTGTGGGCTCCAGTCTCACACGTCGTATTGATGTGCGTGTGATCGCAGCGACCCACCGAGATCTTCAGCGCGAAGTTGCCCAAGGGCGTTTTCGGGAGGATCTTTACTATCGATTGAACGTCGTTCAACTTCGTGTCCCTCCGTTGCGAGCGCGTAAAGATGATATCCCTCTGCTGCTCAAGACCTTTATCAGCAAGCTCAACCCTCGGACACGCAAGACGATCCAGCGTATCTCCGAAGAAGCGTTGCGTTTGTTACTTGCGTTCGATTATCCCGGCAACGTTCGGCAATTGGAGAACATGCTTGAGCACGCTTTTGTCCTCTGTCAGGGGGCTGTCATCGAAGCAGAGCATCTTCCTCCGGAACTCTTTGCCCCAAAAGACGATCTCGTCACAGAGGCGTTACACACGGAAAATCCGCTCGCAACACTTGAGAGGAAGCTCATCGAGAAGGTGCTCATGTTGACGGACAATAACCAACAGCTCGCCGCACAGCGCCTCGGTATCAGCCGCACGACGTTATGGCGCAAGCTCAAAACGCGTCCTTGAAGGTTGTTGAAGGGTGGATTTCGCTAGAGCGCTGAGGGGAGATGTTTACGCAAAGGTTGGTACGTGGAGGAATGTGGTTTTGACGCCAAAGGTATCTTCGAGGTGTGCGCCAAGTGCTTTGACACCATATGTCTCGGTGGCATAATGCCCCCCACACAGCAGGTGGGTTTGTAATTCGTCAGCGAAGGGGACAAAGACGTGGCTCGGTTCACCTGTGATCAAAACATCCACACCGTCTTTCGCTGCGGACATCAACTCGTTGGCTGCGTCACCTGTCACGATCCCCACAGTGCGGACGTTCTCTTTTCCTTTTCCGAAGTGTTGGACGGTGCCGTCGACGCTTGAGAGTTCTTGTTGGAGTCTCTCTTTGAGGGTGTTGATGGGGGTCTCTTGTGGGAGGACGCCACGTATGCCAATGACTTGCTTTTTGTACTCAGCCCAAGGTTCGAGCTCCTGTAGTCCCAGCGCTTTCGCGAGCTGGACGTTGTTTCCGACCTCCATATGTGCATCGAGAGGGAGGTGGGCAGCGTACAGCGCGAGTTTGTTTTCGATCAACAGGCGCATTCGTTCATAGACATGTCCTGTCACAAGCTCGACACGACCCCAAAAAATACCGTGGTGGACGATGAGCATCTGCGCACCTTGCTCAGCTGCTTGACGGAAGGTCTCTTGGCGAGCATCCACTGCGAGGGCGATGTGATCGACTTGTTCAGCACCTTGTACCTGCAAGCCATTTTGTGAAATGTCCCGGTACATGCCGAGTTGAAGGTAGTCATCCAGATAAGAACACAGTTCCTGTAATGTGGGCATGTCAAAGTCCTTTGTCTGTGGCATCCAAAAAATCGAATCTATGTACTCATATTCCTTTCTGTCAGGAAACGCAACCTGTTCCTTGTGGCTGCTCATGGTGTCCAGGCAGTGTCATCGTGTGACGAGTGTCGTCGTGACGTGGTTCGGTGAGACAAAGCAAGACAAGTACAGGTCACTTATTGTGTAAACCGGACTTGTCTTTGGTGATGTCTACGGGGCCAGAGTTCATTGTACATACGTGGGAGGCATGTCTCTCGCTTGACAATCGATTGTGCTGGTTGTAACGTTTCGATATTCTTAGAATATACAGGTCCATTCAACATTGGGAACCGGATGAACATGAGTCGAATGTTTTCTACCTATTCAATACGTTTTCGTTGGCTTTTATTGCTCGGTGTGATCTTATTTTTGGTACTCTCCGAAGGTTGTTCAAGACAGCCAAGTGAGCACTTTGAGTTGAAAGCCGGAGATTGTAACCCTGTCAAATATTTGAAGTATGACCCGAGCGGTAGTTATGCGAGCGCGCAGCTCTATCAGGGGCTCTTTGGCCCCGGTGAAAAGGGGGTTGAGCGTGGTTGTATTGTGACGTTGTGGGATGGTCGTGAGGTTGAAGAGGGGAAAGACTATGTAACCCCCGTGGAGATCAACGCACGAGGTGAGCTGAAACACTTGGCTCCGCTGGACGGTCGGACAGAGACCGCGGTCATTCGGTATCCTACGCAGTCGGATGTCAAAAACATTCGTTTCCGATTGTACTTCCTGGAAAATTGGGGCACGACCGATCTGACCAACCCCAAGAATCTCGCGACCCTTAAATCGATCTGTAAAAAGATGGATTCACCGAGCTATAGCTGCTTTGACTCTGGCTTAGGGGAGTGTTCTTTCTTCATCGACTTCTTTATGTCCGATCCCAGCGGAAAAGTGACCAACTTGATGCAGAGCACACAGGGCTCATGTAAGCTCTGTGCACGCGAAGTATGCGACGGGAAAGACAACGACTGTGATGGTAAAGCGGACACCCAAGATGACAGCTTGCGGACCGCTGCTCACCCGATTTTCCCCTACTGTGACAAAACTGGTGAGGTCTGTCCGCTCGTGCGTAAGACGTGCGCTGATGGGATCTGGAACGATTGCGATCGGGACCAATACGGCGGACAAACCAACTGCAATAACGAATGCGCAAATGTCCTCAAAGACCGCAACAACTGTGGAACTTGTGGCAATAAGTGTCCCTCTGGACAGGTCTGTAACAACGGGAAATGTGACCTCTCCTGTCAAAAAGGACTCACAAACTGTTCTGGAGTCTGTGTCAACTTACAAAATGACCGCGAAAACTGTGGCGCGTGTGATGGCAAGTGTGCAGAAGGTCAGGTCTGTAGCTCTGGTTCGTGTGGGGTCTCCTGTCAGGCTGGATTGACCAAGTGTGCCAATGTCTGTGTCAACATGCAGACAGACGTTCTCAATTGCGGAACTTGTGGAAACCGCTGCCTCTCTGGTGAGCAATGTATCGCCGGAAAGTGTCAGCTTAGTTGCCAAACGGGTCTCAACGATTGTGGTGGACTTTGTGTCAACATCAACACAGACCGCGACCATTGCGGTCAATGCCAAAAGAAATGTCCCTCTGGTGAGGTCTGTAGCGCCGGTAAGTGTGATGTTTCATGCCAAAACAGCTTGACACAGTGCAATGGCGTGTGTGTCAACACCAAAACAGACCGCGACAATTGCGGGACATGCAACACAAAGTGTCCTCCTGGACGTGTCTGCAACAACGGAAGCTGTAAGCTCGATTGTCAAACTGGCCTGGATAACTGTAACGGAAAGTGTGTGGACACAAAAGAGGACGCTTTTAACTGTGGAAAGTGCGGTCAACAGTGTCCTTCTGGGCAAAAATGTGTCAACGGTGCTTGTCGCCTGGATTGCCAAACTGGCTTGACGAACTGTGGTGGGACTTGTGTTGATTTGAAGACCTATTCATTACATTGTGGTGCTTGCAACAAAAAATGTGCCTCTGGTGAGGTCTGTAACAACGGTACATGTGGCCTCTCCTGTCAATCTGGTCTGACAAATTGTAGCAGCATCTGTGTCGATTTGAAGACAGATAATTCCAACTGTGGGGGATGTGGGACCAAGTGTGCCTCTGGACAGGCGTGTGTTGGTGGTACATGTCAACTGACATGTCAGGCAGGTCTCACAAACTGTGGTGGCATCTGTGTCAATCTTAAAAGCGATCGAGATCATTGTAATCGTTGTAACGCCAAGTGTTTAGGAGGTCAGGTCTGCAGTAATGGCTCCTGCGCGCTCTCTTGCCAAGCTGGTTTGACGGAGTGTGGAAGCACTTGTGTCGACCTTAACACAGACCGTCGACACTGCGGAAAGTGTAACAAGGCCTGTCCCACTGGTGAGATCTGCAGCAGCGAAAAATGCTCTGTCTCTTGTCAAGCTGGTCTCACCAACTGCGGTGGCGTGTGCAGCAATTTGCAAAATGATCGACTTAATTGCAATGCGTGTGGGATTGTGTGTCCTTCTGGGCAGGTTTGTGTCAACGGAAAATGTGGACTCTCTTGTCCTAGCGGGCTCTCCAAATGTAACAGCACTTGCGTCAATCAGAAGACCGATCGCGACCACTGTGGTGGTTGTGGGATCGCCTGTCCATCCGGACAAGTTTGTGTCAACGGCGCCTGCTCACTCAGTTGCCAAACAGGGCTCACCAATTGTGGCGGGACCTGTGTGAATACAAAGACCGATCGCTTCCATTGTAATGGCTGTAACAGTAGCTGTAAGAGCGGAGAGGTTTGCAACAACGGTGCGTGTGATGTGAGTTGTCCTGCAGGAAGCACAAAGTGCAACAACTCATGTGTCAATACACAAAGCAACCCCAACCACTGTGGTGGATGTGGTACGACCTGCCAAGCTGGCGAGGTTTGTAATGCTGGCTCGTGTTCCTTGTCCTGCCAGACAGGTCTCACCAAGTGTGGCAGCAAGTGCGTCGATCAAACTTCTGACAATGCGAACTGTGGTGGATGTGGGACTGCCTGTAAAGCTGGTGAGCGCTGTGTCTCTGGTGTCTGTCAGATTAGCTGTCCCACAGGGAACACCAAATGTGGCTCCGTCTGTGTGGATACAGACGCCAACCCCAACCACTGTGGAGGTTGTGGGACTGTTTGTGCGTCTGGACAAAAGTGCGCGAGTGGAACCTGTGTCGCAAACTGTGGCACAAACCTAACACAGTGTGGTTCGAGCTGCTTCGACACACAGGTCGACCCCAATCATTGCGGCTCTTGCACGACGCAATGTTCAACGGGAGAGAGCTGTGTCGGTGGCACTTGTATCTTGCAGTGTTCCTCAAACAGTACAAACTGTAGTGGGCAGTGTGTTGATACACAAGTCAACCCCAATCACTGCGGTGGTTGTGGTCAACCTTGTACAGGTGGACGTGTCTGTGTCAACGGTTCTTGCGCCTTGCAGTGTAGCGGTGGAGCCGCGAAGTGTGGTTCGAACTGTTGTTCTTGTTGTGATGCGACAGGAAACGCCTGCTGTGCAGGTTCTTGTATCGGCGGTTCGTGTTGTCCTGCCGCGCGCTCATGTAACGGGACATGCTGTAGCAGTGGGCAGGTGTGTTCTGGTGGTAGCTGTTGTGATGTCGCGAAAGTCTGTGGCTCCTCTTGCTGTGGCAGCAGTGATACCTGTTTGGGTGGTAGCTGTTGTCCTACAACGCAAGTTTGTGGTTCCACATGTTGTCCATCTGGACAAACTTGTAACGCCGGCACGTGTAGCTGATATTTGTAGAGGGTGTGTCTGGTGTCTTGGGGGACACGAGGTGTTCGAGCCTTGCAAACTTGTCGATGTCGCGAAAGCTGTGGGGAGCGACGTGACCATTTCCCCCTCTGGTATCATCCCATCGAAGTTCTCTTAGCGATCGTGAATGGAACGACGAGCCCCTTCCCAAGTTCTGTGAAGGTGGGGACTTGACCCTGTAAAGACAAACCTCACAACAGACAGTCAGTTCGTATGTTTTTTAGCCAAGTGGGCTGATGACATGAGAGGGAGGCGTTGGCTGGAGCGAAGGGGGACGAAGAGGGTTGTTGTAAGATCGCAGGTTGTAAGCTACCAAACGGTCGATTTGGTGTTGGTGGGACCTACTGTGACGTAGGCTGTCCCATCTGGCGCTGTCGCAACAAGAGTCACAACGACGCCTGTCACAACAAGCACACCAGCCCCTGCAATCACCCACGGGATAGGGTTGAATGCCTTCTCGCACCGTTGTTCATTTTTGTTCCAGCCGAGACCTTCGGGACATGCACAAAACAGCTTGTCGTTTTTCTTGTAGATCCTTTGCCCACCGACACATTGGCAGCTTCTCTTGGCGCGAACTCTCAGCGTTGTTGTCTGGCTGCTTACGGTCATCGCCTTGGCCAAATTGGAACCCCTGAGTAGACCGTAGACAAGACATTGTGGTTGTTTGATGGTGATTTTGTATTCACCCTTTGGGAGGTAGATGGAGCGACCACCAAGTAAGAGACCGATTGTCGCGAGACGTTTGAAGAGAATCTTGGAGTAACGCACCTTGTGCTTGTGGCTGAATGGACTCGCTGGCTTCAAGACGATCTTGAGGCGACCGACTTCTTCGGGGTCCACTTCGGGTTCGAGCTTGAGTTTTCCGTAAAGAGCTTCGATCTTTTTGGTGAGCCTGACGAGCGCAGCCTTTTGGTTGTTGTTACGAGCAAGTCCTTTTGCGATGGTGAGATAGCGGTTGGCCTGCTGAATGTCCGGGAGCCAAAAGTACGCCTGCGCGAGGAAATAGTGGGCGCCAAAGTGTGTTCGTCCACGGGTCGTGTTGATGGCCCTTGTAAAGTCCCTCACCGCATCAAAGTACAGCTTCTGACGTAGCATGATCTTCGCGCGGCCGTAGGTCGAAACGAAGTCTCCACTGCGTGCAGCTGTTGCTTCTGAAGGCCTCCACACGCACACCATGAGCATGACACATACCATTAAAAATACTATCTTTTTCACGAGACATCCTTTTTCATGTGCGGTACAATATGTTGCCTGTAAAGATACAAATGATATCGCGACGTTAACAGCTAGCCAAGGTCGATGTCAAGGGGAAGACGTCCACTGCGGAAGATGTCGAAAGGTACGGGTCTGTAGATCCTTCTTTGCTGGGTCTTCAAGGCTCTTGAGACGGTCTTATGCCCTATCATCGCTCGCGAAGGCAAGAAAATATGTCGTTTTCCTTTTGGAAATAGATTGTTACAACTCTTGACTCCGTTTCTTGGAGGATGTAACATCCTTTGGGTGCAACACAAACAATGAGCTGGTCCACTAAAACCCGGAATGAGTCAACATGTTTCGAAACACTTTACGTCTACGTTGGTCTTTGCTTCTCTGTACCATATTGTTGTTCCTGATCTTTGAAGGATGTTCAAAGCAGCCAGGCGAACATTTTGAGTTACAGGCTGGAGACTGTAGCCCTATCAAGCATCTGAAGTACGATCCAAATGGCAGCTACATCGCTGCGGGTCTTTATCAGGAGCTCTTTGGTTTTGGGGAGAACGGTGTTGAGCGTGGTTGCATTGTGACGTTGTGGGATGGCCGTGAGATTGAGGAGGGGAAAGATTACTACACTCCCGTGGAGATCAACGCACGAGGTGAGTTGAAACACTTGGCTCCACTGGACGGTCGGACAGAGACCGCGGTCATTCGGTATCCTACACAGTCGGATGTCAAAAACATTCGTTTCCGGTTGTACTTCCTGGAAAATTGGGGAACGACCGATCTGACCAATCCCAAGAATCTCGCGACCCTTAAATCGATCTGTAAAAAGATGGATTCACCGAGCTATAGCTGTTTTGATTCTGGCTTGGGGGAGTGCGCATTCTTTATCGACTTCTCCATGTCCGATCCAAAAGGGCAGGTGACAAACTTAATGCAGAGCGCGCAGGGGTCGTGCAAACTCTGCGCGCGTGAAGTCTGTGACGGAAAAGATAACGATTGTGACGGCCTCACGGATATGCAAGATGATAGCCTGCGCACCTCAGGTCATCCCGTGTACCCCTACTGTGACAAAACAGGCGAACCATGCCCGCTCTTGCGAAAAGTTTGTGTTGACGGACGTTGGAGGGATTGCACTCGTGACGAATATGGTGGTCTTGCGAACTGTGGCGACAAATGCATCAACACACTCGAAGATCGCAACCATTGTGGTCTCTGTGGTACAAAGTGCAAAGATGGAGAGGTCTGTGCTGCCGGTAATTGCTCTGTTTCTTGCCAGGATGGTCTCAGTATTTGCGAAGGCGTATGTGTCAACTTGAAGAACGACCGCGAACATTGTGGCAAGTGTGGCACCAAGTGCCCTGACGGTGAAGTCTGTAGTGGCGGGAGCTGTGGGGTCTCTTGTCAAAATGGCTTAAACAACTGTAGTGGTAAGTGCGTCGATCTTAAGCTGGATAATGAGCACTGTGGCAAGTGCGGTGCTGCTTGCGCGACCGGGGAAAAGTGTATCGCAGGAGCTTGTGAGTTGTCCTGCCAGTCTGGACTCGACAACTGCAGCGGGATCTGTGTCGATTTGCTCGTCAATCTGACCAACTGTGGGAAGTGTGGCTTCCAGTGTCCAGCCGGGCAAGTCTGCCAAAAAGGTTCATGTGTGTTGAGCTGCCAATCCGGTTTGACCAACTGTGGTGGGAAATGTATCGACGCAAACACAGACCGCGAACACTGTGGTAAGTGCAATAATCAATGTCCGAATGGACGGGTATGTAGCGCTGGAACATGTCAATTGTCTTGTCAGGCGGGGTTGACAAAGTGCGGTAACACGTGTGTCGATTTGCGCACTGATCGACGTCATTGTGGGAGTTGTAACCGTTCATGCCCATCCGGAGAAGTCTGCCAAAGCGAAAATTGCTCTCTTGATTGTCAGGCTGGCCTGAGAAATTGTGGTGGTATTTGTGTCAACACACAAAGTGACCGTCAACATTGTGGTGGTTGTGGTCGGGTGTGTAATGCTGGCTCTGTCTGCACAGGCGGAAGCTGTGGTCTCTCCTGTCAGGCCGGTCTCTCCAAATGTAGTGGGAAGTGTGTGGACCAAAAAACAGATCGCAATCACTGCGGTGGATGTGGGGTCTCGTGTAACAGTGGTGAGGTCTGTAGTGGGGGCTCTTGCAAGGTCAGCTGTCCAAGTGGAAGCACCAAATGTGGTGGTCGTTGTGTCGACACCAAGAGCGATAACAACAACTGTGGGGCGTGCGGAACGAACTGCGCAAGCGGCGAGGTCTGCAACAACGGTCGATGTTCACTCTCCTGTCAGTCCGGACTTACCAAGTGCAACAGCACCTGTGTCAACACACAAAGCGACAACGCCCACTGTGGTGGCTGTAACAAAGTCTGTCAAAGCGGACAATCGTGCTCAAGTGGTACTTGCAAAATCAGCTGCCCAACAGGAAACACCAAGTGTGGTTCGCTCTGTGTTGATACCCAGAGTAATAACGATCATTGCGGAGGGTGTAGCAATCCATGTGGTAGCGGTTCAGTCTGTAATGGTGGCTCCTGTAAAATCAGCTGCCCAAGTGGAAGCACCAAGTGTGGTTCGCTCTGTGTCAGCACAAACAGCGACAATGACAACTGTGGTCGCTGTGGACGTCGATGCACAAATGGTGAAGTCTGCAGCGGTGGGAATTGTCAATTGCAATGTGGCGGTGGTTCGACCAAGTGTGGTAGCCGTTGTGTGAACACGGACAGTGACAACACAAACTGCGGAAGCTGTGGAAAAAGCTGCAACAATGGCGAAGTGTGTAGCGGAGGTCGTTGCTCGTTGCAATGTGGTGGCGGCTCGACCAAATGCGGCAGTCGCTGTGTGAACACAGACAGTGACAACACAAACTGCGGTAGCTGTGGAAGGAGTTGCGCGCAAGGCGAAGTATGCAGTGGGGGGAACTGTTCATTGCAATGTGGTGGTGGCTCGACCAAGTGTGGTAACTCGTGTGTGAATACCAGCAGCGACAATAATCACTGCGGTGGTTGCAACAACGCCTGTGGTGCGGGAAAAGCCTGTAGTGGAGGGAGCTGTAACTGAGGAGAGCAAGCGCGACACAATATATGCCTTTGGATAGATGAAGTCGGGAACTTCTCTTGTGTTGTGTGCTTCTATTTGTTTGTGTGTCTTCAGGTAGAGTTTCGGTTTTGGGGTTGTGTGTGATATATCGTGTGTGCATCTCATTGGTGTCGGCCTCGTATGAGATCGAACCAGGCTACACACACGAAGGAGCAAGAGCGTGGAAACCCACGAGATCATAGAGTTATGTAAGAAACACACCCTCTACAACTGGAGCGCAAGCCATCACGTCGATCCGCTCCCCGTTGCGCGCGCTGAAGGGGTGTACTTTTGGACGCCCGAAGGCAAGCGCTTTCTCGACTTTAACAGCCAATTGATGAGTGTGCATATCGGACACAACCATCCCAAAGTTGTCGCCGCCATGAAGCAAGCCCTGGATGAACTGATCTATATCTACCCAGGCGCCGCGACCCGACAAAGAGCCGAACTTGGTCAACTGCTCGCCTCTTTTGTTCCTGGCGATATCAACACGTTCTTTTTTACCCTTGGAGGGGCTGACGCAAATGAACACGCCCTCCGGGCTGCACGCCAATACACTGGACGCTACAAAATACTCAGCCGCTATCGCAGCTATCATGGCGGGACCAACGCGACGATGCAGCTTACAGGTGAACCGAGACGATGGGTCAATGAACCTGGGATGCCCGGTGTTGTTCATGTCATGGACCCCGAACCCTATCACTTCTCCTTTGGTCGCACGGATGCCGAAAAAACACAGGCGAACCTTCGTTATCTCGAAGAAGTCATCATGTACGAAGGACCCCAAAACATCGCCGCGATGATTATCGAGTCTGTTACCGGAACAAATGGGATTCTTCCGCCGCCTGCTGGGTACTTGAAGGGGCTTCGTGCGCTCCTCGACAAATACGACATCCTCCTGATCTGTGATGAAGTCATGTCTGGCTTTGGACGGACTGGTAAGCGCTTCGCGTTTGAACACGGTGATATCGTCCCCGATATGGTCACGATGGCAAAAGGGTTGACCAGCTCGTACTTTCCTCTTGGTGCGCTGGGTGTATCCGATAAAGTGGCGGCTTTTTATCAGGAGAACGAGTTTTGGGGAGGGATGACGTATAACTCTCACCCCTTGGGACTTGCGACTTCAAAAGCGGTGCTCAACGTGTTCTTGGAGGAAGACCTCGTAGCACGTGCCGAAAAGATGGGGACGGTGATGGCTGCGTTGCTGAAGGAGCTCGCAGAGAAACATCCTTCTGTTCGAGAGGTCCGATCCGTTGGTCTGTTTGGGATTGTGGAGCTCGCTAAGAACGCAGCAGGTGACTACCTCGCCGCCTACAACGAAACACCCCCTATCATGGAGACCCTTCGCGCGTTCTTTTTAGAAGAAGGGCTCTATACGTACATTCGTTGGGGAGCGTTTATGTGCAACCCACCACTGTGCATCACTGAGGAGCAATTACGCGAAGGGTTCGCGATCTTCGATCGAGCGCTCGATCTTGTTGATGCGACCCTCGAAAAGTAAGTGTGGATTTTGGGGAAAGCTGTTCGTTGAGGAGATATACGGGGACAGGTTAGGGGGTGGGGAATGTGCAGTAGCTTGGGAATTTACTTCGTTTTGAGACATCCGTGTAAGGGCTCTTTCCGTCACCAAAGGTGTGGTCAAACATAAATGGGAATCCCCACGACGCAGCCCCCGAAGGCACTGTGTGTCCGCCGCCATGGTTGCAAGAGATGAGATAGTGATTGTCTTGTTTGAGCGCCTTCTCGAAGTCTTTGGCCATCGTGTCGAAGTTGATAAAACCGCTGGCGATTTGGTCTGAAGCTCCACCCCACGCGAGAATCAGCGGCGTTGGGTAGCGAGGCGTCATGTATGGAAACAATCCAACTCCGCCACTGAAGATCGCGGCTGCTGCGAGGTATTCTGAGCGATGGACGATGAGATAACTGCTCCACAATGAACCTGCGCTGAAGCCCGTTGTGTAGACTCGTTTGTTGTTGATGTCGTATTGCTTATCGAGGCAACTGAGCATGTCGTCGAAGAAACTCGTGTCTGGTTTGGTGTTGCCTACGTAGGTCCATTCACTGATTTGACTACAGCAGCTTTGGGGGACGACCACGACCGATTTGTAGAAGGCTGCGATATTTGCAGCATCGAAGGCCTTGTTCATTTGTTGTGCGCTACCGCCGAGGGGGTGCCATACAAAGAGCAGCGGGGCACCTTTGGGTTCGGGGGGAAGATGCAAGATGAACGTACGATCCCGACCATCCGATTTAATGGTGTTTAGCCCTGACTTGAAGGTCGGACAGGTGCCTGCATATCCTTTTGGCGCGGCTGGGTCGGCAGGGAGCTTGAGCTTGGTGCGTCCCTCATCGACTGGTTGTTCTGTCGGTGTTGGCTCGGGCGTTTGCTCAACGGTAGGCTCAGGTTGTGGTTCGGGTTGCGACTCCGTTTGCGGCTCAGGGCTTTTCTCTGGTGTGGCTTCTTTACCGGCATCTTGGCCTTTGGGTTCGCTGGTGGCTTCTGTCGTAGGCTCTGTTTTTGCCTGCTCGGTGGTTGTGCCTTCTTTGCCTGTTTCTGGTGGAGAACAGTGCATGAGACCAGTGGAGAAGCAGATCAAGGCACAAAAAGCGAGCCCGGTGAGGAGATTCTTTTGTTGCATGTACATTATCCTTTATAGATACGCGTTGCGTCGTGATGATAGAGGTACTTTCTTTGTACAGGAAAGGACTTGTCTGTCAAGGTATGGATGATATACTGCCAGAGATGACCATAACCATGTTTCCGTGTGTTGGGAGATGTTTGTTTCGATGAGAGTAAGCGATTACCTTCTTATTCGACGTGTTATGATGCTGCTCGTGTGTCTCTCTGTGTTGGGTCTATGGGGAGAGCGAGCACGTGCAGGAAACCATCCCATCGTACAAAGTCCATCCGCAAGAGGGAAGGTCCTAGGGCCTGCGCCGCTACACAAGGCACCATTTTCGTATGGTCTCTATCAAAGGCAAAAAAGAGAGGCCTTTGACATCTCTGTGCTTGGCGCACGTTTGTGGATCGGAGGGTATGTCGCGCAGCTGCTCCCAGGTATGATGGTCGCCGGGATCATGTTGCCCGTCAACTTGTTCGATGTGGGGGTTGGATTCCAGATGCTTGTCCCTGTGGCTGGACCGTTTTTTCTCGTGTCGTATGTTCTCTCTCGAAAAGAAGGTGGTGTTGGGTGGCTCGCGTTTCCTATGACGATCGGGGTGGTGCAGGTGGTAGGCGTGTCGATGATGATTGGAGGGGTCGTGAGGACCGTTGTTCTCCGTGAACGGTGGAAAGCATCGTTTCGACGACGACCTCCGGTGACAACCGGGAAGCGTCGTGTTGTGTCACTTGGTGACTTTCGCTGAGTCGGGGAGTGTTTGTGGGGCGGCGGCTTGATCGAGCCACCATGTGAGTGTTCCCTCTGTGGGGTTGAGTCGTTGGATCGGGAGATTGGCATCTGGATGATGGAAGCACTCTTGCAGACGAGCGCGCTTGCGCTCGCCTGTGACGAGGCACCAGATCCTCTGGCTGGCGTTGAGCACTGGGAATGTCAACGTCATACGTGTCGTCTCTAGCTGGGGAACGTCATTCATCACGACCCATTGATCTTGTACATCGAGCGCTTTGGTTCCAGGAAACAGTGACGCAGTGTGTCCGTCTGTTCCCATCCCGAGGAGGACGAGGTCAAAAGAGGGGATGCCTTGCGCGTTGTGTGGAAGGTGTTCCTTGAGAAGCTGAGCGTATGCTTCGGCTGCTCCTGTTTCTGCCGCCATACGGTATGCACGCGAGGGAATGTGTTTGAGCAGGGACGTTTGGGCCATGTGGTAGTTGGCGTCCTGATGCTCTGGGGGGACAGCGCGCTCATCGCCAAAAAAGAACGCAACACGTGTCCAGGGGACATCACCTACGATGGGAGGTTGTGCGAGCACTTCGTAGAGCTGTTTGGGGGTCGAACCTCCGGCGAGCGCGATACAAAAAGGTCTGCTCTCGTTGTGCTGTTGGAGGAGACGTTGTAGCGTTTGCGCCACTGTTTGTGCGATTTCTTCGGAGTTTTGTCCAATATGAATGTGCATAGTGTGTCTCCCTAGTGTTGTTTGATCGTGCGCCACTGTGTTTGCAGGTCTTCTGTCAGCAATTTGGCTTCTGCCGGACCCTGGCTAAATGCTGGATAGAGGGAGAGAGGCGTTACGTTATTGTGCCATCCTTCGTGGATGGAGCTGATAAATCGCCACGCGAGTTCGACCTCGTCAGCTCTCGTAAAGAGGGCGGTGTCGCCTCGAAGTGCATCGAGGAGCAGTCGCTCGTAGGCTTCGGGGAGTCGCTCTTCGAAGGCTTGGGGATAAAAGAAGTTCATCTTGACATCTTCGATTTGCAGCTGCATTCCGGGAGTCTTACTTCCGAATGAGAGGCTGATTCCTTCGTCTGGTTGGATGCGAAAGATCAACCTGTTGGGTCGGGGTTTGTTGGAGAGTAGGCAGACGTTGGGCTGTGTTTCCTTGCGGAAAAACTGAAGTGGTGGGAGCTTGAAGGTGATCGCGATCTCTGTTTGCCGTGCGAGCAGTCGCTTCCCTGTGCGCATCAGGATGGGGACACCGGCCCATCGCCAGTTGTCGATTTGCAGACGGACGGCGGCGTATGTCTCTGTTTGACTCTCTGGATCGACGCCTTCTTCCTTTTTGTAGCCGTGGATCGTCTTGCCGTCCTGTTTGACTGTCGTGTACTGTGCGCGGACTGTGTGTCGCGCAACATCATCTGGATGCATCGGCATGATCGAGCGGAGGACTTTCACCTTTTCATCGCGAATGGCGTCGCTGTCCATCCCACTTGGTGGTTCCATCGTGATCAGCGTGAGTAGCTGCATCATGTGGTTTTGCACCATATCTCGAAGAGCACCGGAGCGGTCGTAGTAATATCCTCTTCGTCCTTCCATCCCCAGGCTCTCGGCAGCTGTAATCTGAATATGATCGACGTATTTTTGGTTGAGCAGCGGTTCGAAGATCGCGTTCCCAAATCGAAACGCCAGGATATTTTGAACGGTCTCTTTACCGAGGTAGTGATCGATGCGGTAAAGCTGACTCTCATCGACGTAGCGCTGTAGTTTTTCGTTGAGATCGTGCGCACTTTGCAGGTCGTGGCCGAATGGCTTTTCGACGACCAATCTCGTCCAGGGGGTGTCATTTTTTTGCGTGATCATACCCGCTTCGTGCAGGTGTTGTGTGATAAAGGAGAAGAGTTGAGGGGCGACTGCATAGTAGTAAAGGCGGTTACCTGGGACGTTGTGTGCTTCTTCGAGCTGAGCAAGTCGCTTGGACAGCTCGCGAAAGGAGTCGATGTTGTTGCTGTCCCCTGCGACGTAGTAGAGTGCACGCAGGAATGGGTGCTCACAGGTCAGGTCTGGTGTGTGCTGTTTGAGCTCTTCGAGCATACGCTCTCGAAAGGCTTGATCGGACATCGGGGAGCGAGAGAAGCCAACGACCAAAAAGGAGTCGGGCAGGTGGCCGGCTTCGTAAAGTTTCCAAAGTGCCGGAATGAGCTTGCGTTTACTGAGATCTCCACTCGCACCAAAGATCACAATTGTGGCAGGATCTCGGAGCTTGATGTCTTCTTCCAGAAAGTGGGTACGCGCTGTCTGGGTGACATGAGGAGTACCTGGTTGGTTTTGCATCTGACACAGCCTTTGTGTTGAAGTGGAGGGCTGAAGGACCTCCTGTGAGAGGGGTATACGTTCCACGTAAGATGACACAAGTTCACAAATATTCAAGGGTCTTTTTTTCATCCAGTGGCCTTAAGGCTTGCTTTGAACCGAAAAATTCGGTAAATCTAAACAGATTGAGTGTGATGTTGAGAAGCTTGCCGAGAGGGTAGGTCTTTCCGTTGTCAAAAGTGCGCTGTGGTTGTTTGTCTGAGGAGTTTGTGACGTCGTTATGACCGAGCTAAAGCAAATAGGTGTGTATCGGATCATCCGGGTGCTCGGTGGCGGTGGTATGGGGGTCGTGTATCTCGTCGAAGAGTCCGAGTCTGGTAGCCTCTATGCCCTCAAACTGTTATCTCCTTCATTATCTCCTACAGAGCGTGAGTTCCGCCGCTTTCGACGCGAGTTTATGACGATGAGCAAGCTTCGACATAAGCACATCGTCGAAGTCTACGAGTCCGGTGTCCACAACGACTCGCTCTATTTTGTCATGGAGTACGCCGAGGGGAAGGAGCTGCGAAAGGCCTTCTTACCATACGAATACCCCGAGCAAGACGAAGCCAAACAACAAGAACTCCTCCACATTGTCAACGAACCCAAACGGGTCGAGTCCGTGCTCGACATCTTTCAGCAGATCTGCGAGGCGCTCGCCTGGATCCATAGCTTCGGTATCGTGCACAGAGACCTGAAACCCGAGAATATCATCGTGACGTCCGATCACCGCGCCAAGCTGTTGGACTTTGGGATTGCGAAACGACTCGGTGGGCCCGAGATCTCACAGGCTCAGTCCATCATGGGGACGTTTTCGTATATCAGCCCCGAGCAAGCCCAGTGTCTCGACGTCGATGGTCGCTCCGATCTCTACTCTCTCGGTGTCATTTTGTACGAGTTGCTCGCGGGACGACCTCCTTTTATGGCGCCCGAACCGATCGGTCGACTCTACATGCACCTGAATCAACCAGCGCCGCCACTTCGAGAGTGGAATCCATACATCGATCCAGGCCTTGAACACGTCGTCTTAAAGCTCCTCGAAAAAGACCCCGCCCAGCGATACCAACGCGCCGAAGATCTTCACGCAGCGCTTCGCTCCTTCAGCCATAACCAGCACGCACTCGCGACGCCTGACATTGCAGGTGAAGGGATGGCGAGCAAGACCTCTCTCCACGCGCCCCAATTTGTCGGTCGCGAAGATGTCTTTTCTGCGCTGAAAGAGCGTCTCACTCGTCAAAAAGAACCGATCGTGTTCCTCAGTGGCAACACAGGCATCGGAAAAACCAGAATGGCGCGAGAGCTTCTCAGCTCCGCACGTGTCGAGGATGTCGAGTGCTCCTCCGTTCGGTGCTTTCCCGATCATCTCCCCTACGCAGCCTACCAGGAGTTGATGGAGCAGCTCAAGGTCAATGTCTCTATGCGATTTGGCCGACCAGAAGCTCTTTGGGGTGACCTGGGAGCCTCCTGGTTTACGAGTATGGCGCAGGACGATGATAACGAGGATACGCTCCCTTCAAGACAATTTGGACCAGGCGTGGGAGGAAAAAAGAAACTCTTCGAAGCCGCCAGACACATCCTCGTGTCTGTGCTGCAACGTGTACCGGTCCTGTTTTGCTTCGATGATGTCATGTATATCGATGACATCTCCCTCGAACTGACAGAGTATCTCGCACGTGAGTTGTACGCCGCGAAGCTCCCCTATCCGTTCGTGTTCCTCGGCGCCTTCCGCAACGAAGATGTCGGTACACAACATTCCCTCAACGAACTGATGTTGCGGCTCGCGCCGGATCGACTGTACAAACTCTACGAATTGAAGCCCCTCGCGCTCGAACATGTCAAAGCATTGGCGGAGTCTATGATCGACGCTTCGCCGGCTGATGATTCGCTCGATATTTTGATGCGGCGCTCTTTGGGGATTCCCTTCTTTGTCGAGGAGCTGATCAAAGATTGGTACGAAGAGGGGCAGATCTTCGAGACGGAAGAGGGATGGTTTTTGCTCAACAATGGTCCCGTTGAGGGTGGGGAGAGCCGCATGCGCGAGCACCTCCCTGCAGCCATTCACAAACGCTTGAGCCGACGCCTCAAGCGCCTCTCTCCTTCGATCTTGTTGGTCGCTGAGTGGATCGCGGTGCTTGGAGAAGAGGCGATCTCTGAGTTGCTTTTGGAGCTGGCGGGCCTCTCCGAGAGCGAGCTGATGGCTTGCCTTGATGAGCTCCTTCAACAAAAAATCATCGTCGAAGAGTGGACAGACGGAGATGAGCGCTATCTCTTCGCGTATCCCGGAATCCGTGAGACTCTGTACCAACAGATGGGGGAGATGACGCGGCGCAAGTACCACCTCAAGGTGGCCCAGGCACTTAAGCGTTCTTCTTCGAGGGATGGGGCATTCGAACAGCTCGCGAGGCACTTTCTCTCCTCTGGTGAAGATGGACAAGGAGCGTGGTATCTGTTACTCGCTGCTGAGAAGCGTTTGCGCGAGTTTGCTCACCGTCCTGCCTGGGATCTGCTCAATCGTTGTCGACAGTTGTTGCTTCGTGCGGGTGATGATGTATTGTTTCAGCCGGGGGCGAGCTGGTGGTGGCGATACCACAAAGCCTATCTGGAGTTGATGGAGTACATCGGGCAATATCGCGATGGTTTGGAACTCGCGCAGTTTGCCCTTCATCAAATCTCCGGCAATGAGGAAGCGTCAGCGCTCTTGCGGTGGCAGGCCGTGTTTTTTCGGCACATGGGCCATTATCAGGAGGCGAGTGAGTGTGTAGAGCGTGCGCTGGCTTGGGACGTCTCGGACGAAGAGCGACTTCACTTGCTGCAAGAAGGCGGCAAGATCAAACTCGCACAAGGACGATACAGCGCAGCGCTCGAATCTTATCGAGAGGCGATGGCGTGGGCTGTGTCACGCAACGATCAGGCCAAGCAAGGGATCCTCTCCGGGTTGATCGGTCAAGTCCTTTACCAACGTGGTGAATTTGAAGCCGCACGCAATCACTTTGCGAAAGCCATTGACCTCGCAACAGAGGTCGGTGATAACCGTGCTGTCGCGGGAGCGCTGTGTAAAATTGGTGCGCTGGAGCTTGACGAAGGCGACATCAAGGCCTCTCTGCAGCGATTTGAAAAGGCGATCTCTTTGACGCGCGAGCTTGGCGACCGTCGTATGGAGTGCAAAGCGCTCGCGCTTCTCGGACAACTTCAATCCGATCGAAGACTCTACGACGAAGGAAGAGAACAATTTGAGCTGGCGCTTGATTACGCCAAACAGCTCGGTGATATTCGTGGCGAAGGAGAGTTCCTCGCCCGCTTAGGCGCGATCTGCTACTTTACAGGTGAACATGACACCTCGCGCCTCTACTTGGAGGAAGGTCTGCAAAAGACCGTCTATGTTGGTGACCATGCCACGGAGATCTGGATCCGTGGATTTCTCAATGTTGTGGAGTTTGTCTTACACAACCGCAACACGGAAGAGACCATCGAAGAGATGGAGCGCACCATGCACATGAGCGAAGAGATCGAAGCGATGGAGATTATCCTGCTGTGCAAGATCTTGAGTGGCCACATCTTCCGCCTGCTCAACCAACGAGGACGTGCGCTCGATCAACTGACCGCCGCGAGATACCTCGCGATCGAGATCGGTAACCGTCGTATGCTTGCAAAAATCGAAAGTGAACGCTATCTCCTGGACAAGCACAAAGGTCGTGTCTGGGGATTGCAACAAACCTTATGAGAATATGTGGAGTCTTGGATGGGCAATATGCTCGTGATCAATTCAACGTTGCCTGAGGTGCGTGTCGCGCTTCTGGAAAATGGCCACCTCGCCGAACTATATGTCGAGCGAGAGCGTGAGCAAGGCATCGTTGGCAATATCTACCGCGGCCGTGTCGTACGCGTTCTTCCTGGTATGCAGGCTGCCTTCGTCGATATCGGCCAGGAGAAAGCCGCCTTTCTCTATGTTAACGAAGCCAAGCCCACGGAGATGCAGGAGTCTGCTGAGGGAGGGGAGGAGAGGGACGATTGGCGTATTGAGCAGCTGCTCTACGAAGGCCAGTCTATCACCGTCCAGGTCTCCAAAGAACCTATCGGTACGAAGGGCGCACGCTTAACCACACACATCACACTCCCAGGGCGTTATCTCGTCTATCTTCCAGGCTTCTCCCATATCGGCGTCTCGCGTCGTATCACCTCAGCCGAGGAGCGCGACCGGCTCAAGTCGATCATGGAAGGTCTACGGGGACCTGATGGTGGCTTCATCATCCGGACTGTCGCAGAAGGTGCGACGGAGGAGCAGCTCAAACAAGACCGCGAATTCCTCGCCCGTCTGTGGCAGGAGATCCAACGTCGCGAGACCGACGCCAAGGCTCCTGAGCTGCTTTACTTCGACCTCAGCGTGACCTTGCGCTCCATTCGCGACCTGTGTAACGATGAGACTGAGCGCGTAGAGATCGATAATTTCGAAGATTATGGACGCATCCAGCGCTTCCTCAAGGCCTACATGCCTGATGTCTCCTTCTCCGTCAAATATTACGGTGGTGACGAACCGATCTTCGATATCTTTGGTATCTCCCATGAGATCTCTCGCGCCCTTGGCCGACAAGTCTGGCTCAAGAGCGGTGGTTATCTCGTGATCGATCAGGCCGAAGCGTTGACCGCGATCGATGTCAACACCGGACGCTTTGTCGGACGCAAGAGTTTGCAAGACACGATCTTCCAAACCAACCTCGAAGCTGTCCAAGAGGTTGTCCACCAACTGCGATTGCGCAATATCGGTGGATTGATCATCATCGACTTTATCGACATGGAGTCGCCCGAGCACAGAGAACGTGTCTGTGCGGCGCTCGTCAACGCCTTGCGTTCTGACCGCGCGAAGACCAACGTGTTGAAAATCTCTGAGCTTGGCCTCGTCGAGATGACCCGTAAACGCGTTCGTGAGAGCCTTGGACGTACACTCACCGAACCTTGCTTTTACTGTGAAGGGCGAGGTGTCCTGAAGTCCAAGACGACGATCTGTTATGAGATCTTGCGCGAGATCTGGCTCATCGCCGGAAATATCGAAGGCAGCACCATACAGGTGATGGCACATCCCGCCGTCGTCGAACAATTGTATCACCAGGAACGTGACGTCGTCGGTTGGATGGAGGACATGATCGGTAAACGTATCCTTATCCGTGCCCGCGAATCCTACCACCTCGAACGTTTCGGTATCAGTAGCTGACCCAAGCCTACAAGAGACAATCCCCCATGAGATTATTACACGCTGCAGACGTCAGGGCGCTGGATCGACGCGCCATTGAGTCGTTTGATGTGCCCGGTGTTCTTTTGATGGAGAACGCAGGCGCTGGTGCGACTCGCGCGCTCATTCAGGCGATCAGGCATAAAGAGAAGAAGACCATCGCGATCTTTGCCGGCCCTGGCAATAATGGAGGTGATGGTTATGTCATGGCCCGGCACCTCCTCAACGCCGGCTATCGCGTCCATGTCTATCTCTGTGTCGCTCCCGAAAAGATCGGTGGTGACGCGCTCGTCAATTATCGCATCCTCACACACATGAACGCCGAACTTCGTCCTTGCCTCTCCTCCGAACAGCTCGCTTCATATGATATCGACTGGGAGCAATACGTGGCTGTTGTGGACGCGCTGCTTGGTACTGGACTGACGCGCGATGTCTCCGGTTTGTATCTCGAATTGATTGCACACATCAACGCGCTTCAGCGACCCTTTGTGTGTGCTGTAGACCTCCCCTCTGGTCTCGACGCTGATACTGGTCATCCCTGTCCTGACGCTGTTCGTGCCGACGTAACCTATACTTTTGCCTTCGCGAAGCTCGGCCTGTTTCTTCCTCATGCCCACGATTTTGTCGGTGATGTTGAGGTGATCGATATCGGTATCCCCCACCAAATCGCAGATGACGCACCCACTGCTTGCACGATTCTGCAACAGGAAGATGTCGTTGAACATTGGCCTTCAAGGAAGCTCAACAGTCACAAGGGTACGTTTGGTCATCTGTTGGTCGTCGCTGGCTCTCCTGGAACATCCGGAGCCGCGTTGTTGAGCTGTGAGAGCGCTCTACGTGGTGGTGTCGGCTTATGTACACTCGCGACGGACGCGGACGTTCACAGGCGTGTCGAAGGCCGTGTGGCTGAGGTGATGTGTGCGTCCATTGGAGACGCAGCGGTTCATGATGTCGAGGCCGAAAAGAGCGCGCTTCTTGCGCTCTGTGAAGGGAAGAAGGCGTTGGCTTTTGGACCTGGACTTTCACAAGGTGCACGACAAGGGATGTGGCTTGAGACAGCCCTGTCAGAGGTCACTTTGCCGATGGTGATCGACGCTGATGGTTTGAATCTGCTCGTGCCGAGATTGTCCCAGCTCGCGACACGTCAAGCGCCGACGATCTTGACCCCTCATCCTGGTGAGATGGGGCGATTGGTGGGACTCTCTTCGCGAGAGGTGCAGGCAAGACGGTTTGAGTTGGCGACGCAGTTTGCCCAAACACACAACGTCGTGCTCGTCCTCAAAGGCGCGAGGACACTGATCGTAGCCCCTGATGGTCGTTGTTGGATGAACCCAACGGGGAACCCTGGACTCTCAACGGCAGGCAGCGGTGATGTGTTGACGGGCTTGATCGGTGCGCTACTCGCACAGGGAGTTGATGCGTTGTGGGCAGCCTGCCTTGGCGTGTATCTTCATGGATGGGCGGCTGATGAGATCGCGCAAGAGAAGGGGATGGCGAGCTTAATGGCGTCCGATCTCTTCGGGTATTGGCCACGGCTCATTGGGGACATCGAATCCACACAAAACCTTGAGGAAAAGAATCATGTCAAATGAATGCACTTGTCGTGTTGGATCTGTCGAAGAGACACGTGCGATGGCCAAAGACTTGGGGCGCTGGCTTTCTGGGGGCGAGGTGTTTGCGTTGATCGGGACGTTGGGTGCCGGGAAGACACACTTTGTACAGGGATTGGCTGAAGGGTTCGATGTCCCAGATGATATCTATGTACGCAGCCCGACCTTTGCCTTGATCGACACGTATCCAGGACGCGCATCCCTCCATCATCTCGATCTATATCGCCTCGCTGATATCGACGAGTTGGAAGCGATTGGGTGGCGTGACTTGTTGGATGATGTCTCTGTCGTGGCAGTTGAATGGGCTGATCGTATCGAGCTTTCAGACTATATGCCGCCTGATGTGATCGAGGTCAGGATTGAGATTGGGGCAGGGGAAGAGCGGACCTTTGTCTTCCGTGTGGAGGGAGCTGTACCTTCGTGGTTTTCGAAGTTGGAGGCGTATGCTGCTTGAGCTGCTACGCTTCGATCGCGATCGCGACACCGTATATCGCGTTGGGTCCAACCCAACCGTTGATGCCTCCGCGATTGTTCCCGATCAGATAGCGCTCACCTTGTACAGCTTTGATCAAGTGCAGGTAATCCCGACCACCTACGCGGACAAGGACGATCGCACCTGTTTGTAGATCGGCTGGTGTGATGGGTCTGAGGGTGACGAGTGCGCCGTCGCGCACCTTTCCCTTCATCGAGTGGCCTCTTGGCCTGATCTGGGTTTCCTCGCCTCTGCGAAGAGCTTCTTTTGCGTACTTTGCCCAACTCATCATTCTCTCCTTTTGGTTGGAACATGTTGTGATCTCCAAAGTGAGTTGAGTGGGTCGTTTGTACCGGCTCTTCCAGTGTGAGAGGAGGAGCGCTTGTTGTTGGTAGAGTCTGGCTCCACAGACATGGATGTTGCGAAGCCTCATTTGGATCTTTGCGTGACTGCCTTGTGGACGCTCCTTTTGTGATGGGAAAGGTGACGCTGTGTAGTACGCAAGAGGCTGTCAGGAGGTTCGCTTGGGAGGAGGTTTGGAGAGAAAAGGGAGGGGATTATTTAGACTTCATCGTGACATAGAGGACACCGAGGCACATCTCATCCGTCGTCCCTTCACCCCAGTAGACGTCTTTGGATTCGATTTGTTTTCCGTTGGCGTAGGGTTGGTTCGCCTGCGAGTTATCCCACGTACATCGAATACCTAGCTTGTCGTTCATGCCAAGTGTTCGTACTTTCTTGAAGCCATAAGAGCGTTGCCAGTTGAAGTCCCAATGTTTGATGTTGAGGAGGCACTCTTCGGAGCCGTCCTCTCTCTCGATAAAGATGTTTCCTGACTTACCGAGTGTGTGAAGGTGCAAAGAGGCCGAGTGGATATCGACCTCTGCTTTCACGTATGCAGCGAGCTTCACAGAGAATTCGTGGAAGGCTTCTTTGTCATTTGCGGCGATCTTCATCTTTTTGGAGTCGAGCCACGCCGGGTTGGTAAATGGGATGATGCGCGCTTCCTTTTCGACTTTGTCACTGAGCATCAACTCAACGACGGTCTGGTCGGCGTCAGGGTTTGGTGTGAAGGAGTTGTAGTGGACTTGCATGACGATCTTGGAGCCTGGTTCAATTTTGATACCTGTGCCTTCAGGGTAAGGAGCGGCAGGACCACCAGGAGCCCATGCGCCGAGCCAGCCACGACTTGGTCCACCGCTGCCACCATAACAGGTGTATCCAGGGCCATCCTCTGCGGCGTCGAGTTTGCTGTACGCTGCGACTTGCTCAGGTGTGACGAGATAGATGATCACGTGGTGGACGATGGCTTCGTTGCCTGGGACGACGTGGAATCCAGTGACGTATTTGGTCGTCTTATGGGGCCAGTCCATCACAAAGCAATGGTAATCGTCGGGAAATTTCTTTTGGTTGTAAGGCGTCTCGATCTTCAACTTGAGGTCAACGCGTGGTAATTGGTTGCTATTTTCTTTTGCCGTGGGGGCTTTGTAATCTTTTTCATCGCCTTCTTTGGCACCCTCTTCGAGCCACTTTGTGAAGGTCTGGATCTCTGCGTCGCTGAGTGAGATGTCGTGTTGGTAATCCACACCACAGGCTTTGTCCGCGTGCCATGGAGGCATGGTGCGATTTTTGACGGACGTGACGACTTTCTCTTTGTAGGTATCGAGCAGCTTAAAACTCGTCAGCGGGAAGGGCGCGAGGCCGCCTTTTACGTGACAACTCGTACAATGTTGTTCGAGGAGAGGGCGAACGTCCTTGTGGTAGGTGAGCGCCTGGGGCTCTGTCTCTGATTTCTTTTCTCCGGGATCGGCACAACCAAGGCTCATAGAGAGGGCCAATCCGAGGACCAGTAGTGATGATGTGATGACACGCATGGGTCTGGATACTCCTTGTGGGTCTGTGACATAGGGCTTTTCCAGCGCATGATTCTTTGTAATAATTTGCGCAGTGTATCAGGTACGACATATTTGTTGAGGAATTGTGGAGCGTGTTGAAAAAATCACGCAAGTTGTTGTGATTCTTGGTTTGTTGCGGTGTCAGAGCCGGTCTCATCTCAGGCGAGCGCTGTTGGCTTTGGGGGCGTCAGGAGATGTGGAGGTTACCTGTGATGATCACCTTGAGCCCTTGTGGTTCATGGGCTTCAAAGGTCAGGTCGAATCCTGCGCGCAGGCAGACTTCTGATGTGATGGCGAGTCCAAGTCCGCTCCCTTTGGGGTCTCTTTTGCGTGCTTCATCGCTGCGGAATGTCCGATCGCCGAGTTTGGGGAGGACCTCTGGAGGGACACCGGGGCCATCATCGACGATCTCTACGCGGAAGGTGTCCTCTGTCGGGGTTGAGAGGATGATCGCGACATGTCCACCTTCTGTGTTGTGGATGACGGCATTTTGTAGGACGTTGTTGATGGCTTGTTCGGCCATCGTGGGGTTACAGGTGATATGCACGGCACTGTCAGGGTAGGCTCCTGCGACCTCGACCCCTTTTCGCTTCCCGAGCAGTGAGAAGCGCAGGAGTGAACGTTCGACGAGTTGTGTAAGGTCAGTCGTTGGATTCCCGCGCAGAGGATCGGCACCATCGGCGAGTTGCGAAGCGAGGTGGAGGTTGTCTGTGAGCGCTGAGAGATAAACGATGTCGTTGAGAGCAGAGAGCAAGTGCTCCTTATCGTCTTGTTTCTCACGTTGGTTGAGCTCTTGCTCGATAGCAATGTGGGCTGAAGCCAGCGGTGTCCGAAGATCATGGGCGACATTTGCGAGATGTGTTTCGAGCGCTTTTTGCCGTCGCTTGAGTTGTTCTGCGTCTTCACAGATACGTTGGTGTGCGGCATCGAGGATGGCCGAGACCTGCCCAATCTCATCAGGCGTGTTGTCACTTGCGGAGACGTACCCTTTCTCATGTCCGACGAGTTTGGCAGCCTGAGCGAGGGCCTGTAGCCGCTTGAGCAGAGGTTGTACGAGGAGGAACATCGACAGGCTGATCGTGAGCAATGTGGCGATCAGCGCGATGAGAGGTAGCAGTGTACGGATTCGTTCTCTGTCTTGTGAGATGATGTGCCATTTGACCTGAAGCAGGCTACATGGACCTTTGTCGCTGATCTTACGAAGCAAGACACCTCGATGACGCCCCCACATGTATGTGCGGGAGACGATGGTTTCGCCGGCTCTGATGCGTCTGGCGAGGCTTGGATCAGGTGGATCTGCTTTGGGGTTCATTGAACGCATGGTCTTGATGTCGTAGGCATACGCGGAGATGCGATAGGTCTGGATGGTCCATGTCGATGGAGATTTGGTGCACTTGTTGTGTTCATCGGAGATATGGCGCTCTCTGATTTTGAGCACGCGTTCGATGATATTACCGACCCAGAGGTAGCCAAAGGTCAGCGCGAGTGAGACGACGTGGAAGATCGCGACAAACGCCGAGAGCACGAGGATGCGTCTGGCCAGACCGCGTTTGAGATGCATGGAGGGCATGTGGATTTAGCTCTCTGGGATCGTGGGGAGAAATTGGTAGCCAATCCCCCAGACGGTTTTGATATGTTTGCTCGCGTCTTTGCCGAGCTTTTTGCGGATCCTTGCGATATGACTGTCGACGGTTCGTTCGGCGGTTTCACTGTGAAGCGAGAGCGCGCCGTCGGCGATCTGGCTTCTTGAGAGTGCGCGCTCCGGTCGCTCTAGCAGGTAGGAGAGGACGTTAAACTCGTGCTGTGTCAGCTTGCACAGACTCTCGTCTTTGGTCGCGGTCCTCGCGTCGAGGTCGATGATGACATTACTCCAGGCGATCTTGCGGTTGGGTTTCTCTTTGACGAGTCTGAGTCTCGCTTCGATCCGAGCGATAATCTCTTCGATCCAGAATGGTTTGGCGACGTAATCGATGGCGCCTTGCTCGAAGACTTCGAGGCGGGCTTCTAGATCTGTACGAGCTGTCAACACGATCACAGGGAGGGAGGTACGTGTCTTGAGCTGTGTGAGGATCTCGATGCCATTGATCCCCGGAAGCATCAAGTCGAGCAGTAACAGATCAAACTCTTCTTGAAGGGCACGCTCCAACCCGGCTTCTCCGTCCATCTCTAGTGTCGTGTGGAAATTGTGCTGGTGGAGTCCTTTGACGAGGTTGGTCGCGATCGCGAGGTCATCTTCGATGATCAGGATGTGGGGCTTGTTATCCATGAATACGTCCAGGCAGGTGTGAGTGGTCCTCTAGCGAAGGCGCATGGGGATGATGTTGCATTTTTTATCGGTAGGGTCGGGCTTTGTGTTTGACCTCAATGTTGTATGTCCTTTTCGTGGGAGGACCACTTAGCGTCGGCAGTAGCGTTTGGGACGTCGGCCACCAAAGCGTCTGACCTCTCGGTTAGAGTGTCCTTTGCTGTAGTAGTAGTAAGTCATCTCGGAGAAGCGTCGGAGCATCGTCGAAGAGTACTTACGCCAGTACCACTCATTGGCTTTGACGAGCGGACGGGTGATGATCCCGACGTAGTTGTAAGCGTGGTGGTGGAGACCTTTACCGTTGAGGACGATCCCTGCGACGCCGTTGGTCTTGCGTGTGTAACCTGTTTTGGTCGCTGCGACGACATCAAAGCGCGAGCGCAGATAGTGCGTTTTGCCACGGTTGTCTCGGCTGTGTATCAGGACCTTGAGCATCTTTCGCGAATAGCCGGGAGAAACAGCCTGTTTGCGGTAAATTTTGTACAACAGAATGCTCAAGTTTCTCGCGGTTGTTGTGTTTCGGTAGGTTCGACCACTGCGGGGGATCAACTCAACGAGCCGTGTCTGTGTGATGTTGTATTTGGGGAGCAGACGGTTGATGTATCGCAATCCTCTCTTCGCGCTCCCTCCACCGACATAGCGGATGAGGTAATTGGTCGAGGCGTTGTTGCTGACGCGGATCATCTTGTTGATATGGCGTTGCAATCTCGCTGGGAACCGCGATGGACGGATGCCTTTGCGGTGTGCTTTGTGGTAGACTGCGAGCATCACGTAGGGTTTGATCAGACTCGCGGCAGAGGTCCGCATGTTCTGGTTGATCGCGACGATCTTGCAATTGCGAAAGTCGTACACGAGCAAGCGCACCTTGTCGAAGTTGCGCAAGTAACCACAATACCGAAGCTGTGCGATGTATCGCTTCATCCCTGCTTCGAGACGTCTACGACCCATGGCGACGTAGTGCAGCGCATACTTTCTTTTGAGCAGACGTCTGCACTTGGCGGTCTGGCGAATGCGGTGGGAGAGCACACGGCGTTTGTTGGGGCGTCTGACACGACGACGTCTTCTGCGGCGTCTTCTTCTACGACGTCTACTTTTTGCATAGCGACGACGTTTTCGTCGTTTGACCCAACGTCTCTTTGTGCGTTTTTTCAGACGTCTGTGGCGCGGTAGCGCGTCCACGTCGTGGGGAAGGATACATCCAAAGGAGAGCATCAAAACAAGGCTGAGGCCGTACACAAACCACAAGCGGAGTGTGCGAAATGGTGGGTGGTGCATACAATACAAGTCTCTCATCGGAAGCGTGGCTCCTTTGTGCCTCTTCTGGACTGTTGTTGATTGCGTGCTAGATTCTTTGGCTTCTTTTCCCATCATAAGGTACCCTTTTTGCGAATGCAATAGTATCCAACGGCTTGAGGCCGCCGGATGGAAAAAAGGATACGGAAAATGAGACGAAGACAGGAGGTTGTCGCTGAAGCCACAGGTTTTGTGATTTGTCGTCGACATGGCGGTGGCCATGCCTCCTCCTCATGCCTTTCCTGAGGCTCCATCCACTGCCCTTTTGTCTTCGCTTTTTTCCATCCGACAGCCTTACTCTTTTGCTTAATGTAAGGCAGAAGAAAGGTTCGATCCAATCTTTTGCACGTTTTTGTGACCTTTGGGCTTTGTCCTACTCATTCTCGCCTCCTGGGGCTTCGTAGGTTTGGACGTGCTCAACAAGCTTTCCATTCAAAGAGGAGCGAACATCATGTGTTCTCGGTCTATCATGTCTCCCAATTCATCGTTGTGTTGGTTATTTGGTCTCTGTGTCTTTCTGTTCTCACAAGTCACGTTCGCGACGCAGGTGACGTCCTCTTTGTGGATTGACAGCGATCTCGACAAAGCCATCAAGTTGTCGAAAGGAAAAAAGCCACTCATCGTGAACATTCACGCTGGATGGTGTGCGCCGTGTAATCAGCTCGCCAATGAGGTGTTGTTTACGCAAGCCGCGAAGGTGCTGCTCAAGGGGGCGATCGGTGTGCGCTTCGACTTTGAGACCAAGAAGGGGCGAGTGTTTACGACAAAGTACGGGATCATCGGGTTGCCTTCGACGCTCGTCCTCTCACCAACAGGGAAGGAGCTTGGGCGTATACAGGGATATCCTGGACGCAGAGAGTTTCTCAAGACGATGAAGGACGTGCTCGCAGGGCGCGCTTCTTTAGAGGTCTTGGCCAAACAGGCCAAAGCCTCACCCAAGGACCCTGCGGTGCAGATGAAGTACGCACAAGCGCTGCTCTTCCGTGGAAAGATCGACAAAGGTCGTGCGTTGCTCAAACCCTTCATGAAGGGCAAGGATCGCTACGCCGCGCAAGCATTTCGGATCTGGGGGCGCTGGCTGCTACGTGTGCAAAGAAAAAGCAAGCCTGCCGTTGCACACTTCATGAACGCACGTACGCACTTTGCAGGATCGCCCTATGAGTCGGGCTTTTTGTATTGGGCGGCCAAAGCCTATCAAGAGCTAGGGCAACATAAGAAGGCGTTGGCTTTGTTCGATGAGTGGGCCAAAAAGGCATCCAAGAAGGTCATGCCGTTGATGTACAAGGCCGACTTCATGGTCCATTATAAATATCCCACAGCGGACATTAAGACGTTGCTCAAGCAGGTCATGAAGGGAGTTCCACAGAGCGCGTGGTTGCATTATTTGCTCGCGCAAGTGCTGCATCGAGAAGGCAAGCGTAAAGAGGCTCTTGAGGCGATCGGTGTGTCCCTACAACGTGCTCCCAAGCGCGCCATCTATATCAACTTCGCACGCCAACTCGCCGGAAAAGGACGACGTCCTTCGCGCTAGAGCTGTGTCTTTGGGAGGATTGTGAAAGAGTGGGTCGGGAGCGCGGGGCTTGTGTGTGAAGAGGTCTTTTTAGTGTTGGAGGGGAGCAGAAGCAGGACGGCGCCTGTCAAAAGGATCGCGCCTCCTGTCCCGAGAAGGGCGATCCCTGCACCTGTCTGAAATGTCCCAGTGTCGTAGAGGGTGGTGATCTCTTTGGCCGTTGTGGACCACTTTGAGGTGATGTGGGTCCAATTTCGCCAATCTGTCTCTTGAAGCAAAGCGTTGCGATCTTTGATGTGAGCCTCTGCTTGTGTGTTGGCGTCTTGCACGTTTCCGCTCCCAATCCCCAAAAGGACCGCACCTGTGATCGCGATCGCGAGCCCTGCACCGCTGATGATCCAGGGCAGGGGGCCTTTTTGAACGCTCGTCTTGGGAGGGCCTTTGTGTGCCTCTGTGGGCGGTGGAAGTACGACGCGCTTGGTTTCTTCTGGTTTGAGGGACAGACTGGTCTCTTGGGCTGTGTGGCCTTTGTGTGTGATCTGCAGTTTGTACTGTCCTGGGAGCAGGTTCTTTTTCCAACTCCCTGTGAATGTGAAGCGTTTGGCGTATCGATATCCTTGCACGTAGATGCTGACAGGTTGTGTCGTTGTGGAACGGAGCGTGAGTTGTGCGTAGTGCAATTGTTTGGCGAGCTGTCTGTTTTGTTGTTGCAGGTTCGTACAAGCAGCCACATCGATACAGAGCTGCTGCTGGACGATATCTTGTTGATGGAGAAGCGCTCTCTCTTTGTAATGTGCAGCTTTGAGAGGGATGGTCTCTTGTTTGGCGGCGCGTAAGTACGCGCGGGCAGAGGCCAGCAATAACGTACCTCTTTGAAGAGGGGCGCGCTCGTCTTTGCTGAGGCTTTTTGCGAGCGTCCCAAAGCAGCTCGCGGCCGCCAACCATTTGCTCTCTTTGTACAATCCTTTACAACGTTTTTGTTCTTCCCAACGTTTGGTCTTGCTGGAGGAGAGCGTGATGTACTTGTTTTTCTCTGGAAGCAGCTCGACGCTCTTCTCGTGTAGGAGGGTGCCCTCTCTGTAAACGAAGAGTTTGTATGGGCCTGGTCGGAGTGTTGTGTTTTGGTTGGGGGGGAGTGTGAAACTCTTTTTGTATTTGTACCCTATGACTTTGACCGTGATAGGGGTCTTGTTCTCTGTGACAAGGTGCAGTTGTGCGTAGCGGATGAGGTTGGAGGTCGCCGCATGTTGCTTGTTGACAGCCTCACACTTGTATTTTTGCAGGCAGAGTTTTTCGTGGAGATACTGTCGAAGCAGGACATTTGCGCGCTCGTAAAGATAGGCCTTTTGTTGGGCGTTGGGTTCTTGTGTTGCGACTTTGCGGAAGAGCTTGGCGGCGTTGATGATGTAAAACCCACGCAATTTCTTTTGGATAGGGTTGCGCTGGGCTTTTTGTTTGGCGGCTGGGTCGTTGACGAGTTTTTCGTAACAGGCCGCCGCACGCTCAGCCTCTTTGCTCTCCAACCACTTGGAACATTTGGCCCAAGGCGTCGAAGCCCACACCGGCGTAGAAGAAACACACAGTAGAAACAAACAGAGACCAAACAAAGACCATCTTGTCGGAGGTTTGGTTTGATGATGGCACATAAACAATTCTCTCATAATGCTTGTGGGTAGGGGCTTTTTCTGTTTCCTTTTTTGGACTCTTTGAATCTGGTCGCTTAGGGTTTCGGAGGCAAGCAGAAGCCCTCTCTACTACAAACCGTGTAGTTACCACAGTTCGAGCAACCCTGTCCTGGTGTACATGTACAGGTGCAGAAGCTTGGGGCGCCTTGGACTCCTGGGGGAGTGTGGCAGCGTTTTCCTTGACCGCAATCACTGTCACCCACACATTCTCCGCACTTACCATTTACACACTTACTTCTACTTCTTGGGCAGGCCATACAATCTGCATCCTGTGTACACGAAGCCGGACATTGGCCTGGGGGATCCGTACAGGTGCCGTTAACACAATCTGTTTTGTTCCCGCACGTCGAGCAATCGGTTTTCGACACGCAAGAGTTGCATTGTGAGGCCGTGCCACAGGTGCCGTTGACACATGTCTTTCCTTGCTCACAGTTGGTACAGTCTGCATTGTTTGTGCATGTTGCAGGACATTTTCTTTTACAAGTTCCGCCAATACAATAACGCTTGAGTAAACAGGCTGCGAGTTGGCATTCTTGATTGACAGTGCAAGTTTGAGGACAGAATGAGTTGCCGCAGGTTGTCTCTGGGACGCCATCACAATCATAATCTTCTGTGATCACACACTCTTTGTCTTTGGGTTTGATCGCGCCGACACATTCTCCCCACTTGCCATCTTTGCATGTGCTCGTCCCTCTCTTACACGTGCCTACACAGTCCATTGGGTTGCCATCTTTGTCAGTAGGGCACCCTGCGACTCCATCAGGATAGCAATCTTGCGTGCTCAGGTTGTCATCGACTTTGCCGTTGCAGTCATCATCTTTTCCGTTGCAGTCTTCGTCTTTTGGAATCACCTGTCCCTGGCAAGTCCCCCATGTCCCGGCTGTGGTACATGTGCGTGTGCCTGTTTTGCACTCACCCACACCTTCTGTTCCCGCCTTGCCTGTGTAGCACGCTTCGCTTTTTCCTGGCGTACATTCGGTTGTCCCGGCGTCTTTTGTGGAGATCTCTGTGCTGCCTTGTGTACACTTTTCTTCGAGGCACTTGAGACCACCCCAACAATCTGTGTCCTGAAGACAAGGGGCACCTTGTGAGGTTTTCAGGGAGGTGCACGAGCTTAATGAACCTCCAGCGAGCCATAAGGAAACAGCGAGAAACAGAAGCAACCTGCGATTTACACGTGTCATGATGACTCCATGTCTTTGTATGTCCAAACTTTTTCTGTCGATACGATATCACACATGCAAATCATGTCGCAAGAATGTGGCGTCGTTTCGGTCGTTCTCTCACATCCTGTCTACACAATTGGGCCATCCTCACGTGGTCTCTTCCAATCAAACCCGAATCTGCGAGAGGATGTTTGTACAGACATTCTGTATGTATGACAACCCTCCGCACAAAACGTCTCATCTGTTTGTGTTGTGAAGACTTTTTTCTGCACACGCTTTTGCACACGGTGCGCCTGCAAGCTCCTCACCAAGCAAAGATTTTTTTATGCGTGCAAGTAGGAGAATCAAAGTATGAACAGATTGTATTGGATCGTAGGAGCGTGTGCATGGTTGCTCATTGGGCACGTTTGTTTTGTTGGCTGTGGAGGGATCGAAGGGAGTGGAGAGCCCACAAACACACCCGGACCGACGTCGACCACTGAGCTCAAAAAAGGGCAGTCTTCTTTTGTCTATACAAAAGATCTCAAAAACTACCGCTCTGGTTCGGGGGCTGAACACACGCTTTCCGAAATGACAAGCGCTGATGCGGGGAGCTCTATCGCCGATAGTGGTCCTTCAACCCCGGCAGATGGAGGACCTGTTGATGAGCCACCTGATACCCCTCCGTCTGGTCGCACTGATGAGGTCGAAGAGGGAGAGCTGTACAGACTCTCAGGACATCACCTCTTTTACTTGAACACCTACCGGGGACTTCAGGTGATCTCGTTGGCCGACCCAAAGAAACCCAAACACCTCGCTCGACTTCCGATATACGGATATCCTATCGAGATGTTTTTCGAGAAAGATAGAGCCTATGTACTTGTCAGAGACTCGTTGTATTTGCGCAAATACAATGGCAAGTTCGAGTTTGAGAAGCGTTACGTCTCACAACTCTTGATCGTCGATATCAAGGACATCTCCAATCCCAAGATCCTTCGTCGCTTCGATATCCTCGGTAAACTACGTGAAGGTGTCTCTCGAAAAGTTGGTAAGACCATCTATGTCGTCTCCTACCAAGCTCCTGATTACTATTGGGGGTGGCGTCGACCTACCCAAAAGGATACGAAAGATCGTGCGACGGTCTATTCATTTGATGTCACAGATCCCAGTAACGTCAAGAAGATCCAGAGTCTCGAATTGATCGACACAAATCGATTACCTGATAACAGCTCGAAGCATCGCTATACGTTTCGCGGTATCAACATCACCGCGACCTCCAATGCTCTGATGGTCGCGGAAAATTGGTCTTACTATGGAAGTGATGAGAATGGCTGTGGGAGGAGTCAGTTCTACAACACGACCGTTCTCAATCTCATCGACATCAGCGACCCTACTGGTAAGATCCGCGTCCACACGCGCTTTCATGTTCGTGGTAGTATTGGTGATCAATTTAAGCAGACATATGTCTACGATCCCAAAACCAAGAGAGGTATTTACTACGGTATCTTCGCGAGGAATGAGCGGGGGACGAGTTGTGATCGTTGGTCGCGTGTGGTCAAAAACACGCTCTTGTCGATCGATATCAGCGACGGACAAAAACCGCAGGTGCTCGACACCCTGGAGTTTGGTAAGCCCAACGAGACCGTGCGTGGGAGTCTCTTCGATCACAATCGCAAGGTCCTCTATGCGATCACGGCGATCCAGGCTGTTGATCCACTGTACGCGATCGACTTCTCCGATCCCAAAGACCTAAAAATCCTCAGTGACATCGATGGATTGAGTGGTGATGTCAATGTCTTTCGCCTCGTAGGAGGTGGACAGTACTTGTTAGGAGTTGGACTTGATAACAGCGGACACTGCACTGGTTTTGACACGAGTGGGTGGCGCGCGACAAAGGTCGCAGTCAGTCTGTTTGATGTGCGGAAACTCGACAAAATCCGCCTGATTCAAAGACGCTGTGTCAACGTACAGTCGAACTGGGTCAGCTCCGACGTCAACTGGAATCGCGATCAAGCACACAAGATGCTGGGTATGTACTCTCATAGAGGACTCAACTTTGTCTCTGTCCCTGTTACGTATTATGCGAACATACGTCACACGGATTATTGGTGGTATCATTGGCAGACGTCCGTTGGTTTAATGCAGTGGGATCTGAGCAAGTACGATGAGAGTAAAGATGAGAAGTCACAAAAGGTGTTGACCGATCTCAAGACAATTCATCACCCATATGGAGAAGTCAAACGTACACTTATCTTCGACATGAAACACAGTGAACAGACACGTCGTTATGTCCTGAATATCTCCGATACCCACATGACGGTCACTGATCTCGAAGACCCACAACAGCCCAAGCTGCTCTCTTCTCTTGGACTCACAACATATGCCGCCGGGACATACTCCTTTGGGAAGTATGTCGTCGAACATGTGAGCTACAGTAAAAAGAAGGATAACAATCTCTTTCGTATCAAACGGCAAGCAAAAGGGGGCATGGAGAGCTGGCCTGAGATCGCCTCTTTTCAAATGGGGCGTGTGTTCGGTGTTGTAAAGTGGAAACAATACCTGGTGATTGCTCGTGCCATCCTCGATTGGGATCGCTCTGAACGGTATCGTTATCCATACTATAAACGCGATATGACTGAGTTTCTTGTGTATGATATGCGCGATCCATCCAAGCCCAAACGTGTGTCAAGCACAAAGATCGAGTATCGGTACGGAAGTTTTTACTCAAGGTATGGGTTGTCTTGCCCTACCTGTTCGGACGCTCGCTCATTGAATACGTATGGCAATACATCTATATCCTGGCAAACGACCGCACATGGTTTGGTCCATCTGCAGAGCTCTTATCGTTACAGCATAAACTATAGGTACAAGTTTGACTACAAAGTGCTCACTCTTGATTTGCGGACACCGAGCAAGCCTGTCCTCAAGGAGCTTGTGGCGTCTAAGGGATCGGACACGACTTATTTAGGGCTTGTCAAACAAAGTGACACTTCTTTTTGGTTGGAGACACGTCTTACCAAAGGGCAAGAAACAGAAACTTCGATTGTTCAGGAACATCGTCACTATATCACGTCACTTACTTTTGGAAGCGGAGACGCTGTCATAGGTACGCCTGTCAATGTTCCAGGATACTTTGTCCACACTCACCAAAGCGGAAAGAAGACTTACTTGTACACCTGGGACAACCAAGCGCAGCCTGATTGCCCGGCCGATAGACATGGCTACTGTCCTCCAAAAGTGCGTTTGATTCGGCTTGAGCTTACTGGAGACAAAGCATTTGCACGCCAATGGCATACGCTCAAGGAGCTTCCCGAGAAGTTGGTGTTTCGTGGTGAGTCGATGGTGTATCTTTCGCTACATGGCGAATACGATAAGTGGGGGTATCACGCGAATCCAAGACTTCACCTCGCAGTGTTTGGCGAAGATGGATTTGTATCTCTGAAAGATTTTGCATTGCCTTTCACAAGGATGGATCTCTTAGGGATGAAGGGGAACCACCTCATGGCGGATATTGGTGATGGTTTGATGATATTCAATCTCGCGAAGATGAGCGCACCTGAACCCACTCATTTTCTGCGTCTACGTGGATACAATGGACACGTTTCGTTTATGAACGACAATGTTCTTGTCTCAGACGGTCAATATGGTGTCTTCCAGCTCTCTCTTGCCACCCCGAACCTCCCGACGATCGATTGAAGTCAAAGACACCTGTCATGTTCTACAACACCGGGTTTTAGTGGTCCTCTCGCGAAGTAAACGCATGAGTATGATGTTGCATTTTTTTCGTAGGGTCGGGCCTTGTGTCCGACCTCGATGTTGTATGTCCTTTTCGCGAGAGGACCATCCGGCGGCCTTTGGTGGAGACTGCTATTTCACTTGCATTGGCAGTTCGTTTTGATGCGTCGTATTGAACGTCGTTCTAGAAAGTAAAGATTGCCATCATTGTCTGCGACGA
>PCBK01000023.1 GCA_002731275.1 Deltaproteobacteria bacterium | reverse complement strand
TTTTTGTTGTTTGATTGTTTTGCTGGACATACGAACCCCTCAACCGGGAAAAAGATACAGGCTTTATAACACATGCTATACATTTGTGCAANANAAAAAGAAAGAAAAGAGGGACAAAACAAGGGCGGGCATTCATCCCTGCCCTAAAGAGCAGGGCCTTCTGCCTCCTTTTTGCGGTAAAACGCAATCTGTGGTGAAGAGAGTGTGATTTTACCGTTGTTGCGGTAGTTACAGAACACCGCAACGCGAGTACCTGCGTTGACTGTCGTAGGTAGGTTGCTGATCGAAGTTGCAACCCAGTCGTAGCATGTAGGGCTCGTGTTATCTATTTTTCCATCACAGTCGCGGTCGAGCTGGTCGCATTTGGAGGCCGTTGGTTGTTTGGCTTGCACACTGCAAACAGTGCCTGAGTTGTCCGCTTTGCAGATAAAGACACCTCGATTCAAGCACTCACCGACACCAACTTCGCAGATCTGCCCCTTATTTGTGAAGGTCTCGTCGATGGAACCATCACAATCATCATCCTGTCCATTGCACAGCTCGACCATTGGCGTACCGGGTTGTTGGTCACAGACGGTGCTTTTCTCATCGACAGAGCAGACAAAAGTGCCTGTTTTTTGGCACGTACCCACACCGACCTTACAGACTTTTCCTTTCTTCACAAATGTTTCGTCTGTTTGGCCATCACAGTCATCATCTTTTCCATTGCACAGTTCGTTTTGTGGTTGTTTGGGGAGGACGCCACAGACAATCCCTGCTCCGTTGGGAGAGCAAACGAATTGACCTGTGTTTAGACACTCACCTTGCCCCACTGTGCAGGGAGTTCCTTTGCCTACAAATGTTTCGTCGACAAATCCGTCACAATCATCATCTTTGTCGTTGCATGTTTCTGTTTGAGGGGATGTGGGGATGGCGTTGCAGGTGGTCTTGAATCCGTCTGCAGCGCAGACAAAAACACCTTGGTTGCGACATGCCCCAATACCATTGGTGCAGTTGTTTCCTTTGTTCGTGAAGGTTTCATCGATCGCACCGTCGCAATCGTCATCTTTTCCGTTGCATCGTTCGGCCTGTGCGGTGCCCGGAGAGGCGTTGCAGGTTGTGCCACTACCGTTTGCTTGGCAAATATAAAGGCCTTGCTTTGTACACTCTCCGCGACCGACAGTGCATGACTTGTTGAGTTGTGGGAAGGTCTCGTCGACAGCACCGTCGCAATCGTCATCTTTTCCGTTGCAAGTCTCGACAGCGGAGGGGCTTGCTGTGGCATCACAGACGACACCATACCCGTCTGGCTTGCACACAAATTTTCCTTGCGACTTGCAGGCTCCTGTACCGACCTCACAGGTGTCGCCTTTTGTGGGAAATGGTTCGTCGATGGTCCCATCACAGTCGTCGTCTTTGTTGTTACAGAGTTCGGTTTGGGGAGCGTGTGGGGTTGCGTCGCAGTCGAGGCTTTTTCCATCAGATGAGCACGTGTAGGTACCGATATTTCGACACTCACCTTTACCAACTTCGCAAGTCTTGCCTTTTTCTGCGAACGTCTCGTCGACCTGTCCATCACAGTCGTCATCTTTGTCGTTACAGAGTTCAGCTTTGGGGGAGTCGGGGGTGGCGCTGCATTCGAGTGCTTTTCCATTGCTCTTACACTCGAGTGTTCCTGTGCGAAGACATGCACCTGTTCCTATCTCACAGCGTTCGCCTTTGTCTGCAAAGGTCTCATCGATTTGTCCGTCACAGTCGTCGTCTTTGTCGTTGCACAATTCGAGCGTTGGTTGATTGGGGGTTGCGTCGCAAGTTGTGTTGTTACCGTCTTTTGCGCAGACCATGTTGCCTTTGGCGAGGCAGGCTCCTTCTCCTCGTTGACAAGGGGTTCCTTTGTCTGTGAAGTCCTCATCTGTTTGGCCGTCACAGTCATCGTCCTGGTCATTGCACAGCTCCTCTTTGGCGCGTATTTCGCCCTCACAAATGCCCCATGTGTTGTCTTCCTGGCACTTTCTCAAGCCCGCTTTACAGAGACCGACATTGAGCTCCGATTCTTTTCCGTTAAAGCAAGGTGCCTCTGTGCCTTTTTTGCACGTCTCCTGGCAGTCTTCGTCGAGTGCGTCGGGTTTTCCATCACAGTCATTGTCGAGACCATCAAAGCACATGGCTTTGAATTCGTTGGTAGAGGGCGTAAATTCGAGCTTACAGTCTCCCCAATATTTGTCCGTGAGGTTATCATCCTGGCAGGTCTGAATGCCTTTTGTGCATCCGGATTGTTCATCTTTTTGTTGGAGGACACAGGTTTGTTTTTTTCCGGGGACGTCGCATGGTGTGCGTGCGCTGGAGAGGCAAACCCCATTTTTTTGGCAGTAGCCTGTGTAGCGTTGGTTGTTGCATTCGCAGTCTACGGTACAAGGTGAGTTGGTAGGGTCGAGGGTTTCTGGTCCGATGGGGCCTTCACATAGGCCCGGCGGGGCACAGTGAAGGACGCTAAAGGCGAGCCACATCACACATCCAAGGTATAGGCGAGCTGAGAGCTTATTCATATGTCCATCTCCCGGTTGATATGCAATCCAGATGCTCTGGTCTTGCACTTTTTGTCCATCTATCCATCACTTGGGTGATGGAGTCAATAAGATGATACGGAGGGATGACATCCTTGTACGAGATGTGTGTTGTTTTGCGCGAATATCGGTCGATTTTGCCACAAAAGTATCTGAAAAAGGGTGCTTGTGTAGGGATGGGGCGCTCCTCTTATTTTGTATTCTTTTTTCTTTGTTGCAGCCAAAAGCCTTTTCTTTACGTGTGCTTTGTGTATGATTTGGATCGATATACATGTTTAGGTTATCAATGATGTGTGTTCGTCTTTGTGGAGGGTACAGGTGTCGGTGTATCAACTTTCGTGGCTCAAATGTTTGTTTCTCTTGTTTTTATTGTCAGGGTGCATCAAAGAGACTATCGATTGTGAGCAATGTCCCAACGGTCAAGTTTGTGTCGACGGTGTGTGTCGTGTTGTGTGTACAGGTGAACAGTTTCTGTGTGGGGTTGTTTGTGTCGACCCACTGAAAGAGAATGCACACTGTGGTGGATGCGATCGTGCTTGCAAGGAGACTGAGACATGTGTCGTTGGTCGATGCGAAGCGAGTTGTCCTCTTGAGGCATCGACCCGTTGTGGCCGTCGCTGCGTGAATGTCGAAAGTGATGCATTTCATTGTGGCACCTGTGGGAAAGTGTGTCCTTCAGGAAGGATCTGTGAAGCCGGTCGATGTCAGTGTGCGCCTGGGTTAACTGAATGTGATGGAAAGTGTGTTCGTACGGGAAATCACTCACAGCATTGTGGTGCCTGTGGAAAAGTGTGTCGGGATAATGAGATTTGCATCGAAGGTCTCTGTCGACAAGGTAAGTGTCCGGCTGTGACGCCCGATCTTTGTTACGGTGGATGTGTCGATAAACAAACCAATCGTTTTCATTGCGGCACATGTGGCAGTGTTTGTCCTGTGCGTCAAGTCTGCGCAGCGTCAACGTGTCAATGCAACAAAGGAATGACAGATTGCGATGGTTTGTGTGTGGATACAAAGCACACACGAGCGCATTGTGGTGGGTGTGGAAATGCGTGCAAGGAGGGACAGGTCTGCGCTGATGGACAATGTGTCGCCTCTTGTCCTGCGGCGACATCGACTCTTTGTTATGGTGGCTGTGTCGACATAAAGTCCGACGCTTTGCACTGTGGAGGTTGTGGACAACGTTGTGAGTCTGGGCTCTTGTGCAAGGAGGGGATTTGCTGTCGTGGAGAACGGACGATCTGTAGTGGTCTGTGTGTCGATCTACAAAACGATCTGGAGCATTGTGGAGCTTGTGGGAATGCCTGTGGTGTCGGTGCGACATGTTTGCGTGGGGCGTGTTGTACCACGGACTGTGCGTATGCACATGTTTATGGCAGTCGGTTGTTTACGTATGGTCGTGCGATGGGGCGTGATGCGCTTGGTCACATTTATATTGGTGGTAATTTCTATGGTCCTGATGCGGTGTTTGGCTCCTTTCGTGTGGATTCTTCATCTGCGTACGCGCTCTATATCGCAAAAGTCGACGTAAAGGGGACGATCTTGTGGGTTCGGGTGTTTAAAGGAAGCAGTGGGAATGCCAATCGTGTCTATGATATTGCCACAGATCAAGACAACAATGTCTACCTGACGGGGCGTTTCTCCGGTACGCTACAAGTTGCACAGGTGACGTTGCGCTCTGTGAATCAAAATCACGATGTATATGTCGCGAAGCTCGATCCGACTGGGAAAGTTCTGTGGGCCAAGCGTTTTGGTGGGACTGGGACGGAGTATGCCTATCGTTTGGTGGTTGATTCCGATGGTTCGTTGCTCTTTGGTGGCGTCACGACGAGTCGTGTGTGGGGGAGCGCGACGCTCTCTTTACTCGGTGGAGGCGATTTTTTTGTCGCTCGGTATACCGCATCGAGAACACTTGATTGGATTGTCACAGGTGGAGCAGCGTCGACATTCGAAGCTGTCAGGGGACTTGCACTTGATACAAGTGGGAACGTCTACTTTACAACGGAGTTAGGGGGGAGTCCTGTACGCTTCAACAATCAGTCCTTTGCGTTTTCCAAGATTGGCACCCTGATAGGCAAGCTCAATCGGTCGGGAAAGAGTGTATGGGTGAAGACCATCGACATGTCGAGAGGGACGGATCTTGAGTGGCGTGACCTCTCTTCAGGGGCGATCGTATGTGTGACAGGGGCGATTCGAGGTGATACAAAAGCCGATGAGTTGGTGTTGCGTTCTTCTGGTGGTGAAGATGGTTATGTTGGGTGTATGACGACTGGGGGGGCATTTTTGTGGGTGGATGTTTTGCGTAGCGTGGGAGGGGGTGTCGAGGCTGTCGCCAATGGTGTCGCGATCGATGTCAAGGGTCGTGTCCATGCTGTCGGGAATTTCAAGGCAAAGAAACTTATTGTTGGTGCTCGTGAGCTTACAAACCTGGGTGGAGAGGATCAATTCTTGGTGCGGTACGACCGAAAAGGAACCTCTCTGTTTTCAGAGTCCATCGGCGGGACGAGTGACGAACTATGCCGACATGTCGAGACCACATCAAGTGGTGGGTCATTCGCTTTGGGACATACATCGAGCAAAGACTATTCGTATTTTGGTAAAAACTACACAAATCCTGGTACATGGGCGACAACGCTCGTGTACACAGCACCTTGAGGGAGGAGAGATGACAGACCGATGGGTATGGCGAAGTGTTGTATTGGGTTGTGTCGTTTTGCTCATGATATGGGCACAAGGGTGTGTCGAAAGGGTGTTGCCATGCGAGGGGGTGTGCAAAGCATCTGAGCGTTGTGTCGACGGTGTCTGTGTGCTGCAATGTATGGAGGGGTTGTTCCGTTGTGGTAGTGTGTGTGTCGATCCATGGAAAGATACGCAGCACTGTGGAGGTTGCGGAGAAGTCTGTCCGTCAGGTCAGCGTTGTGTAGATGGCCTGTGTGAAGAGCCATGTCCTGAGCTTCGGTCATCTCGATGTGATGGTATATGTGTGGATCTGAAGAGTGATCGTGCTCATTGTGGTTCATGTACACGTCGTTGTGCGCCTGGGCAGATATGCTTTTTAGGAGAGTGTCGATGTGGTGCGGGGTTGACGTTGTGTGGAGAGCGTTGTGTCGATACGTCTACACAGGTCGAGCATTGTGGGTCATGTGGTCTGTCTTGTGAGGAGACGGAGCGTTGTATCGAGGGGCTTTGTGTCAGAGCGGATTGTCCACCAGTCACGCCTATCTCTTGTTATGGGGGATGTACAGATCTAAAGACCAATCATTTTCATTGTGGTTCATGTGGGAAGTCGTGTGCATCTGGACTCATCTGTGCGTCTGCGACGTGCCAATGTGCAGAAGGAATGACAGATTGCGATGGTTTGTGTGTGGATACAAAACACACACGGGCGCATTGTGGTGGGTGTGGAAATGCGTGCAAGGAGGGACAGGTCTGCGCTGATGGACAATGTGTTGCCTCTTGTCCTGCGGCGACATCGACTCTTTGTTATGGTGGCTGTGTCGACATAAAGTCCAACGCTTTGCACTGCGGAGGTTGTGGACAACGTTGTGAGTCTGGACTCTTGTGCAAGCAAGGTGTCTGCTGTCAGGAAAGACGTGAGGCATGTGGTGGTCTGTGTGTCGATCTGCAGACTCACCGAGAACATTGTGGTGGTTGTGGTCAGGCCTGTGCGTCGGGGTCTTTGTGTGAGCTTGGACAGTGTTGTAAGGCGTCTGCGTGCTCCTTTGCGGCCTTTTTTGGTAACACCTCCGTGACAGGATCGGAGATCGGGACACGCATCAGGATCGCTCCACAAGGTCACGTATACGTGATCGGTGGGTATGTGACAGGTTCGTGGTCGCTATCAAATGGGGTGACATTTCCAGAACTTCCAAATAGCGCCCACTATATCGCTCGTTTCGATCAAGGTGGGGAAGCTGTGTGGGGATATCCCATCCCATTCCAACAAGACGGCAACCATGAATTCGTCTGCTTGGATGTGGGTCCTGGTGGGGATATGTATGTCGCGGGAATGTTCTCGGGCACGATCTCGATTGCAGGACAACAACTCACATCAAGTGGTGACTCCGAGATCTTTGTCGCTCGCATCACATCAGCAGGGCGACTTCTGTGGGCAAAGTCATTAGGAGGTAATCAGTACGAGTTTGCCGCTGATCTCGCAGTCGACGCACAAGGAAACATGTATGTGGTGGGCTCGACATTGAGCACAAGCATGAATGGTGTCTCGATAGGCTCTCGTGGTCGTCTGGATGGCTTCCTGGCTCGCTTTGATGCCAATGGCAAGCTCGCATGGGTCAAGGGGTATGGTGGGACCAATCAAGATTTTAGTTTTGGTGTCGACACAGACACACAAGGAAATGTCTACATGATCACCACTGTCGATGACACTGGAAGTGGGGTCGCGCGCTTTGGTTCGTTCTCTGCAAAGTCCTCCTACAGAGCTGGCGTACTCTCCATGCTCGATGCCTCAGGAACGACCAAGTGGATCAAGGTCTTCGATGCGGCAAAGACCACCATCGCATTTTCGGAGTTACGTATTTACAACGGTCGTCAGGGGCCTATGAGGATCTATCTCGGTGGACGTTTCGAGGGGAGCGCGACATTTGGCACACAAACGTTGACCTCCAACGGAAGTCAAGACGCGCTTTTGCTCGCGCTTGATGGGAGCGGGAAGGTTATGTGGTCGAAGCTTGGCCAAAATAAGATGCCGGGAAAATACGTTGACGTCGCGTGGGCAATTGGGATCGCTGACGATGGGACTGTGCATGTCGGTGGCTACTTTGAGAGCCCTATCTTTACGCTCGATCAACAAGAACTTCGTTCAGCGGGTGGTGCAGATGGTTGGCTCGCGCGGTTTTCGCCACAAGGAAAGTTGCTCTCGCTCTATGGTTTCGGAGGGGGCGCTGATGACAAAGTTCGTGGGATTGATGTCTCTGCCAAGGGAGAGACGTTTGTCATTGGGAATACGACCAGTCGGGTCTTTACCTTTTTGAACAAGGCATACAAAACGTTTGGGGGTGGAGATCTCTTTTTCCTTCGCGTCAAGAAGTAACGCTGCGCACTGGATTCGTAAGTCCACTTTGGGTATGATGGGGACTGATCTCACAACTAACGCAGTACACACTTTGCCAGTCGACCAAGACTCCCTACCAAGGTGACTCCCAAATGAGAGTGTCCATTCATTCGCGGAGTAGAGCATGCTGTATCTGCTATTGTTACGTGTTCTTCGTTCATGCCCCCGAAGTTTGTTGCCAATAGGAGTCCGATGATGAATCGAGTGCGAGAAGTGAAGTTGTGGTTGCCGTTGTGTGTGTGCGTGTTCATGCTCTGTATACCGGCGAGTGTATGGGCCAAAGCATCTTCAAAGCAGACGAAGGTTGCACAGGCGATGGTCCACCAACCTCCGATGAGGGGAGGGAAAAAGGACCCCAAAAAGAACGCAAAAGAGGACACCATCTCCGGTGTACATGGTCTGCTCAACCTGACGCTCTCGTACAACCTTTTGGGGCTGCGGGCGATTGGCGCGATTGGCTGGCGTCAGCGTCTCTACAAGAGCAACAACAAGATCTTACGTGAAAACTTCTTTGGTGCACACGCGATCGCTCGCTTGACGCCCGCGTGGTTGGAAGGCGGAGCCGTCCTCGCGCTCCAGCCCATCACCATCTTGAAGTTGCGCCTAGCCTACCGATATCGCATTCAAATCCCATTGTTTTTTAGTGGCGGTACATTCGATACGATTGAACAGGCGAAATCGGCATTTGATCCCGTGAAAGCCCACACCGAAGGGGAGCAGGTGCTTCGTGATCGCATCCAAAAGGTGCAGGATGACAACGGTGGCGGTCGTGTCTTGCCAGCTTCTCATATTCTCAGCGCGGATCTGACCTTCCGTTTTAAACTCAAAGGGATCTTGTTGCTCGTCAACGCGAGATATTCGAAGTGGTTCACTGGTCATGGACAGACGGACAAATACAAGGCCTTTTACGAAGGTGGGCACGACATGATCTTCTCGAATGAGGAGGACTTCTTTATGATCGAGGGCGTCACTGGCTACGAGAGCGGGGCGTTCCGTTATATGGTCATGGTCTCCTACAGAAATGCGCTCAACGCAGGCTCCGAGTATTTCCGCATCGGGCCTGCTTTTCAGTGGTCGATCGCGCCGGCGTGGGGATGGTTCAAAAAGCCTTCGCTGCTCGTTCTTGCGAACTGGTATCTCGCGCACAACTGGCGTGGACGTGATTTTGTGCCATTGATCGGTGCACGACTTGGAGGGGAGTTCTAGACCTTCCAGAGCGCGACGGCGGGGTTGGAGATGTAGTAGACTTCTTCGCCGGAGGGAGCACGTTGGAAACCATCTGTCCACGTGTCGATGGGGTATTGTTCGTACATATCGTGAAGTGAAGCGTACTGAAATCCAACCGCTTCAATCTCCTCTTGTGACATATGCTCGACTGCATACGTTGTCCGAAAGCGTCCCTCCGATGTACCGTGAATCAAGTGCGCCGCGACGCTCAGATTCTCACGGAGGTCATCTTCTTCTTCGAGCCATTTGAGAACCTGTGGGGTCGGGCGGTAGCCGTACTTTCGGATCAAGGCGTCGTTGCCTGGATCTTCTCCAAACTTCTGGATCCCTGGTGCGATGATCACTAGCTCTGCGTCATCAGCGAGCGCGAGACGTGTTCGGTAGATCGCTTTGTTGCCGACCCACGTCGTCTTGAACTTCTTGGGATCGAGCCAGACGACGGCTTTTTGTAGGGGACGATCGAGTGTGAAGATATTGATCTGCTCGCTGAGCGCCACTGCGGCCTCGAATGTCTCACGTTCACATCCTATAAACATACCTTGTATCCGCGTCCTGGGGCCATCCTGATCTGTGACTGTCAATACATAGAGCAGTGGGAGTGAAGAGAGAAACTGTTCTTGTGCGTAGTCAAACAGCGCGCGGACGGGATTGTCTTGTTGTCCGAGGGTGTGTTCGATACCGTGGATCGCGCCGAGCATATGAGAGAGGTCGATCATTGGCTTACCACCGCAGCCTACGACGATATTTTTGGTGTAGTTTGCCATCCCAGCGACTTCGTGAGGGACGACCTGTCCGAGTGATATTATCAGATCGAAGTCATCGAGGAGGAGTGTGTTGAGATCCACCTTTAGATCTTGCTCTGTCCATCCTTGGGTGTGCTCTTTGAGCCATGTACCAGGAATTGTGCCAACAGGAGCGACGTCGTGTCGCCAGTCATGATCGACAAATACGCCGTGTGGGATATCTGGAAACATGGCGTCGCGCTCTGCAGCTGTCATCGGTTGGTGTGTGCCGAGCGCAGGGAGGATCTTGATCGTTGCATGGGGGGATAGTAGCCGGTAGTAGAGACATGTGAGTGCGCCTGTCCCTGAGTGAATGCGCGTGATATCTGGTGGGATAAGCAGGACACGTTTTGGTTGTGTGGGGAGCTGTGAGAGGCTCTTTTCGAGCATCTCTTGGATGGCATCTTCGGAGAAGCCGTCTTTGGAGGGAGCGATTTGATGGATCGGTGGTGTGTTCATCAAAAGACGACCTTTCATTTGGGTTGGGTTGTCATCTAAAGTGGAAGAGAGGGATCAGTACCACTGCTCGCGGAGCTGTTCGGCGTGGGAGAGGAGGGCTTCACCGTCAAGTCCTGCGCGATTGGCGAGGGTGACGAGTTTGGGGCGTTGTTGGTTAAAGCTATTCACTTGGTCAGGGGTGTCGCCTTTTCCGAGTTGGTCGGAGATGTAAACGATGACCATACGTGCGAGTCGATCGTCGTCATTGCCTGCGAGGGCGACCATCTCATCGACACTCTTTTTGCGCATGACGCTGTGGTGATGGATTTGAAAGACGAGTTCATCTGAGAGGCCACGTTCTTCGAGCCACTTTGCGCCATCTTCTTCGTGGTCCCAAAAGCTGAAGCGGGTGCTGTCGCCTTCGTGTCGGACCTGTCGTTCGAGAATTTTGCCAACATCATGGAGCAACATGGCTCCCCCTGCATCTTTCCAATCGACGTTGGCAAAGTCACATAGGTTGTGTGCTGCACGAACCGCTGCGCCTGTGTGTTCGAGGATACTGAGTCTGTGCCACTTGGGGTTGTGTTTGGCTGCGTCACGAAGTAACTCTGGCGCGCCTGCGACTTCGGCTTCTTCGATCGCCTCATCGAACAGTTCACGAAAGGGTTTCGCGTCTTCAATCTCTGCCTCGTCGACTTTTGCGAGCGCTACACGAAGCGCCATGACAGAGGGGGCTTTTTTGGGCTGCCCTGTGTGTGTTTGTGATGCTGCCTGTTCTCCGCCGAGCTTGAGATGTTCTGCAAGCTCCAAGAGGTCGTTCGCTTCGGGTGTAAAGAAGGGAAGGGCGGAGAGGTAGTATTGTGCGACGCGATCGATCTCTTCGACACTTACGTTACCATCAGCGTCTCCCCAAAGTCCGTCGACTTCAAGGGCGAGGCGTTGGATTGATGATGGCAGTGTTTGTAGCTCTGGTGCAAGTGTCTCGATGCCTTGTACGTCTGTTTGACCGAGCAGTTGGGCAGTCGCCTGCTTGCGTTCGTTGGCTGCCAAGTCGTACGAGGGGAGCATGGTCTCTTGCAAAGATGTATGAAGAGAGGAGACCTCTTGTTGGCTCGCGAGCCCGTTGGCGTCGCCTTCTAGATCTGCGGAGACGAGGAGGCGGCGGGCGAGTGGGGTGACATTTCCTTTTGGGATTCCGGGCATCTTTGGATTCTCCAATTTCGGCTCACTGTGGAGCGTCATCGAGTCTATATATCTGAAATGTATGATGTGTAAGAGCATCGTGCCACTGCACACGATCACACGTTTTGGTTGAATCGTGCGTGCAAGGATGGGCTTTTTTTCAAAAAATGTCCAGCCTTTTCACGGAGAAAACCCCCTGCTAGGTGGACGCGAGGAGTCTATGTTGTGTGTCTTGGGGCATTTTTGCCTTGATTGTGCCCACACAAAAAGTCTCCGAACAGCTTGCACGAGAAGGTGATTCTCTGTATAGTATATGACCGCACTTGCTATCAACAAGCGCTATCCATGCACAGAATCCAGACCGCGCTGCGATCTGATGATATACATATACACAAATACCGTCATATTCAGGAGCAAACATGAAAGTTGTCAAAGGCATATCCCTCGATGTCCTACAAAAGGGATGGGAACAATTTGATGGACTGACTGGAAACAAAGATGGATATCTCTCCGAGACTGAAGTCAAAGATGTCCTTCAAAAGTGGGAAGGGGCGAGCGCTCCAAGCGAAACAAAAAACAAAAACATCGCCTATCTCAACAAAGTGCTCGACGCCATTCGCGTTCACGGCAAAGACATCCAAGAACAAGGTCCCGCCGACTTCCAGCACACAACAGGCTGGAACAACAACCCCCAAAGCACGACAACTGCCAAGCCCAACCGTCCCACAAACTCCGTGATGGGAACGATGATGAGCCACATGCAGTCCACGGACACTGATGAAGATGTCCTCACGCTCAAAAAGACGGGCTCCCCTAACTCCGTGACGGACACATTCAAGATCTACGGTGCCGACAGAAAGATCCCAAATGAGGGTGTCGTCGAGATGCCTTTGCGCGCAGGTGAACCCCTTCACGTGATTGAGGTCAAGTACAAAGACCCCAGAAATCCCGAAGAGATGGAGTTTTACTACAAAGAAAAAGGCTCCTGGGATTACCAACCCATCATGGGAAAAGACCTCCATACGGTGCGCAACAACCCCGACATCGAGTTTCGCAAAGAGCCCGATGCTGGAAAACCCTGGATCAACGCGACACGTGTGAAATTCGAAATCGTCGACAAAGATGGACACTCCCTCTGGTCCACAAAGAAAACGGTCGATCCAGACGTCGAGCTCAACAATCTTCATAAACATCGCTACGCTGAGAAAGACAACGTCAACAAGACATGGGACTCATTGCCCAACTGGCCAATGCCCGAAGGCGCAAAGCTCCGCGTGACAGTGCTCGCTGATGAACGCGCAGAAGAAACACACGGTGATCACGCGCTTGAGCTGGACTTTGTACAGCCTGTCTACGTGCCCGAGCACAGCGAAACCAAGACGGTCTTCTCCTCTAGCTCCTGGCAAAAACCACCCGCTGAGGGTTTCCAGGTCGATCCCAACCGCGAGATCTCTGCAGTTGTCGTGACCTGGACAGATCATGCTGGTCCTTGCTCTGGTGGACTCTCCTTCAACTCGCCTGATGGACAGGTCAACACCAAGCGCGTCAACGTTGGCTCTGGTGAAGACAAGTTCTTTATCCTCGAAGGCAAAGCTTCTGTGGATGGGCGGATCAAGATCAACGCGCCTGACCGCGTCGAAGTGAAAAAGATTGAAGTGATGTACAAATAAACTCCACAGCTCCGATTTTTTATGAGCTGTTACGCGATACAAATTTTTCATCGATTTGACAGGAAAGGGCCACGCTCATGGCAGGAATCAAAGGACTTAACCAGTCACAACAGACACAATTCCAACCGCTTCAGCAGGTCTCCACACAGACCAATACACAAGTGAAGCCCCAAACAAACGATGTCTCAAGTTTTTCCGTGAACCAACAGGCTAACAACGCGGTGCTTGGGCAACCTTCTTTCCAAAATACACACCAAGTCAACAGCAGCGCGCAGTCCTCCAACTCCGTATTCAATACGATGCTCGGGTTGATGACGGAGCAAACTGCTGAGGTCAACAACAACGCACAACTCCAATCCACACCCGAAGGGACAGAGCGGGCGATCTCTCTCGCTAAATTGTCCAGTCTCGGAGAAGGTGCTGATGGATACTCCTTTGGTGAACACCAAAATGGCATCAAAGATGGCTTCATCTCCGAATCCGAAGTCAAAGCGTTGATCGCTGGTTGGCAGAATACCGACGCAGACGCAACTGTCGTTGAAGCTGAAGTCAACAAGCTCAATGGCGTTCTCCAGCAAATCCAGACCGAAGGACAACTGATCGAAGTCCCCATGGACACTGGATCTGAGCCTCTTGATCTCGAAGAACTCGGGACATTGCTCGACAAAGAGATCTCCAGCTACCAACGCACAAAAGCCGATAAGTTGATCCAAACCGCAAACACCTCTAGCGAAATCCACAACAACATCCCCGATCAACTTGAGCTTGCCGTCTTTGGATACACAACTTCTGACTACAGAGATATCAACAAAGCCCTTCGCTCCGGTGACGAAAGTAAAATCGCTGCCAAGAGTACGTACATCCAGGGCATCGAAGAGGGACTCTCCCAAATGCCTAGTTATCAGGGCACTGTCTATCGCGGCTCCCGCCTCTCTGCTGATATCCTCAGCAAATACGAGCCCGGTGCAGTTGTCAGAGAAGCTGCATTTACGAGCACGTCTCACGACGCCAAGAAGAAGTTTTCGGGCAACGTCACATTTGTGATCCAGACTCGAAAAGAAGGTAGCCGTGGGAAACTCGTGGAGAAGCTCTCCAATTTCCCCAACGAGAAAGAAGTCTTGTTTAACAGAGATGCAGAATTCTTCGTCTTGAAAAAAGAACAAGATCCAAACAACAGCAGTAAAACCATCGTTTACATGCAAGAGCTTTAATCATGACTGATATCGAATTGACCGAAGAACAACAGGCCATACTCGCACAATTGGAAGCCGCTGTGGCTGCGCGACCCAAAGAAGAAGACCTCGAAGGTGAGCCTATGTCCGATAAGTTCTCTGGTCCCATAGGCTTCGACGACAACGGAAACCCCTTCCCGCTCAAACCGACCCCTCGCCCGCAACAAAACGACGCCAAAAAAGAAGATTAATCGACAGCCTTTTCCTCGTCGATAGGCAAGATGACGGAGAAGGTGCTGCCTTCTCCTTTTTCGCTTTTTGCGTCGATTGAACCGCCCATGTGTTGACAAAGTTCCTTACAGATCGTCAATCCAAGTCCGGTCCCACCGTAGATACGAGTCTTTGATGTATCTGCTTGTTCAAACTTTTCAAACACGCGCCCCAACTCTTCGTTTGTCATCCCAATTCCATTGTCCTCTATATCGCAACGCAACCATGATTGTGGATTTCCATACTCGTCGACTCTCTGTTCACAGGATAAATTGAGGGTGATGGTACCGTCTTTGGTAAACTTGGCGGCGTTGCTGAGCAAGTTCCACAAGACCTGCGAGAGTCTTTCTTTGTCTAGGGAGGGGTTGGCGTGGTGACAGTGGTTGTTGATGTGGAGTGTGTTGTTTCTGTTTTCCAGCTTTGGTTGCAGTTTTTCGCGCAGCTCTTTGAGGAGCTTGTCGATGTGAAGGGGTTCACGGTGAAGGGCAAGCTCTCCTGATTCGATGCGAGATAGGTCGAGGAGGTCGTTGATTAAGTGGAGAAGATGTAGCCCTGATTGGTATATTCTTCCGACATCTTCGATGCTTTCATTGTGATCAGAGTCTTCAAGGTCCTCTTCGACAATTTCGGCGTACCCGATGATGGCGTTGAGTGGGGTGCGAAGTTCATGGCTGATATGTGCGAGAAACTCACTTTTGGCTTTGTTTGCGCGCTCTGCGGCTTCTTTTTTGAGGGCGAGCTGAAGATTCTCTTCGTGTTTTTCCTGTAGTTTTTGGTAGGAGCGTTTTCTCTCTTTTTCAAATAACAAACCGACGGAGAGAATCGTCCATATGCTCGCGAGTAGGATGAATATATGGTAGGGCTTGGACATCGTATAGGATTGCAGTGGTGGGATCCAAGACGTACCTGTGAGCGCGAGAACAGTGACGAGCAGGGTTGAGGAGGCGATCCCCACGACGATAGACCACCAGAACCCACGCAAGAAGAGGGTCGCGAGCGGAAAAATCGCAAACGCGAAGAAGACGGGAGACCCCAAACCACCTTGTAAGACGACCATCGCTGTGAGGAGAAAAAAGGCGGCAACAAGGGAGACAGCGTAGCCAATATCGACATTGCGCGTTATCATGAGGATGAAGGGGACACTGAAAAACATCAAGGCCGTGATGACCGTAATGATCTCGTCTGGTGTCGGGAAAGGTTTGTCCATTGGCAGGACAACCCTGGTGATCGCGAAGCCTGTGAAGTCAACGACAGACATGAAGACACAGATCCCAACGAGGAGACGAATGTTGCGTTGCTCTTCAATGGACGTATCTTGAAAATGTTGAAGGACTTTGTCTGTTAGGAAAGACAGCATTTGTCAATTCTTTCGCGTTGGCTCTTTGGTGTTGCGTCAGAGTGCATGTCGCGTCAGGTGTACCTTTTTAAGGTGATAAAGGTGAAGTTTTCTGAAGATGTACTCTGTTATGTCATATAGCATCATACACCAATTGATACCTTATGTGTTAGAAAGTTTCTTTTCGGACGGTCCGAGGCTAGGAGGGACGGACGGAGATGACGATTTTTCCTCGCGCGCGTCCACTTTCGCTATATCTGTGGGCCTCAGCGATGTCGTCGAGCGCAAATGTCCGATCGATGACAGGTCTGATCGTCTTCTCTTCGAGGTAAGGGGTGAGCTGTGCGAGCAGATCGCCTTTGGGTTGCCGCAAAATCATCGAGTGTTGAACACCTGTAGAGAGCGCACGCATCTTCATCCCAAGGAGATTCCAAACAACCGCAAGAAGACCACCAAACCAACCATAGCGTTCTGTGTATCCTGGAAGCCCACTATTAAGGACGGACAGGTGTCCACCTTTTTTGAGGATGTCGTAAGATTTTTTTACGGTTTCACCTCCAATCGAGTCGAGGACAAAGTCGAGGTCTTGGCACACTGTCGCGAAATCTTGCTCTCTGTAGTTGATGACTTCATCTGCGCCAAGGGAGCGGACAAGCTCGAAGTTTCTCTCACTACACGTCGTGATAACGTGTGCACCAAGTTGTTTGGCGAGCTGGATCGCGAAGGTTCCCACACCACCCGAGCCGGCCTGTATCAGGATACGATCGCCCTTTTTGAGTTGTCCTTTGCAGACAAATGACTCCCAAACAGTCAGTCCAACGAGAGGGATAGAGGCTGCTTCTTCGTGTGTCAAACCAGCTGGTTTGTGTGCTGCTTCATTCTCGTGCAAGACGGTGTATTCGGCATATGTTCCTTGTCGTGTGTGAGGAGGAGAGCTATAGATCGCGTCGCCAACTTGAAAGCGCGTCACTTTTTCGCCAATGGCTTCGACAACGCCAGAGACATCGAGCCCCAAGATCCGCGGAAATGAGTAATGTATCAGCGCACGTTGTCCACCCTGGCGAATCTTGTAGTCGATGGGGTTGATACTGGCGGCATGAACTGCTACGAGTATTTCACGGGGGCCAGGGGTGGGACGTGGGATATCTTCGATCTGAAAGACATCAGGTGTTCCGTATGAGTGAATGAGCGCGGCTTTCATCAAAAAGACCTTTCATCTAAGAAGGGATGCAACGTGGAGTCCCCTACATGGTGGGTGATGTTGGAGTGGCTTCAAACTGGATCGCTTGTAAGTGTGTTGCCGGCGAGCCAATGTGTATGGAAGCGTCCTTCTTTGTCTGTCCTTTCGTACTGGTGGGCACCAAAGTAATCTCGTTGTGCTTGGATAAGTTGCGTGGGGAGGACTGGTTGGCGGAACGCATCGACAAATGCGAGCGCGGAGGAGAAGGCAGGAGTGGGGACGCCTTGCGCGGTCGTGTGCAACAAGACCTGACGCCAAGAGGCCGCTGTTTGTTGCCAGATGTCTCGAAAGAGTGCGCTGCCGAGGAGATTATCGGGAGTTTGTGTGTCTTCGTACAGAGCGCGAAAGTCCTCCAACATCCTCGCACGAATAATGCAGCCACCTGTCCAGATACGTGCAATGTCCGCGAAGGGGAGCTGCCAATGGTGCTCCTCGGAGGCTCGCTGAAGCATGTGAAACCCCTGAATATACGTACAAAATGTTGCTCCATACAGTGCATTTTGTAGGGCGTCCATGTCGAGTGAGGGGAGCCCTTCTGTGGGGAGTGAGAGCGTCGGGAGGTGAGCGTGGAGTGTGCGTCGTTGTTGAGGTGCTGAGGAGATGATGCGGGTGGTGACAGCGGCTTCAATTGTGGGGACGGAGATTCCGTGTTCAAGGGCGAGCTGGCAGGTCCACCGACCTGTTCCTTTTTGTCCTGCGCGATCGAGGATCACTTCGACGAGCGGTTCGCCCGTTTCTGCGTCTTTTTTGCCTAAAATATCCGCAGTGATTTCCATCAAAAAGCCAGCCATCGGTCCATCTTTCCATGAGGTGAAGGCGCGATAGATCGTTTCATGGTCTTTTTGCAATATGTGTTTGGCGACATGGAAGGCCTCGCCGAGTAATTGCATGCAACCGTACTCAATCCCATTATGTACCATTTTGACGAAGTGACCGGCTCCACCTGCGCCCATCCAGTGACAGCATGCGGTCTCGTCGTATGCAAAGGCGCTGAGTGAGGTGAGCTCTTTTTTGACGATTGGCCATGCTTCTTCTGCACCGCCGGGCATGAGGCTTGCGCCGTATCGAGCACCCTCTTCACCACCTGAAATGCCAGTCCCTACAAAGTGTACCCCTGCCTCTTGTGTCCTTTTACATCGTCGCTCTGTGTCTTCGTAGTGTGAGTTACCGCCGTCGATGATCACATCTCCTGGATCGAGCAGGGGGAGCAATTTTTCGATGTAGTCGTCAACAGGTGAACCAGCCTTGATCATGAGCAAGATCTTTCTGGGCTTCGCGAGCAATGCGAGCATGTCTTCGAGGCCTTGTGCCGTGACAAAACGCTTCCCTTCTTCTTTATCGATCAGCTGTTGGGCTGCCTGTGGCGAGAACTCATCGAAGAGCGCGACTGATGAACCTCTCTCTTCGAGTTGTAGGGCGAGTTGGCTTCCCATGACACCGATCCCGATCACGGCGATATCTGCGTTGGACATGGCTGTATGTTTTCCTTTCTGGTCACGGTAAATGATGTGGCGGCAACAAACCACCAAACAAGTGTGGGTGAGTGTCCCAAATTCAACGTCAGTTGTCTACACTTTGGGTCAAAGGAATGAGCGCGCGATAAATCTGTTGGTATCTTTGAAAGAGGGGAAGGTATTGTTCGTGTTGGGCTGGGCGTGGGTTGTATTGTTGGATGGAGTTCATACTCGGGAGCTTTGTGAGGAGCGAAGGAATGTGTCCAGTGTACGCCATCGCGCACATGGCAGCGCCCAGCCCAGAAGCTTCCTGCACACCACTCACTTCGATTGTGGTGTTGAAGATATCGGCTTGCATTTGTACCCACGTTGGAGAGTGAGTGTATCCTCCACTCGCATAGAGCGTTGGGGGGACTTGCAGCTCTTGATATAAAGAGCGATATATCTCGTACATCCTGTACATCGTCCCTTCCATCGCTGCGTGTGCGATATCGGAGAGCGTGTGGTGGTATGCAAGCCCGACGAGTGAACCTTTCGCTTGTGCGTTCCAGTCTGGAGATCGTTCTCCTTTGAGATACGGGATAAAGAAGAGTTCTCGACTGCCTGGAGGGATCGTCTGATAAGTCTCTTCGAGTGCATTGAGGGCTTTTTGATCGGGGAGCTCTTTGGGGAACGTTTGTTGAAGCCAGCTTCGCACCAAGCCACCGCTGTTCATGGCTCCACCTGTGATCCAATGTTTTTTGCCGATGGGATAACACCAGACTTGTTCTTTTGCGTTGAGGTGGGGGGTGATATCGGTTCGTCGCATCGCACCACTTGTGCCGATCGTCGAGGTCATAGCGGAGCGATCGTGTGCGCCGCTACCAATATTTGCGGCAAGGCCGTCTCCTGTGCCGACAACCCATGGGGTTGTTGGCGCGATGCCCAACTGTGTCGCTATCGCTGGTTTTGTCGATGTCACCGCATCTGTGCTGTCTACAAGTGTGCTGAGCTGTGTTGAGGTCAATCCCAAGAGGTCTTCTAGCAACATCTTGTCCCAAGCGAGGGTATGGATGTCGAGGTAACCCTGACTCGCAGCGATCCCTGGATCGACAACACATTCACCGGTCCAGCGAAGGAACAGGTATTCTTTGAGGGAGAGCCATTTGGAAGCGCGCGCGAAGAGCTCGGGGTGGTGTTGTCGATACCACAGAATTTTGCTCAAGGGGTACATGGGGTGGTCCACTTTGCAGCCTGTCCGCAAGTAGATTTCGTGACGTTGTGGATGTTCTTTGAGCGTGTCTGCTTGTTTTTGCGCGCGATGATCAGCCCAAAGCAGGAGCGGTGTGAGTGGTTGAAGCGTGTCGTCCAAGGCGATAAGGCTGTGCATGTGACAGCTCAAGCCGATCGCTTCGGGCGGAGGTTGTTGTGTGTCGCGGGCTCGTTGCAAGCAGTCGTGGATCGCTCGCAAGGTATGCTGTTCTGCGAATTCGACGGGAACCTGGGCATATCCTGGAGAGGGGGTGTTGAAGTGGTAGCTGTGCTGTGCTTTGGAGAGGGGATGTCCATCTTGATCGAAGAGAATCGCGCGGGTGCTGGAGGTTCCGATATCGACACCGAGGAATGTTGTGCTCATAGATGCTCCTAAAATGACAAAAGGCCCATCAGGGGCTGCCATATTCTAGCAGACCTGTGGGCCTTTCTTTAAGGAGCATCAAAGCTCGGAAACAAGAATTACTTCTTGCTGAGGCTTTGAAGGAGGCTTGTACCAGTACAAGCAACAGCTCCTTTGTAGTGTTTCCAAGCGCATTTGAAGAGACGACCAGTTGCTTTGCGAGTCAATTTGCGAGCGTCTTTGCAGACTGCGAAAGCAGCAGTGGATTTAGCGGCTTTCACGCAAGCACGTTTGGTGTTTTTAGCTGCTCTTTTGCAGGGGCGGTGGTCAACACGGCAAACTTTTTTGCACTTTCTTTTTGCTTTGCGGCAAGCTCGTTTGCACTTTCTTTTTGCTTTGCCTTTTTTGCCTTTGCAAGTTTTGAGGCAAGCTTTTTTGCCACCACGGCAGCTTTTTTTGCAGACCTTCTTTTTCTTGCGACAGATTTTTTTCTGTGCGCGTTTTGCTTTGCGGCAAGCTCTCATGTTGTTGCGGTGTGCTTTACAAGTGCGGATTTGAGAACCGAGTTTTTTGAAGACGTTCATCGCGTCGTTTTTGCACTGTTTGTCTTTTTTGATGCTGTCAGTGCCTTTTTTGTAAAGCTGCTTGCATTTTCCGTCTTGTGCGGAAGCACCGGAAACGAAAGTGGAGAGAGCGAACAACAGAGCTGCGCTGAAAACCAAAAGCTTCTTCATGGATAAAACTCCTTTTCCATCATTGGAATGTCGAAAGTGGTTGTTGAGTGTCGCAGTGAACAAGTTTCCTTGTGTCTTGCGGACTCAGAAATAAAAACGCAGACAAATTTCGAAAATTCAAACAAAAATGAACTTTTTTCACAAAATCTTGTTTTTGCTTGAATTTATTTTGTTTTTTTACTTTCACTTTGTGCTTCTTGTGATCCTTTTTTCAAAAAATCGGTTCTTTTCTGAAGGTGAGGGGGCTGTGTTGAGTTTGGCGATGTGATGATGTATATCCTGTGGCAAGCGTATCAAGACATTTCGAACGTGATTCAATGATACAAAGGAGAGAGCGATGTCCGACAAGCATGGTGGTTTTGTGATTGGTGAGCGCCTTGCTGCGCACGGTGTGCGTTATCTGTTCACGTTGTGTGGGGGTCATATCTCGCCCATCTTGACGGGCGCAGAAGACAATGAGATCAAGGTCGTCGATGTTCGGGATGAGGCCAATGCGGCATTCGCCGCGGACGCTGTTGCACGAATGACTGGGACCGTTGGTGTTGTCGCTGTCACTGCTGGACCTGGCGTGACCAACACGATCACGGCTGTAAAGAACGCGCAGATGGCGGAGTCTCCAATGTTGATCTTTGGCGGCGCGACCGCGACGATCCTGCGCGGACGTGGTTCTCTGCAGGACATCGATCAGCTCTCTATTATGGAACCGATCACCAAGTGGAGTGCGCGCATCACACAGCTCTCAGCGCTTGGGCCTGCTGTTGATAAAGCCATCCGGATCGCACAAGAAGGCGTGCCTGGACCTGTCTTTTTGGAGGTCCCTGTCGATCTTTTGTACCCACAAGAGGTCGTCCACGATTGGTTTATGAAAGAGAGCGGCGTGGAGAACGGGAAAGGTTTGGGGCCAAAAGCCTTGGGAATGTATCTGAAAGGACATCTCTACTGGCAATTCAAGGCTCCTAACATCGCAGGTATCGCAGAAGACGTCACACCTTCAATGCCCTCTTTTGTGTCAGATTCGGTTTTGAAGTCCCAGCGAAAGCAAGTCGCGAAGAAGCTTCAAGCTGCCAAGAAACCTGTCCTTGTGCTCGGAAGCCAGACGCTGGTGAATATGTCACCTGAAGAGGCCGATCAACTCGCGCAGGCAGTGACAAAGATGGGGCTCCCTACCTTCTTGGGGGGGATGGGACGTGGTCTGTTGGGACACCAAAGTGAGATTCAATTTCGGCACAAACGCTCCAAAGCCTTGAAAGAAGCGGATGTCGTGCTTGTCGCTGGATTCCCTTTTGATTTTCGCCTTGGATACGGACAAAAGATCGGCAGACGTGCGACGCTTATCGCTGTGAACCTCGACGCAGTCGCGCTCAAGAAGAATCGCCGACCCGATATCGCGATCCAAACCCACGCAGGTCACTTTTTACAAGAGCTCGCCAAAGATGTCGGTACTCTCGAAGGTCTTGATGATTGGTTTGCGACACTTCGTGAACGTGAGCAGGCTCGTGATGAGGAGATCATCGCACAGGGCGAGGAACAACAAGGTGAGCTCGTGAATCCATTGAAGTTCTTCTTGAAGCTCGAAGAGAAGATGGCTGATGATTCTGTCTTGGTTGTCGATGGAGGGGATTTTGTCGCGACAGGTTCATATATTTTGAAGCCAAGACGCCCTCTCTCATGGCTCGATCCAGGCGTGTTCGGAACGCTCGGCGTCGGCGGTGGATTCGCCGTTGGAGCGGCGCTTTGTCGTCCTGATGCGGAGGTCTGGTTGATCTATGGTGATGGTTCAAGTGCTTACAGCCTCGCAGAGTTTGACACATGTGTGCGTCACGGTCTTGCGCCGATCGCCGTGATCGGGACAGATGGTTCATGGGCACAGATCGCACGTGACCAAGTCGATTTACTCGGGACACCTCTTGGAACAGTGTTGTTGCGTTCTGATTACCACACGGTCGCGGAGGGATATGGGGCTGTTGGGCTGTTGTTAACGGAGGAGAGCAAGATCGAGGAGACCATTGAGCAGGCGAAGTCGCTCGCAGCAGAGGGCAAACCTGTCGTGATTAACGTCCATATCGATCGAACTGACTTCCGCAAAGGCTCCCTCTCCATCTGAAACGACCCTCGATCACATCTTCAACACACCATTCCAGGTCTCTGTCAGGTCCATCGCTTGGTGCTCTTTGCATCGTTGAATGTACATGTATGCGGCTTCATCTTGTTCGGGGGCTTCTCCCAAACACTGAGAGAATATCTGTACAGCTCTTGTAAATTTTCTGTCCCTATAGTAGCGCAATCCCTTGGAAAACTCTTTCTTATGTGCGTCTTTTCGCTCGATCAAAGTGGGAGAATCGTGGTCGTAGACCTCATACACGGTGACAGGTTTGACCTTTCCTTTGACGACGACACGATCGATCTCACGAATGTGATACAGCGAAGGGTCTCGCAGGAGTTGGTATGTATGTTCTGTGATCAAGATCTGTGTTTTGTACAACTTGGTCATACTCTCGACGCGAGATGCGAGATTGACAGCGTCACTGATCACTGTACCATCCATTCGGTAGTGCCCACCGATTGTACCGAGCATGACATCCCCTGAGTTGATGCCGATCCCAATGCGGATGACCTCCCCACCTTTTTCTTCACGTCGTTGGTTGAATTCATCGAGCGCTTTGAGCATCCCAAGGGCTGCTTGGAGTGCGTGATCGGCCTCTGCGTCAAAGAGCGCCATCACAGCATCGCCTATGTATTTATCGACAAATCCTTCGTTGTTTTGGACAACTGCGTCCATGTACGAGAGATATTCGTTGATAAAGTGAAAGTTCTCTTGTGGAGAGAGCTTCTCGGAGAGCGATGTGAAGGAACGAATATCCGAAAACAGGATGGACATCTGTCTTTGGGTATGATCTCCTAGCTGGATATCAGTCAGGCTCTCTTTTCCAAGCAGCTCAAGGAAGGAGTGGGGGACAAATCGCCGCGCGGCGTTGGACTGTTGTTCTAGCCGTTCTGCGAAGATCTCGATGGCTTCACGTGTTCTTTGGTTGACGATCGCGAGCACGATGGCCTGACTGACCGTGAATTCTCCCCTCCCGCCGGCTAAGCCTTTGGAAGGGGCTTCTTGAGAACCGAGTTCAATACAGAGACATCGAGCCCTCAGAAGTCGCTTATCACAAATCAATCGCTTTCAATC
>PCBK01000022.1 GCA_002731275.1 Deltaproteobacteria bacterium | reverse complement strand
TTGCGTCTTCACTTGCAATCATCCACCTCAACAAACTCTCCACCCTGAGCCTTCGGCTCTTCCCTCCTCTCAAGCCTTTCGAGAGGAGGGACAAACCAACCGATATTCACGGATTTTTCGTTTGTATCGCGATATATCGTTTGATACGCATCGCTCCCCTTGTCAACAAAGTTGTACAGGGGGAGCTGGACGACCGCAGGTCGGACTGAGGGGGTTCTTTCCTCTTCGTCGGGCCTCCATACTTCGTGCGCTTTGCAATCATCCGCCTCAACAAACTCACCACCCTGTCACTTCGTGACATCCCTCCTCTCAAGCCTTTCGAGAGGATGGGCTACTTGCCCGATATACACGGGGGTATCGGTCAAACATAAGCCCCCCCCTTACTAATTTCCAACCGATATACACGTGTTTTTCGTTTATATCTCGATATATCGTTTGATAAGCATCGCTCCCCTTGTCGACCGAAGCAAAGCGCAGGTCACACAGGGGGAGCTGGCGGGCAAAGCCCGTCTGAGGGGGTTCTTGCATCGCTCCCCTTGACAAGCTGAGAGTATCTCGGTGCATCCGTCCAGAATGGCTGTCATCAGCCATTCTATCCAAGAAAACCGACAGGTTTTTAAGGAAGATCCAACGCTTTGCGTTGGTGAAAGGAAGCTCCTACGCTTTGCGTTGGTGAAAGGAAGCTCCTACGCTTTGCGTTGGTGAAAGGGAGAGCAGGTTATAGAATAGAAAAAAGGTCTTGCATCCCTTCCACGATCCAGATATAACCCCCTCAAGATAACTCCAGAAAATGATCATACAGGAGCCAATATGAGGGTGTTTTATTGTCCATGGTTCATCATATACCTGCTGATTATCGTAACATATACACAGGAAGCACATGCAAACAAGCAAACTCCTTTTGTCTTCTTAGTCAGCGAAAAGGCTCGCGAGCACCAACACAATTTGCAGGGATGGCGTCTTCATGTAGACTTGCATATGGGCCTTGAAACAGAGGGGGTTCCAGGTGCATTGGCCCCAACACTTCATATAACAATCGGCCCCAAGAAGCTGGCGATGTGGGGTCAAGTTGATCTATACACATACCAGGCCCCAGGTATCCTCTCTGATGGCTTGCCTCCCCAAGAGAGTATGAGAATTCTTAGGACAGATTTTGATCGGGGTTCTCGCGTCACCTTGTCCCATCATTGGCGAGACAGAAGTAAAGGGAAATGGTCCAAACGCCTCAGCTTTTCGTACCACCCGTGGTCAAGTACCTCCATCCAACTTGGTCATATGCTCGATACAATGTGGCAACCCAACCACATGAACATTCCAGGAAAACAACCCATTGGCGCGTGGAGTCTAGAGCTACAATGGACACTGTTCCGTTTACGTGGGGCAATTCAATTGGCACTTCAGAAGGAAAATCTCAGAGAAGGAAATCGTTACCTTCGCACCACCACAACACCCCGACCAAGTGCTATCTTTCAGGTAGAACTACAACCCAACAAATGGCTCTTCATGTACGTACATGGGGCATACTTCCAAAATGGACAACTCCAAGCTGCAGCGATTGATCTGTCAAACCATGGATGGGGTCTTCAGGCTGGACTTCGTTGGTCCTTACTTCACGACGTCGAACCCATCCGGTTTTTGTCCAGGCGCAGAAAAAATCCAGAAACGCTCTTTACATATTTCTCCCAACAGCCCTACGGAAGAAACGGGTTGAGTGTTCGACTTGAAGGGAGTATACGAGCACAAGTAAATGGTGAACAAGACGAGTTCGTAGGACAGGCTTTAGGAGGGTACATCACAGGCCAGATTGATCGGCTCATTCTCGGTCTTCAGGCTGTTTGGAAGTCCAGGACATGGCACAGGTTCGAACATACACCAGAAAATGTATACATCACAGAGAGCAAGTTGGGTATAGGTCCCATATGGCAGATCGCGCTTGATGCATCGGTTCGGTTACACAGAACGCTCACGATGGCTGTGCGAGTAAGCCGAATTCAACCATCTCTTGTCACTTCAGGAAACTCTTCTCAACCCTCCGATTACCCACAGCTGTGGTATGGTACATCATCCACGTATGTAACACTCTCCCAGGAAAACACGGGACTCTTTCTCTGGCACGTACAGTTTTGTTGGACACCTTGGAAACACCTGTCCATCGGCCTCGAAACATGGTTTACATGGAACGAGAGCGAGACGATTGGTGTCAGAAATCAGGTCTCCGGCTTCATCATCTCTTTGGCCCAACCAACACCCCAACTCGGCATCGAATTCCTCGCCCAAGTGCGATTTTAAACCTCACGAAATATAAAGATATTCCACACAAAACCTCCCTATCATGTTGAATATGCCAGCTCTTCGTAGTATATTGCCGTGCAAAGAACAAATATGCCCAGAAAAGCAGGTGCACCAAGTCAAAGAGGTTTTGAGCGACAATATGAAAGAAGATCTCACAAAAGAAAACAAAAAGAAATTCTTAACCGAAGGTTTCACCCTTGAAAATCGAATCGATGATCCCTGGCGCGTCGCACCTGACTTCCCCGCCTACAACGGAAAGATCTTCAAAAAACTCAAAAAACATCTCAACGACATGGAGTTACTTCGTCAACAAGGCCCCCTCCCAAGCTCCAAAGGCGCTCTGATCCTCGGTGAAGCCGGGATGGGAAAAACACACCTCCTCATGCGCCTCGCACAACACGTCTCCGAAGAAAATCACTTCTTGTTTATCAGGCGCCCCAACAACGAAGACGCTGTCGCACGACACTTTTGGACCAACATCCTCGAAAGTCTCGACAAACCTATCCCCGGCACAGAAGATCAAACAACACAGCTCGATATGATGATCGGACATCTCATGAGACAGATCATCATCCGCTCCCTTCAACACGATATCGACACAGGCAAAGGTAGCGCCAACAAAGAAAAATGGTTGAGCCGCATCCAACAAGCACCCGATATACGCAATCTCATGGGCAAAGGTGAACAAAGAAGCCGATTGCGTAGCTACTTTTTTAACCAAGCCAATAAGTACCTTAGAGAGTTCCATCCCGATATCGAGCTAAACCTCGCCGCCGCCCTCATCAAATACTACCTCTATACAGATCAACAATACAAACGTGCGATGTTCATCTGGCTTAAGGGACAACCCCTACCACCAAGTGAATCGGAAAAATACAGCCTCTCCAAAGGTTGGCTCGAACCTCCCGAAGAAGCCAGCGAACGAGGTGTCCTACAACACAAAGAAGAGAAAGCCCTTCAGGGTATCCGGACCATCGGCGTCCTCTCTTCTTACTATCACCCCCTGATCCTCGCATGTGACCAACTCGAAGGCCTCCGCAACGACGAAGGAATGACCCACAAATGGGAAGATACCCTGCGCGAGATCTTCACCATGACCCCCAACATGCTCATCGTCACCTGTATCTTCCCAAGCCTGTGGGATGAATGGTTCTCCCAACAGCTCAATCAAAGTATCATCGACCGCATCGCAGAATACAAATTCCACCTCGAACCCCTCACCCCAAAGATCGGCATAGAGCTACTCAAAGCACACATGCTCCCGTTTTTTCAAAAACACAACACACAATATCCTGTGTACCCATTCACACCAGACGATCTCAAGCTGCTGTTTGAACGCGCGAATACACCGCGCTCCTTCCTCAAACATGCCGCCCACATGCTCGATGAATGGTGCGACGACGCATTCGATGAAGAGGAAGACGAGGACGAACTTGATGGACTCGATGCGTTCGGAGAGATTGATGCATTCGGAGGGCTTGAGGGATTTGAAGACTCTACAACGGAACCTCCTGCACTTGACGACGATCTCCCTCCACCCGAAGCTCCAGAAGACCCCCTGCCAGAAGTCCATACGACACAACCCCCTCCCCCTTTGGTACCACCAAGACCATCGACGCCCAACGCAAGCACCATCAAGACCACGCCGCCTCCTAACGTGCGCACACAAGCCCCTACGAGGAATGTAAAACAACACCCACCACAAGACGATACCATCGCAATCGCCGGGACCTCATCAACAAACAAACCGAAACGGCCTCAAACCACTCCGTATATCCAAGCATTCCCATCAGACCCTCACAACACGCTCCCTCGCCCTGTGACGAAACATAACACCAGCGCACCGACCCAACCCGTCAGTACAACGCAGGGCACACAACCGACCGACACGATCAAACAACCACTTCCCCCGTCATTGATCCCGACACCCACAACGCCACCCGCCGCGTACAGCCCACCCCCCCCTCCTCCACAAACAAACACTCCAGTACGTGATGACGTTTCACGTACCCTTTCCAAACCACTGCCCCCCCAATCCCAAGACGTCTCCACGACGCTCCCTGGTCTACCGACATTTACACTTCATCCTCCGAAACCAACCGAGGCACCTTCCACATCAACAGCGCAGCCTGCCAAAGACAGTCACACGATGCCCCCTGTCGTGCGAAGACCTCGAAGCCAACCCAAACGCGAGAAGCCTGCGCCCAAGCAACAAAATAAACAGGCAAAGGCAACGATCACATCGCACAAAGAACCCCAGCCCGAACAAAAAACGCAAAACATTCTCCCCCCCATACCCAAACCAACACCACCAAAAGAGATCGTCGTCCCCACCCCCAAACCAACCCCTCCTCCACCGGCTCCCAAGCCAACAAAACCGATACAAGCGCGCCCAGCATCTGTTCTCAAGAAAACACCAACGTCCTCGACAAGCACGAATCAACAAGACAGAGAGACACAGATCAAACGAACGATAGGTCGACGCTTCCGCTCATTACACAGTCGTTATGTCGAAGCCTTCGATAAAGGCTCTCCCAACGAAGAGGATCTGTACGGTAGAATCCGCACCATCACACAATTCCTGATCAGACAAAGTCATCGCGATATCACACTGTCCCGTTTTGATAGCGCTAAGGTCATGCCCTCTCACTTCCGTTTGCGCGCAGCCAGAGAAGAAGATGACCTGCTATGTATCGCCCTCTCCAACCACTACAAGAAATCCCTCACCAGCCGCGTCAAAAATATTGTCCAGGCATGTACTTGGGGACCACCACTTATCTTCCTACGGGATGAACGCTGCGAGAAGCCGACGAAGACCGTCCGCTCCCGCTTCGAACATGTCGAGGAGGAAGAGCGCGTATATATCGAGCTAGATGCACGTGAACATGGGCGTATTTATGCTTTCTATGAAATACTCGTGGAGATACAACAGCGCGACCTTACTCTTCAAGATGAATCACCCATCAGCGAAGCCGAATACTTTGCAGCCCTCCGCTCGATGCCAATGCTCCTCGAATCTAGGTTGTTCAACAGGTTGATCGAAGCCATCGAGTCCCAACCCTCAAACCAACCTCCTTCTCGCCCCTCACGTCCACCGCGACAGGAGACACCATCCGCTCCATCACAACCTCAGCACACCCAAACCCCACTCCCTCCACCAACAGGTGAGCACCTCAACTTACCTGCTGCACCCTCCCAATTTTTCGACGAAGCACGGAAAGTCACCAAGCGACTCTCCCAAAACCATCGTCCCGTTCTTCTAGAGGTCGAGTCTTATACACAACACCCGACGCTCCCCCAAAGGTATACGATCCAGCTAGGATCATCCCATTTTGTCGACACAGCGTGGGAAGGACAGCAGCTCCTTCAACCCAAAAAACCAAAAGATATCCAGTTCGCAACAAACGACATCGAGCTGGTGGACAAGCATTGGGGAGGGTATATTCTTCGTGTCCTGCCACAAGACAATGCACTCGAAGTCCTCCTGACACCTCCCTTTCATCACCCAGAAGAAGGACTCCTGTACCTGTTGCCACCCACAACACAGCGCGCATACGAACGATGGTACAGTCTACAAACACCCAACATCTTCCACGAACAAATCGCCAAACACCTGCTCGCCGCAAAGGGACAGGCCACACCAGGATTACAACGCCCTTCGCCCCTACCCAGTACACTCGCCTTCCAAGACATATGGCCTTACTCATGGGCTTATATGAAGGCCCCCACACACACCTCAACCAACCAACGGGTGTGTGAACAGTTGATACAACAGCTCCACGACAAAACCGAACGCTTGCTCATCCTCTGCCCAACCAACCGTCAAGCAGACGCGCTCGCCCTCAATGTTTTCCAACTCGCTGATACACAGACACGCGCGCTCCTGCACCGAGCAGGAAGAGGCGCAGACCTCCAGGTCTTTCAATCATACAACGCGACCTCTGTGCTCGAACATTCAGCCGCTCTCCTCCATCACAAAATTGCCGAGGATGCTGAACAATCTGATGCTCTGTGGGACGCGATCGATCAAACTTCAGACATCCAATATCTCCCCTCAACGTTGCGTTGTGTGATCACCACATACCAGGAAGCTTTGTCATGGCTTGCCCATGAGGACATCTTCTCTTACCTCGACACAGAAGACACACCCTTTACAAGCCTATTTGCCCTCAACACATCAACCATCCCCAGATTGCACATGGGATTGCTCCCCTTCCTCGCACGCCGACGCGTGTACATGGTCGGTGATCCAGCCGATCTAACTGCGACCTCCCAACCCGTAAAAGTCGTCGACAAAGAGACCTACACGTGGCTCACCGAGCACCCACTCTCCCATCTCTACCAGCGAGAAGACGAGCCGATTGGAACAGCGACGCTCTCTTCTCATGTGCACAATCCACTTCAGACAAAGAGAGCGCACCAAGACACCACAGAGGTCTCATTCGAAGGCCTGCCTGACGCTGTGTGGTGTATCCTCGACCGTTGCACAACGCTCTCGGCCTACCTGTACGCAAACAGAACGCCCAACCAACAGAGTTTTGTACGCACATTCTCCTACGAACTCTTCTTCAAATTCATGTCCCAACATACTGAGCTACACGATCAAAAAGGCATCTATGTCTCTCCTTATGTCGGACAATTACACGAAGTGCACACACAGATGAAAGAATCCGGTCTCTCGAAGTGGCGTTGCTTGCTTCCCGAAGAACTGGCCTTCCAACATTGTGATATATTGTTTTTTGACACAACACATGCGGGGAGCAACACATACTCGCTTACACGTTGGCGTCAAATCGTCCACTCTATCGAACAATGTAGTGCCAAAAAGGTGTTCATCCTCGCCACCGAAGAGGAGATGAAACAACCCTACTTATCACCACTCCTCGAAGCTGTCGTGCCGTGCGCTCCCTCCAAGCAAAAAGCTGGCTTATGGACACAATGGCCGATGAGAGAGAACACAGAGCCTCCAGTGACCTACCTCGAAGATCAGAGCACGATGGGACAACAGCTCGCCAAAAAACGCCGGATGCTCGCGCTCCCTCATGGTGATCAGGCGTCGGCATGGATCGCCCTTGGTCAACAGCAGAAGCAACTCCTTCACGGTCGTACAGGAAGCGGGAAGACCGAAGCGATGCTCCGCGCAGCCTGTGAACAGCTCAAGGAACACCCAAAAGCCAAAGTCTGCTACATATATGCCAACCCCCTCTCCAAAGCGACCTTGCAGGCGCGCTTAGAGGACATTTGGCATCATCTTCACGATGGAGAAGTTGTCCCCTTCCCCACGAGGCGTTTTTACCTGATGCATATCTGGGAGCAACTTACGACTTTGATCAAAGGCTTCGGACAAGAGCAGAAGACAAAGATGGGAAGTTACAGCGATATCAAGCGATTCGCCAAACGATGTCTCGACCTGGTCGAGGAGAAAGAACATGATTTCCCCGAACTATACGATGTCATGATGATCGATGATGCTCAACATCTCGGAGAAGAAGCACTTCAGGTCTTACACCAGCTTATCAAGCCAGATGAGACGACAAAAGAGAGGAGCTGTTCGCTATCGTACGATCACCTCTCCAACGTCAACAAGATCCCTGAGCCTGATTGGTCGACACTAGGTCGCCTTCAAAAACCAGAGACACTCGATCTACGAGAGAACATCCACTCGACACAAGCCATTACAGAGTTCTCTCTCAACGTCTTATATAACCTCGTCTCCCCCTATGAGGACCAGGATATCAAGCGTTGGTTCCAGAAGAGTTTGATCAAGAAAACAGCACGAGATGGTGAGACGTGGTGGCGTTATCTTCCACAATTACCGAAAGGTCCAGCACCTTACCTGGAGACATTCCGTTCACAAAAAGAGCAGATGGAGGCGATCGCAGAGAAGATCTGTTATTGGATCGAACACGAGCGGATCCCTCCCTCTTCGATCAAAGTTGTGGGCCTCTTACAATGGAATAAAGACCACATGATACGCTTTATTCGTCCTATTTTGGCGGAGCTTGGTGTTGACTTCGAGGTGGAGGAGCAACCTCTCCACCACACAAAAAGCCAAACCGTCATCGCGACCTCCCCAAGAGGAATGGTCGGACAACAAGCGGAGTGTGTCGTGATCGTCTCCGTCGAGCAATTCGCAGGCAGAAAACGCCCCTTCGCAGAAAAACTCTTCACGTCGATGTCTGCTGCGAGTTCGATCCTTGCGCTCTATGGAAAGCTCAAAGATCCACCATCGACAACCCACGAAGACTTTTACGAAGTCCTTGAACAATCACTTACTCAACTTCATGCACCAGACCTCCCCAAATAAATAAGACGGCATCTACAAACTTTCTAAAAAAAGAGAAAATGCGCAAAAGAGGAGCCCACATGAGGATATCATTCAAAAAATGGATCGCCATATGCGCTTTGTTTCTCGGTGGATATTCACAACCAGCACATGCAAAGAAGTCATCTCCTTATGCCTTCTTAACAGGTAAAAAGGCCAAAGAACATCAAACCCAGCAACGAGGTTTACGCCTACACATCGCAATTCAAGTCGCTCTTGAAGCCGAAGATATGACAATTGGTGCCGCCCCCAATGTCAACTTTACGATAGGACAAAGAGCAATGTCATTGCGGGGTTTTGTTGATGCATATGTATATCCAAAAGAAGGATTCTTGGAGGATGGACTTTTGCCTCAGGAGTACTCACATATTGCTGCAAATGGAGTCGATCGTGGTTCGCATCTATCTCTGTCATATCATTGGGGTGGCAAGAGGGCGCACAAGTGGGCTCGCCAAGTGACCTTATCGTACTATCCATTCTCAGCGACACCGATGAGGCTTGGGCGCTTCCTCGATATGATGTGGCAACCCAATGACGGCTTCTTTACAAGGATGGAGACTTTGGGGACGTGGAGCATGGAGCTACAATGGGATATCTTTCGGGCATTTTTTGCGTTGCAATTGACAAACCACATGCCTAGTATTCGAAGATTCGTTGCGGGGATGGTCCGACCCAAGAACCCACTTCGTATCACTTACCCAAACGCCGCCCTACATCTGGAATATAACCCTCAAAAGTGGCTGGGCATATACTTACATGGAGCGTACTTTCACGACACATACAAACAAAACCCAGGCACGCCTGTCCCTCCGGGCTGGACTGCTCACTTGGGATTTCGCTGGAGTCTTGCGTCAAACATACAACCTGTCTCATTTCTATCGAGGCGCCGAAAAGACCCACAAGCGCTCTTTACGCCATACACGCTCCCGCAAGAAAAGAGAAGAGGTCTCACCATTCGGGCAGAAGGAAGTGTTCGCAGCCAACAAGATGAGTCCGAACAAATACACACAGGACAAGCCTATGCTCTGTATTTGACAGGGAAAATATCACATCTCACCTTGGGGGCACAATTTGTTTGGAAATCAAGTTTGTGGCACAGGCAAGAACGAACCACCTACAATAACTATGAACTTGACGCTCCACTCAACGTCCAACCTATCTGGTACATCGCACTTGACGCTGCGTTCCGCCATCACAAGACCCTCCAATTTGCTCTTCGCATCAGCCGTTTTCAACCGAGCTTTGTCACTTCCACAACCCAACCTCCCATCACAAACTTACCACAAGTATGGTATGGTCCGTCTTTCCGTTACGTAGCACTTTCAGATGAGCACTTTGCCCTATACACCCTTCATCTCCAAATACGATGGTCCCCCACAAATGCAGTCACATTGGCTTTAGAAACATGGTTCACCTGGAACGAAAACAATCGGTTTGGTTTTCGAGATCAAATAACAGGTCGAGTTTTCTCCGTACCAAAAGAGACTCCACAAATTGGAACAGAGGTCCTCTTGCAAGTATCATTTTGACGCCCAAAACGCCTATTCCATATACAGAGAAGAGCAAAATCATTCGGCTATACTTCAAAGCGCTTGTCATATAGTCCTCAAATCATTCAACGATACTTCAAAGCACTTGTTGTATAGTCCTCAAATCATCCGGCTATACTTCGAAGCGCTTGAAGAGCAGTCCAAATATCGTTCGGCTATACTTTTGGCGTGTTCGGAAGAAGCAAAAGTCATACAGCTATGACCAAAGCCTGTCAAAAAGCTCCCCCAAAATCATACGAGAACAAAGAAAGACCATCTTTTGAAGCGCTCAAGTCATTCTTGTATGATTTGAGTCGTATCTAGGAAGCGCCTCTTGTTGTACATGAACGACTTTGGTCTGTCTCGAAAGCGCCTCTTGTTATACGAGAATGATTTTGTGCGCATCAAGAGGTCAAATTGGGTATAGTCGAATGACAAACTGCGCTTACACATCAATCAAAAATCATACGAGAATAATTTGGGCACTATGTCGCTAACGCATGAAAGTATAACTGAATGATTTCTGGCTATCCGACAAGCGTTCCAACCATTCGTGAATGATTTTGGACATTGATGGATGACCCTCAGGCCGTGGTACATTGCACCAGCACAGCGCGCTGAACCGCATTTGAACCCCTGCGGGGTTGGAGATTTACCACCTACAACACTCTCCTTGGAGAGGCTTTTCTTCGTGGCTTCTTTGCTTCGTGCTCATCGTGAAAATGGTGTGTTTTTGCGTCGAGGTCGGACTTTGAGTCTCACCTCAAAACCCATGCAGATGGCAACCAACTCATTTCCTCTTTGCAAGCAACTCCCTCGATGCATTCGTCTAGAATGGCTGTCATCAGCCATTCTATCCAAGAAAACCGATAGGTTTTCAAGGTGGATGCAACGCCTTGCGTTGCTGAAAGGGGGATGCAACGCCCTGCGTTGTTGAAAAGAAGATCCAACGCAAAGCGTTGGGTTGACAAACCAAGATGGCGTGAGCAGTTTCGTATTGTCAAAAATCGACACGGGGAAAACAGAGGGGAATCAGAAAATCTTTACCACAAACCATCAAAAAGACCGGTCAACACAAAGGAACACATTATACACGTTTGCCCTTTGCAACCCCACAACCTTTATCTTTTGTGTGGAGACCGAGTCCAGAGGGGAAATCGCATGTCATCATATGTCGATCCAAAAACAGACCTCGTATTCAAGCGAGTGTTCGGTGTTGAGAAGAACAAAGCTCTGCTTTTGAGCCTGCTCAACGCGATCTTGCAAAGACCTGAAGGGGAAACGCTCACGAGTGTTGAGTTACTTAATCCGTATACTCCGGGAGAACGCATCAATGAAAAGATGACCATTCTGGACGTGAAGGCCAAGGATGAAAAAGGTCATCTGTACAACATTGAAATGCAGATCGGACCAGAGACATCGTTCACATGGAGGATCTTGTTTTACTGGTCGAGACTCTTTGGCAGCCAACTCGTTCGTGGTCGTGAATACAACGAATTGCAAAAGACCATCTCGATCGCCATCACGGACTTCGAGTTGCTCCAAGAGAGTGAGCATTATCACTCGACATTCCGGGTGATGGAAGAGCAACAACACTTTTTATTGAGCGAGGCACTTGAAATTCACGTCTTGGAGTTGCCAAAATACAAAAAGGCGTTTGAGGACGCGCAAACACCTATCGAGCAATGGCTAAGCTTCTTGAAGGATGGAAAGGACATGCAACACGACCAAATCCAAAAGTGGGACGAGGAATGTAAGAAAGCCCTCGAAGAGATCGAATATCTGAGCAGGGACGAGAATTTCCGCTGGGTCTACGAAGACCGCCTCAAAGGTATCCTTGATTACTACAGCGGCCTCAAAAGCAAGTTCCGTGAAGGTCTCCAGAAAGGACTGCAAGAAGGCCGACAGGAAGGACTGCAAGAAGGCCGACAGGAAGGACTTCAAGAAGGCAGACAGGAGGGGCTTCAAGAAGGTCGACAAGAGGGACTACAAGAAGGCCGACAAGAAGGCCGACAGGAGGGACTTCAAGAAGGCTTTTCACAAGGAGAACAAGCAGGTCTCGAAAAAGGAATGCAAACAGGCGAGCAAATTGGCTTGCTCAAGAGCGCAAAGAAAATGCTTGAGGCTGGCATGACACCTCAAGAAGTCGCTAACATCCTTGACCTCTCCGTCCAAGACATCCAAAACCTCAACGCATAACCACCAAACAACCCACAGACGCACGGATATCAGGATACGAATGGCCGTGAACCCAGGTTAAAACCCGGGCCGATAGATACGGTAGGGACTATTCCACTGATATATACGAGAGATACTTGAATGCTGATCCGGCGGACGTTGCACTTGTGTCTCCGCAAACTCCCCCGACCATCCTATATCATCCCTCACTTGCAGGCGGATATAGCAAGCCATATCCTTGCATTCCTCGGTTACTTGCAAACTTGCAGTGGGTTTTTTGCGTCTTCACTTGCAATCATCCGCCTCTACAAACTCTCCACCCTGAGCCTCCGGCTCTTCCCTCCTCTCAAGCCTTTCGAGAGGAGGGACCAATCTACCGATATTCACGATGATATGGGACGGACACAAGCCCATCCCCAACTAACATCCATACGATATGCACGGAACACCCGTCTGTATCGCGACATGTGGTTTGAGATGCATCGGTCCCCTTGCCGACAGGAGCGGAGCGAAAGTCGCGTAGGGCGAGCTGGCGTGCAAAGCCCGCCTGGTGGGCTTTTGCATCACTCTCCTTACCGACAGGAGCGGAGCGAAAGTCGCGAAGGGGGAGTTGGCGGGCGAAGCCCGTCTGAGGGGGTCTTGCCAAAGTGTTGGTTATTTACAGTCACAAGCGTAATTGTATTTTGTGGCGCCTCGCCAGTTTGAACCGCAAGATTGAGTGGTTTTGACACATTTGCAGCGACGTGTGCTGTACCCTTTCTTCCATCCACAATTCCAAGAAGCTTTTCCCTGTGCGGTTGTTGTGTACAGAGCACAAACAGTCTGTTTACAAGTCGCACGACAGCGACAATTGTAGTTGTGCTTCATCGCGCCACGCCAGTTCTTGCCACAAGCCTCAGCGGTCTTTTGGCAACTACAATTCCCCTTAAACTTCCACCCACACTTCCAAGCGACCTTGGCCTTGGCTGTTGAACCGTACAATGAACAGAATTTTTTCTCACAGAGTTGCCCCACGGATGGGCTTTTGGCCTGTTTTTTGGCTGCGTCCATGTTCTTTTGTGTGGTCGTGCAACTACAATCGTAGTTGTACTTAGTCGCGCCGCGCCAGTTCTTCCCGCAGGAGTTAGCGGTCTTGGTACACTTGCAGTTTCCTTTGAACTTCAAACCACATCCCCACGCAACCTTTGACATCGCAGTCGCGCTGTACATCGCACAGATCGTCTTTTTACATTGAAGCGTCTTCGCAGCAACCGCTCGACGAACAGGGACAGGACGTGTTCTGTTGACTGTGATCGTCGTACGTACTTTAGGCTTATTCACGACAATCGTCGTACGGACCTTAGGCTTATTCACCGTAATCGTCGTGCGAATTGCTGGTTTACGTGGTGTCGGCTTCTTCACTGTAATCGTCGTGCGTACCGCTGGTTTACGAGGAGTCGGACGATTCACCGTAATCGTCGTGCGTACTTTGGGCTTATTAACAGTGATCGTCGTACGAACTGCAGGCTTACGAGGAGTTGGACGATTCACAGTGATGGTTGTACGAACTGCAGGCTTGCGCTTGCTGGGAGGATTGACTGTAATCGTCGTACGAATCGCTGGCTTGCGTTTTTTGGGAGAATTAACAGTAATCGTCGTACGAACGGCTGGTTTCGCCTTTTTGGCTTTTTTGGTAACGGGCTTGGAGGTCGGCGCTTTGGCTTTGGTCTCGGCAAAAGCAGCGCTGGACAAACACACGCAGCACAAGACGCTGGTGAGAACGGACAGGAGCATTCTTTGTTTCTTCATCAATGAAAACCTCTTACATGAAAGGCCGCTGATCACAACGACCCTGTGGGTGAATGTCGAATACACCTTCTACCATCACTCCAGAAGTGTCAAGCCATGCCGTCGTAGCCTTTGTGCAAAAAACACAGAAAAAAACTACGACAAAACAAAAGGGTGAAAAAAAGTGGCCGTTTGCTTTTACAATTTTGTGGTGCAGGATCATTCTCGATGTAGGAAAGAAAGGAGAACGGGTTTTGCCACGCAGATCGACATTGCGGGACTTCTTGAAAGACATAGACCTCGATGGACAAATCACCATCTGGGCGAGAAAGTCGAAATTGGAGCAGGAAGATCTCAAAGAACACGCGCTACAGATCATCGTCAAGATGCTCGAAAAAGAATTGGATGAAGACGACTATGTGGACATCTTCCCGGATCAAATCTCCTTCCTCAATTACTGGTATGTCGCAACAGTTCGCTCCATCTACAGCTCCTTTCGACAGGAGAAGAACCAGAGAAACATCCTTCATGAGAAGGTTAAACCCATTGAGCGTTCATCCTCCTTACCAGAAGACAAGTATTTTGCGAGTGAATGGTTGTACAAAGCTTTGGAGCGTGAGCTACGTGGCAATGTCTCCGATGAAGTATACCAGGACTGTGTCACACTCGTTGAGCTCGTGCTTCAGTCCCCACAACGCTACATTCAACAACGCGCGAGCGGAAAAGATAAAGGCAAGTTTACATTTCACTTTGTCGAATTGTCACGAGCGCTCTCATGGACAAGAGTCCGACTTTACAAGCGCTGCGATCAAATAAAGGAAGCTCTCTTTACTTCCAATGAAGAGGACAAGATCAATCATGGCTAATCCAATGCCCCAATCATTGCAAGATGTCCTGGCTGCAGACGATCAAACACTGCGTCAGTGGTCCAAACAAATGCCTGCTCAACCCCCCTCTTTATACCCAGAAGAGATGCTCACACTCGCGCTCAGTCAAGCACATCCTCTAGAAGAAACAGCGACCGCCAAAACGCCGTGGTGGTCCCTCTCCTGGCTGATGGCCCCTCAATACTCATTCGCGCTCGCAACATGTGTGTTGTTACTCTTTGTTGGCGGTGGATTGTGGAGCATTCTTCCGCAAGAGTCAGGCCCAGAGGGGTTCGCAAAAGGTGCGTATGAATTGGGATTCCAGCAAAAGCCCAGCCTCCACGTAGGACTGCTCAAAAAGAACAAGCTCTCTCGACTGTCCAATGGCGAATCCATTCAGACACACCAAAAGCTCGTCATCGCTTACTCCATCCTCGAACCTGGTGGATACATCTATATCTTCAGACACGCGAAGGGACAACCTTCACTGATCTACCCATGTGACGAAGCCTCCAGAAAACAACAAAGTCCTTCAGACAACGTTCGACTGCTCTCTTGCAAAGGCATCATTCAACAAGACGATTTGGAGAGCGAACGTGGTGCTTTACACTACTTACTTCTTCAGGCAGGAAAACCCCTCCCCCCCGGACAACTCAGAGCCTTCCAACGTGGAAGTAAACAAAATCGTTTGAAGCTACTCAAAACATGGTATCATCAAGGGCGTTTACACCACTTCGATCAGTTCTCTTTGCATGTGAAGGAGTGAGCTAGATGAGATCCATTGTCTTGGGTTTGATGGTCCTGCTTTGCTGGCCTTCATCGTCCTACGCCAGACTGAAGCCGCTTGTACTACAAGGACAACAAGAAGCGAGTTTGAGAGCCTCACTGCGCCCAAAAAAGCTGGCGCTGGTGATCGGAATCCAACACTTCCAACGTGACTCGGGCTGGCAATCCCTCAAATATCCCAAAAAAGATGCGAGGCGATTTGCCAAGATGCTCAAGGACGCCTCCTTTGATCACGTGCTCTTACGGACAGAAGCCAAAGAGACCACTCGCAGCGCACTGATTGACGCACTCAAACGCCTCGGAAAGATGGCCAAAGGTGCCGGTGACACAGTCCTCGTCTACATCTCCTCCCACGGCACTGTTGCAGTCCCCACTGACGGAAAAACCCCCGAACGTTTTATTATCACCTCTGACACCAATGCAAAGGTCCACAAGACAGCCCTCTCCGTCAAAACAATGCTCTCTCTGCTCAAACGCTACCTCTCCAAACGCATCTTGCTAATGCTCGCGGTCTGCTACAACGGCCAAAACCAGAGTAAATCACAGCTCCCCAGAGGGATGAAGGGGAACGCACTCAACACCCAGCCCCTCCGCACACCTTCGACAGCGATCCAGATCTTGAGCGCCGCCAGTCGCGGACAGGCGGCCTTTGAACACAAACAATTGCACGGTGATGTCTACACACACTTTTACCTCAAGTGCTTCTACAAATACTGGAAGAAGAAGCCAATCACCGCAATCGACGCACATATCTGCGCAGTCAAACCGACCAAAGAATTCGTCAAAAACAATCTCGGCGCCCTTCAAGTCCCAGCGCTCGCCTCCGAATTGGACGCAAACAGAGACATCTTTCTGTTCCAAAAAAAGCAACGCAAAAAGGGCTACCTCCGAACTACATGGGCCAAAGGTAAGTCACTCATCTTCCGCGTGTTCCGATGGGGACGAAAAGGCTCTCGACGTGCAGTACGTTTTCAAGCAGATGCAAATGAAGATATCGCTTTGTCACCAGGACGGTACCGAGTCGCGATTCTCGACCAACAAGGCCAAACACTGCACACCCAACAACTCGACATTCAAGCTGGTTCGACTGCTCATCTCGAAGAACCATTTGTGATCAGCGCGTTCGGGAGTTTTATGTCCGCTGGCAAGATGGACAACGCCCCCTCTATTGGCGCAACACTCTCTCTACAAAAGCAGTATTTTGGTCTCCAACTCAACCTCCAACAGACGCAGAAGGAGCTTCCTAGTGGCAACAATGTCATCTTCTACGGAGAGCTACGCGCGTTTGTTGGCTACCCATGGCATATCACTCCACAATTCGATCTATTCGCAGGTGCATATGGAGGTTTTGGCCTACTCACACAACAGGTATTCCGAACCCCACGCACGGCCTCAGTCGGCTCGTATGGTGTAATGGCGCAAGCGGCCTGGTGGTTCTTGCCAACAATGGGTGTCACGCTCCAGGCCGACACAGGCTTTTCCATCCTACAAATCGCGACCGCCGAGAATACCTCACTGAAACAACTCTTTGAATACTCCATCAAGTTGGGTGTCCAATGGAGATTGTAGCCTTCACTCACCAAGTAAACGCCAACACCAAGACATGAGCTTCTCAACCCTATTTACAGACCCACAACACCATCACACACGCGTTATGCGACTGCTACTCCTCCTCACATTTGTTCTGCTCATCCCTGCTTGTAGTGAGCTCTACGGATACGAGTGCGAAATCGATACAGACTGCCCTTCCCTGACATTCTGTGACAAAGGGATATGTCAGCCGATCGCTCAGGAGTGCAAAGAAAAAGACTACTGTGATGGTCTCTGCGTGGACCTCGACAGATCCGATGGACATTGTGGACAGTGTGGCCATGCTTGCAGTAAAGAGAGTACTTGTTGTCATGGTAAATGTGTCCCTATCAAAAAAAAAGAGTGCAATGGAATCGATGACGACTGTGACGGATACGTCGATAAAGGCTGCCCTGAACATCCATGCAAAAAAGAGGAAGAAGGCAAAACACAACGATGTGCCGTCAGTGGCCAAAAAGGTGTCTGTGCGCAAGGTCTCAGGACCTGTACAAACGGTGAGTGGGGTATTTGTAAAGCAGACAACGTTGGTGCTAAACAAGAAACATGCAACGGACTTGACGACGACTGTGATGGCTTGATCGATGAAGACGCCAAGGACTGCGTTCGTCCCTTCACACGCCCTATCCTCATCCAAAGTCCAGCCTCAGAAACAGGCTTGTTTCGCGTCAAAGGAATCGCCGCGGATCCTCTCGGTGTTATCTACATGATCTTTGAAAAGCAACTCTTTATCCAAAGACTACGCACAGATCTGTATCTCGAAAAATTTGCAGACTTGGGAACGGAGCAATCCACACCAAGTGACATTCATGTCAGTAAAAGTGGCTACATCTACATCACAGAGAGCCAACTCCACATCATAAGACGTATTGACACAAACGGAAACGTTAAGACTTTTGCAGGTACTCTAGGGACGCCCGGTGAAGACGATGGGGATTTGCAAACGGCTACATTTGATACGCCTTCTGCGATCGCTGAGGATAGTCAAGGAAACCTCTACGTTGTAACAAATCGTGGAAAATTGATCCGCAAAATTGCATTCGGAGCCCCCACAACAGTGTCGCGTTTTGTGGGTCGTCTTGGTTCTGCCGAAGCCACAGATGGCGGCAAAGAAAAAGCAACGTTCAGTCGGATCACTCACATTGCATTGGACACCCATGATCAATTGTACGTAATCGATGACGAAACCAAATTACGCAAAATTACACAAAATGGAAGCGTCGAAACGCTCATTCATCCGAGTCACAAAAAACACACAGATGGTCCTCTCCATGAGGCAACGTTCGGGAAATTGGCAGGCCTCGCAATCGACAGCAGTAACAACATCTACCTCTCAGATAACAATGTCTTTGGCGCGATTCGGAAAATCGACAAAAAAAACAATGTCACAACATTAGCAGGTGAGAAAGCACTTATCAGGAAGACACCTGGATTTCAGGATGGCGATGGCACCACCACAAACATAACGAAACGAGCGGTGTTTAGTACTCTCAGCGACATCGCACTTGATGGACGCAATCACCTCTATGTTTACGACAAAGGCAATCGCGCGCTCAGGATGCTTTCACTTGACGAAAATAAAGTCACAACGATTGTAGGCTCACCCCAAGAAGAGGAAGAACAAAAAACGACCCGGAACTACAAGACGCAACCTTTCGGTCCTGCTTCAATGCTCGTACACAGCAATGTTTTATATACAACTGAGCCAAACAGCCATTACATTCGTTCATACTCACTTACCAAACCTTTCACGAGCAAAGTATATGCGGGTACACAGATTGGAGATAGGGACGATAAACTCTCCGTAAGTCAGATGAATATGCCCTACGATATCGATGTGTGCCTTGCAGGTAAAAGAGCCGGCAGGCTCTATGTCGTCGACACGCAGAACAGCAAGATCAAAGAAATAGATCCAACTGCTGGGATCATCTCAACACTCGGAGGAAAAACCAAGGGCTTCCAAGTAGGTGCCGTAGAGACCGCAAAGTACAATGCTCCAACCTCTGTACTCTGCGATCCAAAAGGCAACCTGTACATTTCTGACACAGCAAACCACATCATTCGTGTCATAGACACACAAGATATGGACAGCGTCTTTGTCGGCTCTCCAAAGAGTCCAGGAAAGAAAGACGGAACAAGAAGGCAAGCATCCTTCAATCAACCTCGCGGACTCACCTTTGATCGAGCTGGCAATATCCTCATTGCTGATTCGGGAAACCACTCGATCCGGAGAGTGACTCTAGAAGGTAAGGTTCAGACAATTGCAGGTTCAGGTGAGAGAGGCTATGTAAACGCGATTGGATCGCAAGCCAAATTTAACAACCCCACTGACCTCACTGTTGACCAACAAGGTAACATTTACGTCGCAGATACAGGAAACCATGTCGTCAGAAAAATAACACCAAAGGGAGTCGTCACAACCTTCATCGGCAAAGCCAACGACAGTGGATACAAAACAGGCCCGACAGAGAGTGTGCAATTTAACGACATTGCAGGGGTTTGGTGGCATAATCAAAAACTATTCATCAGCGATTCACACAATGGTATCGTCTTGGTATACCAACCGTGATATAGTCTCCAAGACTACACACGCAAGGTGATGACATGAGCTTCCCAATGCAAGCAACAGCCCCCCAACACAAACGCAAACACATCGTGCGATTTTTACTCATCCTGCTCATCCTACTCATCCCGGCTTGTAGTGAACTCTACGGCTATGAATGCGAAGAGATCGAGGATTGTCCTTCCAACCTGTTGTGCATAAAGGGAATATGCAAAGCGGCCTCACCTGAACCGAAGTCAGAGGTATACGAAGACGCAAGCACAGAAGCAACGATAGAGCTTCTCATACCAGACCATGAAGCTGAGACAAGACCTCCAGAGCGCACCAAAGAGAGCCCTCCCGAACCCGATACTTGCGCGCCAAAGACACGCTGTGGAGCTGCATGTGTTGATACACAAAATGATCAAAACAACTGTGGACAGTGTGGAAATATTTGCAAAGAATCACAGACATGTTGCCAGGGCAAATGCCTCTCCAAAGACCGTGAAACATGTAATGAGCGAGACGACAATTGCAACGGATATGTCGACGAAGGTTGCCCTGAACATCCATGCAAAAAAGAGGAAGAAGGTAAAACACAACGATGTGCCGTCAGTGGCCAAAAAGGTGTCTGTGCACGAGGTCTCAGAAGATGTACAAACGGTGAATGGGGCATTTGCAAAGCGGACAATGTTGGTGCCAAACAAGAAACATGCAACGGACTTGACGACGACTGTGACGGTTTGATCGATGAAAACGTCAAAGGTTGTGTTCGTCCCTTCACACGCCCACTCTTTGTCGAAAGTCCAGCCTCAGAAACGGGTCTGTTTCCCATCCGGACATTCACAGCAAGTCCGCTCGGTGTCCTCTACCTGATCTTCGAAAACCAATTCTTTGTCCAAAAAATACGCCGAGACGGATATATCGAGAAGTTCGCAGGATTACTGACGCGCAGCAGCAAGGACGGCCCAAAAGACACCGGAGGATTGAACAACCCCGCCAGCATCCACGTAAGCAGGGATGGGTATGTCTATGTGACAGAGAGAGGGATCCATACGATCAGACGTATCGACAAAAATGGATACATCGAAACATTTGCAGGCACACCAGGGCTCAAAGGGAACGCAAACGGCGATCTCAAAAAGGCGACATTTAACCAACCAACAGCTCTCATTGAAGACAGTAAAGGCGCGTTGTACGTCGTTACGATCGCAGGGAAGATGATTCGCAAGATATCATCAAGACCACTCCCAACAGTGTCAACGCTTGTAGGCTCAGTTGGTGGGAACACAGTCAGTGATGGTCCTAGCAATATCGCATCATTCCAGAGGATCACACACATCACTATCGACAAACACGATGTTATCTATGTCATCGACAATAACCGATACCTACGCAAAGTCACGCAGACAGGCACTGTAAGCACCCTCGCAGGAAAATTGGGGCCAGGTTACCAAGACGGTCCTCTTGTGACAGCAAAATTTGGAACACTTGCGGGTATCGCGGTTGATCTTCATGACAATATCTACCTCGCTGACAATTACGCCTTTGGTATCATCCGAAAAGTCGATCCACAAGGAAACGTCTCGACGATCGCTGGTGAGCCTGTACTGGTAAGAAAAACCCCCGGTTTTCGCGATGGTCCGACGAAAAAAGATGGGAAAATTGAGCCTGCCATACTCACGAACATTGGTGACATTGCGATTGACGGACGCAATCGCCTCTACATTTACGACAAAGGCAACCACGCTATCAGGGTGCTCTCACTCACAGAGAACAAAGTCACAACACTCGTCGGGATTCCTCATCAACAAGGAAGAACCTCCAGGGCTTTTGAGATCCAACCGACAAGTCCAACGGCGATGATCGTCCACAACAAAGAGATACTTCTCACCGAACCCAAACATGGATTGATCCGGAGCTTTTTGTTCGGCAACAACGTGCTCACGAAGCTCTTTGCGGGTTCAAAGCCTGGCGACATTGACAATTCATTGTCCAGGAGTCAGCTCACCACACCCCACGGGATACAACTTTGCCCACCACAAAGCTCTGGTGCTCTCGGAATCATTTACTTTTCAGAGTTTAACAACCACAAGATCAAAAGCATCAACCTCAACACACAGCGTATTGAGACAGTCGCTGGCTCACTTCCGGGCCTCAGACATGGTGCAGCAAAAGACGCCAAATACAGAAACCCCTCGTCCATGCTCTGCGACAAAAATGGCAACTTATATATCGCTGATACAGGAAACCACATCATCCGCGTCATCAACACACAAGGACAAGACAAACTCCTCGCTGGTACTCCCGGTAAAAGCGGTCACAATGACGGAACCGGTAGCAAGGCATCCTTTCAATCCCCTAGAGGTATGGCCTTCGATGGTCAGGGCAACATCCTCGTCGCAGACTATGGAAACCATATCATCCGGAAGGTCACATTAGCAGGCGATGTCACGACAATTGCCGGTACTGGACGCGCAGGACATGCCAACGGCCCGATGCTCAAAGCAGAGTTCGAAAATCCTGTGGGAATTGCCGTGGACAGCCACGACAATATCTTTATCGCCGACGAAGGCAACAGAGTCATCCGCAAAATCGACGCAAAAGGAAACACAACCACGTTCATTGGGACGCCCAAAACGGCAGGCTACCAAACAGGCACCACAACCAAGGTAACATTCCAGTCCATATCAGGGCTCTTGTGGCGCGATGGCAAACTCTACATCAGCGACGCAGACAACAACGTCGTCTTCGTGTACTCTCCCTGATCCTTTCACAAAAAACACGCCGCCCCTCACATACAAAACCCTTACACTGAAAAGACTTACCCAATATCCACACGCACACTGAAAAAAAATGTGTTTGGAGAGATACATTTTTGAAGGGCTGGATCATTCCCGTTGTGAAGCGCTGAATTGTCTCATGACATAACCTCATGAGACACAAACCATCTGCATCACTTTGTCTGGAGGTCCATGAATGAGCCTGATGCTTCCCACATCCAAACTGTATTGGGCGTACGCTTTACTCGCAACAACGCTCCTCGCTTGTTCTCCCGTACCAGGGCAGGAAAAAGACACCACCGAATCCACTCAATCAGAGAACATCAAACGCACTGAAGACATCAAAGAACAAGTCACAGAAAAAGCGACAGAGCCTTCCCCTGAAAAGACGGACGAGATCACAGGCGATGCAGGTACAGAAGCCCCTCAGCCAGACACCGTCCCTGAAGGACCATCCGTTGACACAGTCAACCCAGAAGAGCTCCCAGGTGAGGTCATCATCCGGCAACAAGTCCTCACCCCCGCTTCTTTCCAAACGATCAGCTACGGCACAGAAGAGTGGGCGCTCCCAACAGCGCTCGCCAAGGTTAAGACCTTCCATATGACCATCCACGCGGGCGCGACAACTGTACTAGGAACAGAAAATGGCTTCTACAAGGTCTTCACAAACGCCAATAAAAAGAACGTCATGACTCGTGTCGACAATCGCCCCGTCGTAGGGATCGCTTCATGGAAAAACACAGAGATCGTCGTCGCACATGCCAAACAAATCTTCTTGTGGGATGGGACCGACTTTTCTCCGACACAATTCTACAGAAACCTGGACGGGAGCGACATCACAGCCCTCGCAGAGAGAGACCAAAACTCCTTCTGGATCGGTACAAAAGACTCCCTTTGGTTATATGACACAGACAACCTCCAACAGTTTAAGAGTATCAGTGATATCACAGGGCTCCTCTACATGCCCTCCAAGAAACTTCTACTGATTCGCGATGGAAGCGGCGCGTACTCCGCCTTGCAACAGTCAGGTGGGACATGGACATTGCGCTCTTTCAAAGGCGAAGGACTGACACTCTCAGCGATGACACCTTCTAAAGAAGCAGGTGTCGACTTTTGGGGCTTTGACGACAAGAAAACACTCAACCTTCGAAAAGAAAACGGTACAAACGCAGCTTGGTGGATGTTCCGCCTGAAGCCAGACACAAGTGATAAGACGATCGAGACGATGAAGATCACACACATACTCTTCCAACAGAAGACGGAGGAGACGTGGTCGATCACCAACACGCAATTGTTCACTTTGACTGAAAAAGATGCACAAAGCCTCGCCATTCCAGGGGGAATCACAAATGTTATGGCTGCCACAAGCACTCCTGATGGGAACATGTGGCTCTCGGATGGCACAAAACTCGTCAAGTTCGGTGGGACAGCCCCTGTCTATCCAGGCTATGCCAAGGATGTTGAGCCCCTCATCAAGAAACATTGTATTCGATGTCACTCGACAGGCACACCTTCTCCGAACTTGAGCAAACTCGCTGATATCAAAGCCTCCATCGACGCGATGATCCGCGCGATGGAGAGAACAACAGGTTGGATGCCCAAAGACGCAGGGCAGGTTCCTGTGAACGAAATCAACGTCTTCAAAGGCTGGAAAGCCGGAGGATTTAAACCTTAATGAGACAGAAAGACTTCCACCCTTTCATTGGAGCCAAGATGATGAACAAGACCATTCATCTCGTGTTAATTGGGTTTCTCACTCTTTCATTCATACAGACTTCAAACGCACAGGTGTGCAAACCTCAAAACGTCGCGAGCGAAAAAAAGCAAGCAGCGATCAAATACCTTCGTCGCTTGAGCCTCGACCTTCGCGGACGACTCCCCTCTTACAAAGAGCAACTCGATACCTATAACAGTGGTCACGTCACTGACGCGGTGATCGACAGCATGCTCAAGAGCAACGCCTTTACGCAACAAATGCGCTCGTTCTTCCAGGATCTGTTGACACTCAACATCAATGATCTCAGCCTGACACAAGCTGTTCATGTGATCAACTACATCAAGCTGACCAACAGCGGTGCTTATGCAAAGGCAAAAGATACCTCTTGGATCATCATTGACCGTCGCAATATCCCAACAAGACTGTTGATGAGAGGGGCCAATATCGGTTGCCTCGCAAACGAAAAAGCAAAGTACAACACGAGCGGCCAACTGCTATGCAAGCTCCAAGGAACAAACACATACAAACCTTGTATCGACCTCGCCAAAGATCGAAGCGGCGGCACACAAGTCATCGCTCAAGAAGGCTATGTCGAAGTGCACCCATTTTGGGATGAAGACAGCACGCGAACATGGCGGGTCTGTGGTCAGGTCGCTTACACACACAAGAACATCACCATCGGAAAGGCGACGTACAACTGCGATTTGTCCAAATCATCCCACGATCGAGGACGATATAACCGGGTATACTGTGGATGTGGCCCAGAGCTTAAGTGGTGTGTTCGTGCAGGAGAAGCAAACTCAGGCATCAGCACATGGAAAACGATGCGCACAGAGATCCTTGAATCTATGATGGAACAATCTCTCCGATTCATCGACGATGTCATCGAAAATGACAAACCATACACAGATATTCTCCTCGGACAAAAAGCCGAAGTGAATGGCCCGCTATCCCACGTATACCGCGAATCAGCAGGAACCAAAACACGTATTGATATAGCCTCAAGCAAAGAAGTGACTGTTCCCTCCGTCCCTTATTACAGACCCAAAGTCTGGAAGTCATTTACAATGCCCGCACGTTCTGCCGGAATCTTGACGCTCCCCTTCTTTACCTTGAAGTATGCAACAAATAGAGGTCGACTGCACCGCTATCACAACGCATTCCTTTGTCAATACTTCTCACCTCCTCCAGGGGGACTGCCGGATCCCACAGATGCCTGTCACAACGAACCCGATCTAACACAGCGTTGTGGTTGCAAAAGCTGCCACCAGACGATTGAACCAGAAGCCGCACACTGGGGACGTTGGCAAGAGAACGCATGGTTCCCTCTCAACCCCACAGCCTTCCCCGCGTATAACAAAAAGTGCGATACCTCCGTAACAAAGACGGGCAACCCGGGCTACTGTCGCACTCTTTACATGCTCAATCCAGGTCACACCAAAGAAGAAAAGTACAGAGGCAAGTTGCTCGCGTATGTCTTCGCTCCTAAATCATGGGAAAGCAACATCGCCAATGGCCCAACAGCTCTCGCCAAAAGAGACATCGCGAACGACAAAATCGCCTCTTGTGGTGTGAAGAACATGTGGAGTTGGTTCGTCGGCTCAGACATTCAAAAGCAACAAACACACGTCCTCAATGGACTCGTCACAACATTCAAGAACAAACAATACAACATTCGACAACTCGTCAAAGCCATCGTAAAAAGTGAAGAGTATCGCCGTGGCTTCGAAACAGTACAACCTTAAGCGCAAAGGAAAGAAGATGATGAGACAGAATAAATGGCTATGTTCCTTCGCGTTGATCGCGGCTTTGTCAATGTTCTCAGCCTGTGACAATGTCGATACACCAAACGACACAGACACGAGCAACACGAGCAAAACGGGCACCACAACCCCCGTGAGCATCGAAGACAACGAGAAAAAACCCTCGTTCTTCCCATACAACAACCCATCCGTGAAGGAAGTGCCCCCCAAACCCTTCACCAACCACTGGACACCTGCGACAGCACAGAAGCCCAAAAACGCACCTCTGCAAGTCTTCTTGAGCCGTACAGCGCGTCGCATGAGCCTCGATAAACTGAAAGCCACCATCCCCTACCTGTTTGGCGGCATCACCTGGACGGACAACGCCAACCGCAATATGTTTGATCAGCTCTCTCTGACACTCGGAAAAGCTGACTACATCGAAGTCACAAAGAACAACAACGAAGTTACCAAGTTGTTCATGAAGTTGATGGATGACATGGCGACCAACGTCTGCAAAAAGGTCATCCCAGCGGATGCCAAAAAAGCCGAGAGCGCAAGAGATTTTGCGCGGTTTGGCAGTGACGTCAACAAAGCACTTCGCTTCATTCGTCTGAAGTTCCACGGTGTCTTTGTCGCAGACTCATCGACCGCAGAGATCCAGCAATTGCGCGATCTGTACAACAAAGTGTTGGCGGCCGCGAAGAAAAAAGGACTCAACACTGCTCAGGCAACAGACAAAGCCTGGGAACTCGTTTGTATTGCAACAATCACTTCCCCTGAGTTTTTCATTTACTGAGCAAGAGAGGAGCCTATCATGCAACACAACAGACGTGCTTTCTTGAAGACAATGGGTCTCGCGACCACAGGCACCATGCTCATGGGACCGTGGAACAGACCACTGATCGCAGCGACCAATCCCTACCCTCGTAACTTTATCTTTTGTTACTTCAACGGTGGGTGGGATCAATTGCTCTCACTCGACCCTCGTGATCCCAAGAAGTTCACCGACTCAACAACATCCATCAAGAATTACCAAACACAGCTTGGATACAACATGCTCCCGGCGAAATTCAATGATGGTGTGGCGATCAACAAAAACAACTTCAAGATCAACAACGCGCTGACCATTGGTCCTGCGATGGCGCCCATGGTCAAACACATGGATGTAGGATGTGTCGTGCGCGGTGTGATGATGGATACAGTCGCACATGATATCGGTCGTCGCTACTTCATCACTGGTGAAATGCCCGCTGGATTGGCAGCCAAAGGTTCATCTTGGGGGACGCGTATCGTCGCACAAGAAGGTGAAGGCAGTTACGAGATCCCCAACCTCGTCCTTCGCGTCGAGACGTACAACAAAAACCTCCCCTCCTTCGCGACAGGTTTGAAAGCCACGAGCACAAACGACTTGTTGAAGACGCTCCAAAAAGGTCCTGATGCCCTCAAAAGTGAGTATCAAAAGCTGCTCGATGATTACCGCATCGCATCCAAGAACTGTGACCCCACAGTCCTCGACGAAGATGGTATGTTGGCGCTCGTCCAAACAGCACAAAAGAAGGCCTCCTCACTCGTCAAGAGTGATCTTGGTAAGTACTTCGACTTCTTGAACACCAAAGATGCTGCGATGAAGACGATCGCCAAAAGATACGGGATCACTTCGTCGACTAGCCCCGCAGCACAGGCCGCGCTCGCTTACCAGGCGGTCAAACACCAGCTCGCACAGTGTGTGACCATCGAGTTAGCGAGAGGCTTGGATACACACGTCAACAACTGGGCCGACGATCAAACCAACATCCAATACGAAGGTTGGAAAGCCCTCGCGACGTTGGTGCAAGATCTCAAAACAACACCTCATCCGGCAACAAGTGGACCACTTCAGGGCAAAATGTTGATCGACAACACGACCATCGTTTGTTTCAGTGAGTTCGCGCGCACACCCAAGATCAACAGCAAAGATGGTCGTGACCACTTCTTGATCTCAAGCTGTTTGCTCCTCGGAGCTGGTGTTCCTCACAAGACAGTGATCGGAAAAACTGCCGATGTTGGTATGTCTGGCTACATGGTCAACCCTAGAACGGGCGCGACGATGACGACTGGTGGGACCTTCATCAATCCACAAAATATCCTCGCATCGCTCCTCAAGGGTGCTGGATATGACACCTCCGATCTACGCGAGAATCCCCTCGACTGCCTCATTCGACCATAAGGTCGCCCCTACAAAACATATGTCAAGAGTAACCCAACGCTCAAGCCGACAATCACGCAAAAATTCATCGCCATCCCAGTCACGCGCAATCTAAGATCCTCCTTCACTTGGCTGACCCCATATGCGTGCAACAATCGTCCAGCCAACAAAACAGAACCTCCAATATGCACCCATAACGTCGTCTTTGTTTGGCATTCGAGCAAAAAGAGCAACAACAACGCCAAAGGCACGTATTCAGCGAAGTTCCCATGAACTCTCGTTGCACGCAAAAGGCGCTTATCTCCACCATCGCCAATTCCCACCTCTAACTTCTGTCTCAGCAATATCACACGAAAACTCAAGACGACAAACACAAGCGATAGTAACGCTGCATACAAGGGCGTGATGTACATGAAATGCTCCACATTTTCTAGGTTGTTGGGTGAAAAAGAACACAAAAAAGTAAACCAAAGGTAGGAACGACAATGGCAAAGATCAACGAAGTCAAAAAAAGAAGAGAGCAAGAAGCCATCAGAGAGGCTTCGCCCAACATCGCCATTCATGTCTTTCAACGAACGTTTCTGGAGACAGGATCATGGCTTGAATGATTGGATAGAGGGATTCGTTTGGTTGGTACCACCGGGTTCAAACCCGGTGCTATAGAGAGGGTACGCTCGCCTCTAAGGCTTCGCATTGATCTGAATTGCGGCGGGAGTCAAAGTCCCACCTCATCGCACAAACACACCTTTTTTTTACGATGAATACGAAGCAAATCAGCCCAAGGAAGAAGGAATAACCCCCTCAGTCCGACCTACGGTCGTCCAGCTCCCCCTGCTATTCAACTTCGTTGGCAAGGGGAGCGATGCAAGACCCCCTCAGACGGGCTTTGCCCTCCAGCTCCCCCTGCTATTCAACTTCGTTGG
>PCBK01000021.1 GCA_002731275.1 Deltaproteobacteria bacterium | reverse complement strand
AAAGTCCTTGAAATGGTTTTGATTTTTGCCCAGGAAGCTGGAGTCATTGATTGGAACCTCCACTTTGTCGATGGCTCTGTCATACGTGCCCACCAACACGCCGCTGGTGCCAGGAGAAAAGCACCGGATGGAAGAGAGCGAAACGCTGAAGAGATGGCCCTGGGTCGAAGTCGTGGAGGATTCAGCACAAAAGTTCACATACGGACGGATGGACAAGGCAGACCACTTGTCATCGTGCTCACTCCGGGACAAAGGCACGAAACACAAGTTTTTGGCCAGCTTTTGAGTGGTGTTCGTATCAAAACAACCGGACCAGGTAGACCTTCAGAGAGACCCTATAAGTTGGTCGGAGATAAAGGTTACAATTCCAAAGAGATACGAAGCCTGTTAAAGAAAAAAGGAATTGGATGTGTGATCCCAAAAAACAAGAGGCAAAAGATGAACTGGTATTTTGACAAAGAATCATACAAAAAGCGTGGTACAGTCGAGTGTACGTTCAACAGAGCAAAGCAAAACAGAAGGTTGGCTACAAGATACGAAAAGCTACCTGAGATGTTTTTGGCAATGTGGACGATTTCTTCCATAGTGGCGTGGCTTTAAGTTTGCAGACACGCCCTAGAATGGTGACAGACGTTGCTTAAGACAAGTTTGTTACGGTTTTTTTTTGCGTGGGTTGTTGTTTTCCGTCTATATGTATGTCAATATATGGAATCTTTGATGTGATTCTATATGAGGCCATGTCTTGTGAGGAGGGTGTTTCCATGTCTTCATTACATTTACTCTTACGTTATGCTTTATCTGTATGTTCCGTGTTGTTGTGTCTTGGTTGTTTAGGATGTACACACCAGCAAGCTGCTCGTGTGTCTAAGTCACAGAAGAGATCTCCGATCTTTCTCTGGAAGGCCAGCCATCCACAAGCGCCTAAGGCGAGTCTGTATTTGTATGGTACGATTCACGTTGGCAAAGAACAAAAAGCTGGTGTCGATATTGCTGTAAAGGAGGCGCTTGATCGCTCTGAATTACTTGCCTTAGAGAGTGTTCCTGCGGATCGTTCTACCAAAAAAACGGCTCTTGCGACGGCAAAAATGGAACAAGAGCGACGTATTGTGCAGCAACATGGGTTGTTATCAGGTCGTCAACAGCTGCACAAAGTCATCTCTCCTAAAACGTACCGACTTCTCACAAAAGTCTCTCGCAAGTTTGGAATGTCACCTCGCTTTTTTCACAAGATGAAGCCGTGGCTTGTAAGTATGGCGCTCTCCTCGATTCAGATGGGATATGCTGATGTACGTCGTGAGTTTGGGAAGGAGAGTATTTTGATGACTTATGCTGAGAAAAACAAGCAACGACTTGTTTCTCTTGAGCGGTTATCAGATCAGCTGCAGGTCTTCAGCAAGATGTCACCCAAGCAACAGGAGGCATACCTCGTGAGTACGTTGATGGGGCTTGATGGTCATGATGATACCTTTAAGATCTTGGATATATACAAAACAGGCAATATGGACCTGCTGGAAAAGTATCTCAACCAATCTAACCTCGAACAATTTCGAGATCTTCGTAGACGTATCGGGGATGATCGCAACGTGTTGATGGTGAAGAGGATCAAGGAGCTTGTGGCGCAAAGCAAGAAGGCGTTTGTCGCCGTTGGCGTCGCACACTATGTCGGTAAGACGGGAATCCTCGCGTTGTTAAAGAGCAGCGGCTATACGATTCAACGTGTCCCTGCCAAGGGGCTTTTGCCTTTTCAGCAACCGTTTGACCGGTATCAACATCCCGATAAGTATTGGATTCATGTGAAGGATCGTCGGCACAGGGTGAGCATCAAGTTTCCTGTGAAGCCACGTAAGCTCGAAAAGAAGATCTCCACCCCAAATGGGATCCATCTGCATACACTTTACACAGCAGAGCGGGCTATTTTTCACACGGCGATGTCCATTACTGAGTACCCGCCTCGTGTCCGTCAGCTCCTCCACTACACGACCAATCGCGCGAGATTGTACAACCACGTGGTGAGAGGATGGTTGCACCGTACAAAAGGGAAATTGGTAACGTTCCAGAAGGTTCGTCTTTTTGGTTCCATCGCTTTTTTTGTCCAGGTCAAGACCCACTCGACCTTTCAGGAAGGGTTTTTGACGTTGCGCAATGGTCGGATGATCCAGATCGCTGTCATTCATATTGGAAAATTGCTCCCTAAAGACCCGAGAAGATCATGGCGTAAGGTGTTCTTTCGCTCTCTCTCGATGGAGCGCAGCCGGAGCTTTGGTATCACCCTCTGATGGACTGTTTCGGAAGGGGAGAGTGTTCTTTTTTGTGATGTGTGTTGGGTTGTGAGGGGGGAGCGCGTATAGTCATTTTCGCGATGAATTGACTTCCCAAGGACACTGGAAAGGATGCTCCATGACGACATATCTTCCACAATTTCTCGCTCTCGAAGGCGCTGAGAGCGAACCGTTGATCTCTTTGCTCAAGAACCTCTTTGACCAAAACGTTACAGCTGTCGAGCTACGCAAAGAGGTCTCATGCTCTCTTGCAAATGCTGGTCATATTGGAAAAACAACGACTCCTGCGTGGTTGGTTCTTCATCAACCAAAAGATTGGGAGAACAATGATCCGCATCTTTTGGAGGAGGAGTCTATCCTGGTACATCTCGAAGCACCGATGTTTTTTGCTGTGCCGAGTGATGGGGATGTTTTTTACGGCAACCTCGATGGGTATGGTGAGAAAGACCTCGTCTATCAAAGCTGGGGAGAGGCGTACTCTTTGTATCTTGATAAGGACGGCAATACAGATGATACACCTTTGAAGGTCAGCGATAAAGACATTCCCCAACTCGTAGCGTATGATCAGGAGTCTTCTATTGTGCTTGGTCGTCTGCAATGGTTTGAGCCTTCGCCAACAACGATATCATCATGGATATCTTTGATGGAGATCGCTGCGAGCGCGGTCTTTGATGCGGAGATGGAACCCTACACTGTCCCTGAGGGTGACGAGAATGAAGTCAGCCGTGATGTGGAGATGTCTGTGGAGGGATTTTCAGAGAGCGTGATGGGGTCTGGTGTGATGGGCGCGACGCGTCACAACGCGAGTGAGCAAGAAGGACCACGCCAACTCCCCCACATTTTGTGGCGCGCGACAGCAACAGGTTCGAGTGGATCGGAGTGGGGAGGGAACCCTGTCATCGCTGGAGATTGTGTCATCACGAGCACATCTGGTTACAACTTGGACACGGCTGTTCACGATCTTGGTGGTCAGCTACGTTGGACGCGTACGTTGTTCGAGGCGCAAGGCTGGCCTGTTGGCGATCCTGTCGTGACGGCAGATTCGATTTATCAAGGGTCCAACAAGGGACTTCATGCGTTGGACCTCAAAACAGGTAAAGAGCGTTGGATGTACAAGGCTGGAGGGTTGGTTCAAACACCACCTATTTTGGCCAACGGAGTGTGTTATGTCCTGACAAAGGGCGCCGTTCATGCCATCGATATCCAGGAGGGGCGGCGTCTGTGGCGATACAACTGCAAGTCCAAGTATTACGGGGGGACAGCGTATGCTGAAGGCGTGTTGTTTTTTGCGCTCGCAGGACACGTTTGTGCGCTTGATGCTTCGACTGGCAAGCGGTTGTTGTGGAAGGTTCCCGGATATGGATTTCCCGGTGTTCATCCGTTTTTGCTCGACGGTGAGCGTTTGATCTGCCAGGGGATAGGGAATGGTTCCATTCGTGCGCTTCGTCGTTCTGACGGAGAGGTCTTGTGGGAGCGAGCGTGTGGTTTGGGATACGGAGACAAAGGGTGGGCTGTTCACCAGGGGATTTTGGTTGGCTTTGATGAAGATGGTCGTCTCTGCGCCTTGAAGAGTGAAGATGGTCAGCCTTTGTGGAGCTTTGAGACAGGTGGTACACAATATGGCATTGGGAAACGTATCCCGACGATCGCTGGCAATACGGTTTTCGCTGTGATGGTGGAGGATGACTCTTCCCAAACCAGGTATCTGGTCGCTGTTGATTTACACTCTGGTGAGGAATTATGGAGGCTCGGGAGCACCGAGTACGATATCTATTACGGCGATAAAGATGAAGGCAAAGAGGTTGGTCACGACTTTTTCTCCTGGAATTGTACGCCCGCTGTCCACCAAGGGATTGTGTATGCGCAGATCTGTAATCAGATGTACGCGCTCGGAAACATAGAGGAGTGAGAAGAGATGTCATTTCGTGTATTCATTGATAATGTGTCTTATTTTGCTGCAAAACGATTGTGTGTCTTTATCGTGGACCTCAAACGCTCGGAAGGCGATGATATCGAGATTGGTGATCGTCTCAAGGTGGTATTTGAAGGGGAAGAGCATATTTTCGAGATCGAGGACATAGAGCTGTTTCAAGGGACCAAGGAGTCTGGCGGATTGCTCCTCAAGATCCCATTTGAGACGTTCCCTACACAACAAAAATGGTCACAAATGAACCACGTCGAAGCGCTCTTGCTTTCATCTCGCTCAACCTTGTCAACGGCAACATAGGTCGTTTTTCTTGTGAGTAAAGACCAACTTGGTGAGGAGGGGTTCTTGTGGGAATGTGTTTGCTTCTCTGTGCTGTTTTGTATGTTGCATTTTTGCAAAGCAACTCCTGAGCGTCTATTTTTTTGTAAGCTTGCTCAAGTCAAAACGTACAGTTCCCCTTTGGCAACTTTCCAGGCAGATGGGGTTTCCGATTGTGAGGTAGCCAATATTTTCTTTTGTCTCTTCGAAGAGAAGGAGGTTATCTTTTCGTATTCCAAGTTTCATTTTGTGAGCCCCAGCAGACGCCCACACTTCATATCCAGATCCTTCGTCCCACTCTTTCTCTGATAAATTGACCTCCAATCCCCCAAAGGCAAAACACGCTCCTGGAAACTCGTGATATACGTTCGAAAGGTATTGCTTTTTTTCAAAGATGCATGTCTCGGATGGATGGTCGTCAAATTGTATGGTGAATCGATATTTGCCAACAGGCATATCTTTACTTATGACGAATTGGACGTAGAGGATACTCCCAGCCCCACAAACACCTTCCTGCCAGCATTCACCAACACAAAAGCAGCCAGTTTTTGCCGTCAGAAAAAAACAAAGGGCTGAGAGAAGGTAGAAATATCGTAGTTTTCTTCTCATTGTCGTACTTTACCCTATTGCCTTCTGCATCTCAGGCTGACAGTGCGCATGTGATAATTTAACTGATCGTTGAAGCCATCCTTCTTTTTTGGCTGCTTTCATCTCGTTCAACCTTGTCCCGTACCATAGCTCGTTTTGCTTCCAAATGCAAAGAGAAACAAAGTCAGATGCGCACATGGCCGTGAAGCGCCAAAAAAGAAAGTGGCTTCAACAGAAGTCACTGGAAGCTCGCCCCTTTGAGGGCGAGTTGTTCACTCGATGACCTTGCGCGAGTTGGGTTGAAAGCGCCTTCACAAATTGACCTCGACCGTAGCTTGGTTGATACCACAAAAGTCTCTCGTTACTTCAAAGAGTGTGGTTTTTGAAGTGTTTTTGCTGTGGATGATGACCTCGTATTTCCCTGCTCTATCCGACAAAACACAACACCATCCAGCTCCACCGTCACAAGAGCGGGTTTCTTTCGTCGAAACATTTTCCCACGGTCCTCCACCAACTCTGTACTGAAGCTTGTCGAGGGTTGCTTGTTCGCCTTTCACAGAAATGCAAAAAGCAAATGGTTGACTAAGTGGGCATTCGATCGAACATGAGGGGAGTAAGAGAGTGAAAAGTAATATCATCATTCGACGTGTTCGGTTTGTCAGAGTGATAGTTTTTTGCATTGCAGGGAAACTCCGTCTGTATACCAACCAGAATGGACATCCATGTATTCGTCTGGATAGAACGATGACTTGCTGTTTGAAGGTGTGTGATGACGATGTGACAGAGAAGATGTGGATCCTGGAATGTAAGGTGACGTATTCATCGCACTCTGAGCGTATTTTACGTTTTGAGTACTTTGTTTGAAGGGTCTTTGATCAGGATACATCATGTTTTTCCTTTTGGTTGACTTCCGTTTTGTTCAACCTTGTCTACGGCAACATAGCTCGTTTTGCTTCCAAATGCAAAGAGAAACAAGGGACAAAGCGCAAGCGACTCAACGACTTTGTCCCTTGTGTATGATACCAATTAACCACCACGCCCGATGATTGTTACTTCGAGAAGGATCGATTGTCCTGGTCCAATGGAGTTTTCTTCGCTTTTTTCCATCCAACGGCCTTACAGAGAGAATATCGTTCGCGAATGCTAAAAAAGATGGGTCTTGGAAGACCTCCCAGGAAAGATCCGATCACACCTTGTAGAAGGAAGAGGCTATCATTTTGTCCGAGGCCTTATTTTGCGTTTTGAAGCGTGGGACAAAAAATCCCACCCTCTATTTTGCGTTTTGAAGCGTTGGATTTTTGTCCCACTCTTTATTTTGCGTTTTGGAGCGTGGGACAAAAAAATCCCACCCTTTATTTTGTGTTTTGGAGCGTGGGATTTTTGTCTGAGGCCTTATTTTGCATTTTGAGGTGTTGGACAAGAAAGCTCATCCACTATTTTGCGCTTCGAGGTGTTGGAGGAGTTATGCGAGGGGATTTTTCGCCTGTGGTGGCAGGTGCGTGTTCATCCATATTTTTGGGTGAATCTGGGTTCTTTTGGAGCAAAAAGAAATGCTTGCGGCTTGAATATATTTTGTGTATGGTCCTATTCTCTATGAAACCAATACAAGAATAAGTGGAGGAAAGATGTCCAAACTTAGTGAACAGACAATGAATCAAGCCAAAAACGCTGATTATGTGGGGAGTTCTTTACAAAGTCAAAGAACCATCTTGGTGGATGGTCTCTCTGCGAGCTTGGGTGGCTTGTCAAAAGCGGAGTGGGAGAAGGTGATCGATGTGTTTTATCAGCACCTTGATGGAGCAAATCATACACTGGTCCAAAAGGAACAAGCATATGTTGCTGAGCAAACAGACGATACTCCTAGCCGAGATCAAAGAGATGCTGACCTCGCCGATTGCCAAGATATCGTGGTGAAAGTCCGCGATCGATTGTTTAGTATTGGAGGGGAAATGCTCGCGAAAGAATTTGGCTTGCCTTCCGCTGTTCCTCAGAGACCTGATAAACTCGCGAAAATAGCAGCAAGTGCAGCAAAACTCCTCTACGCTCAAAAGCAGGACTTTGTCGATGAGTTCAACGAAACAACTTCTCCACAAAAATTAGCCGCAGCGTTGGAGGCAAAGGCAAAAGTACTCGATGCCTCCCTCAAAAAAGTACAACAGGAAGTCCGTGAACTCCAATCTGCGCTTGTGCAACGCGAGCAAGCCAGAGAAAACTGGGATAAAGCCTACAAGGGTGTCTCTCGTATTGCAGAAGGTCTGTTCTTCTTGGCGGACAATCCCGAACTTGCCGAGAGGGTCAGATATACTGTCCGTCGAAGTTCCGGAAAAGACAAAACTCCCGAAGAAAATCAAGAAACACCCACTACGCAACCTTCCTGAGTCGAAAGATGGACACCTCACTCCCCGTCGATGATCGTATTGGATTGCCATCCCGTCACCTGAACGCGCTGAAGAAGATCTTCAAGCGCTTTTCGTCGACGGCAGACGTTCTCCAATGGGGGCTGCTACAGCAACCTCCATGGGAATTCGTCGATATAATCCATCAAGACGAATACTGCATCGATCTCATCATGATGCTCCCCGATGGCCTCTACCTTGTCTTTGATACGACTTGACTTGGTGGACTCGTGGCGGTCGCCATATGGAAGCATCAACCCACCCCCCAAGAATTACTCGACGCACGCCTCGAAAGAGGCTGGTCCCCCACGACTTCCTCCCTCGTTGAAGGCGAAAAGATCCTTGGATACGCTGCATGTCTCATCAAATGATACAAACGAAAAGGGAGCTGGTGTTTCGAGATAAAGGAGCTTTTACGATGTACAGTGCTAAAAAAGTACTTGCAAAACATGGACATCGTAAAGAAGTCTTGTGCCTGAAACAGGAAACTGAACCCTCAACAGCCTGAGAAACATGACAAGTAGGAGTTCACTGTGAAGTTGTTGTGTACGATATGTTGTCTTCTGTGTTTGCCTTCTTCTGTGTTTGCGTCATCACTCTTATCAGTTGTGGATGCAGAAGACAAGCGTTTGATGGATATCGCCTTTTGGCGTAAGCAGAGCCGCGCTCAACATCCTCTTCATCGCGCACGTGTCGCGAAAGCCCTCGGTCGATTACAGCGACCTGTATTTGTCCCATTGCTACAGGCGTTATTACTCGACAGCGATCGACGTGTCCGTCTACAGGCGGCCTTTGCCATTGGACAATATGGTTGGGACAAGCGTTTCTTTGGGGCACACCGGGCGGCCCTCGCGAAGTTGCTCTCTACACGTTTACAGACGGAGAAAGACGTCGCTGTCAAACATGCGTTGATCGAAGCTGTCGGAAAACACGCCTTCACAAAAGCGCCTCTGTGGTTGATACCGATCTTGCAGAGTGGGCATGCGCATTTACGAGCTGAGGCGATCCTGTCGATCTTTCGCGCAAAGTGGGAACGTTTTCGAAAACAAAGAGGACTCAAAAAGTCCACACCACTTTCCCCCCGGCTGCTCGATATGTTCTCAAAGCTCGCGACACACAAAGCACCACTTGTTCGCCGGAACATTGCATATTATTTTGCACGTACCGGTGACAAGAGAGGCTTCTCTATCATCTCAACACTCGCAAAAGATCCGTCTTTGTGGGTGCGGTTCTTTGCGCTCACAGCGTTAAAGAAGTTGAAGGACAAGAGAGGGGCAAAGCTCGCGCTCGACGCGACCCACCACACAGATGAACATATCCGTATCGTCGCGATCCAGGCGGCTGCGGGGTTAGGTGCCGCACATCGATTGCCTGTGACGCTCTTTCGCGATCCGTCTTATCATGTCCGCGCTGCGATGGTGCAGGCATATGGTCGCGCCTCAAAAGTCTCTTTGGCACCACTTTTTGCGATGATGTACGACCCCTCGCCTTCTGTGAGAGCTGCCTTGATGTCGACGCTTGCAAAGCGTCTCAAAGCACAATCTGTACCCGTCTTACAACATGCGATGAAGGAGCCCTCTTGGGTGATTCGTGTTGCGGCTGTGCGCGCCTCGAAGTTGCTCCCAAAGGGGCGAGAGGCTTTGTACCAAAAGGGACTTTCGGACAAGGATGTCAGAGTGCGTTCGGCGACGGTGATGTTGTTAGGTCGTGTGAAGGGGCGTTTTGCGTGGGAGGCGATCAAAAAAGCGCTCTCATCATCCTTATTATCTGAACGTGGTGCGGCTGTTGAGGCGTTGTTCCATCGCAAAGAACCGGACATGATGAAGGTCGCTTGGGCTGCGTATCAGGCGAGCTTGTCGAAGCAATGGGGAGAGGTCCGTGAGAGCTTTGTGAGGTTGTTTGCGCGCGGTAAGGGGAGCACGTCCTACCTGCAAAAGATGCTGACAGATCCTTCTTCGTTCGTCGCGTATAAGGCGATGAAGGCGCTACAAAAGAGAGGCGTAAAGGTGGTCCAGAAAGTCAATTCACCAGCGTTGACCTTTACACCTCACCGTGAGCTTGTCTTTTCCAAGAATCCACACATCGTCATCCACACAAATAAGGGAAAGATGGTCATCGAATGTTATGCAAAAGATGCACAACTCCACGTCGCTAACTTCGTGGGGATGGTGAAGAAGAGATTATATGATGGTTTGCTCTGGCATCGTGTGATATCGAACTTCGTGATCCAGGGTGGTGATCCCGATGGGACGGGCTGGGGGGCTGCGGGATTCTCGATGCGTGCGGAGATCAACCCCAGACGTTATATACGGGGTGTCCTGGGGATGCCCCGTTCACAGGGGTGGAACACAGGTGGGGTGCAGATCTTTTTCACACATGTCCCGACTCCTCATCTCGACGGTCTGTACACGGTCTTTGGTCGTATCGTGAAGGGGTTTGATGTGCTCGATCGCATAGAACAGGGGGATCGTATCTTGAAGGCTCGTGTGGTTATGGGAAGTGCAACAAAACCAACTCAATAGGATCGTCTTGCTCTCTTTTCCTCTCCATCTTTTCTTTCTTTTCTTTATGTATCATCTTTCGCGAAGCGGAAGATGATACATTGCGGCCCACGCCGAAGGCGTCAACAGGAGGGGGAAGCAAGCGTAGCGCGCTTGGGGACCGCCTCCGGTCCCCGGTAGCAGTGCCAAGCGAAGCGCGGCAGTTTGTGGCCTTAGCGATGTGGTTTTATCTTTCCGGCCTTGAGGTCTGCGAAGTAAGTCTTTGTCCACTCTGAGACGTGACCTGAGAGCATGATCAGGGCGAGCATGTTGGGGATGACGAGTAGACCCACCATAATATCAGAGAAGCTCACAACAAGCTCAAGACTCTGCACTGCGCCGACAAAAGCAGCCCCCAGGAAGATAAGTCTATACGGAACGACGCTGGCTTTCCCAAATGTATAGGAGGCACCTGTCTCTCCGTAATAAGACCATGTCAGGATTGTCGAGAATGCGAACATAAACCCAGCAAACGACACAAAGAAGGCACCAAAGCCGCTCAGGTAGCGGTCAAAGGAGACGGCAGTTAGGGCGATCCCCTTCAGCTTTTTGACACTCTGAACACGATCGATGCTCCAATGACTCTTGGCACCTTGTGGGATGAATGTGAGTGTAAAGGTCTTCTTTTTCTTCTGTCCTTTTTTGGGGGTCATCATGGCGTGGAGCGCTTTATTGGGCATCAACACACAGCTCGTCCAGAGCGTCTTCTTATCACACTGGATCGCCTTGATCATTGGCACAGCAGGTTGCTTTTTGGCACCTTTTGGCATTGTCTTGTTGGCCTTTTGGGGACTCTTTGTTTTTTGAGGGGCACCGAGGAGGACGCTCGCGAGGGTCTTTCCATCGGCGTTCATTTGGACTTGCATCTGGCCTTCGGTCCTGTAATAGGAGAAGCGGATCGCGTCGTGATATGGAAAGCGTTCTGTCAGCGCGAGGCGTGTGTCCTTGGTCGGCTTGCCTTTGTAAGTCATGACGGACTTTTTGTCCCTAAATTGTTGGATCAGCCCGTGTTCTTTGGGGATATCTTTTGTCTGCTGTGTCCACCCTGTAGGGAGTGTTGTCTGTTTGGCTTCGAAGCTCGCGGTCATTTTGGCCTGATGTGTTTCGTTGCCATAGAATCCACCGAGGATCACGACGAGCGCGGTGGCTGTGGAGACGACGATCGTGTCGATGAATGGTCCGAGGGAGGCGACGAGCCCTTCGCGGATGGGGTAATCTGTTTTGACGGCGGCGTGTGCGATGGCTGCGGAACCCAGACCTGCTTCGTTGGAGAAGATCGCCCGTCGGATACCGTATTGGATGACTGCGCCGATTGAACCACCTGCGGCGGCCTGTCCTGTAAAGCCATCATAGAAGATAACACCAAAGGCGGAGGGGACTTTCCACCAACTCATTACCGGACACTTTTGATATAGGCTCGATACGAGCGTGAAAAAAACTCTGTCATGGAGTATACTCCTCGTTGAATAAAACAAACGGAGATACCCCAATGACAGACCGACAGAAAGTATACACAAAAACACACCAAAAGTTGAAAGAACTTCTCAAAGGCCAGAAACAAGGTCAC
>PCBK01000020.1 GCA_002731275.1 Deltaproteobacteria bacterium | reverse complement strand
TTTATATGGACCAAAACGGCTGATCAGATCTTGGGAAAAGTCGCTCGTTTTTGCCACCGAACTCTTGAGTTCTACAACGCTAAATTATGAAAAAGACTAATGTTCCGGTACACTAGTTGTTACTCTGGTAGGAGGTGAGCTCGAGGTTCCAAAGTGAGGTTTCTTGCGGCTTCTGCGAGAATAAGGTGAGCTTCGGAGTCTATTCGTCTGACAGCAGCATTACCTTGAAAGGCCTGCCCCAGGTATCTAGCTGTGGGTTTGAGAGACAAAGATCGGATAATCGGCTCGATACTTTTTTGCCCTTCCAATCTGAAATATCGACTTTTTTCGAGGTCTCCCCAGATTCGATACGGGCCATATTCGAAGCTCGGGGGATTGAATGTTTTGGTTTTGACGATCAGTTCTGCAGCTAGAACATAAGTCCCATCAGAACGTCGTGTAAACGCCCAAAGACTGTCTCCCAGTTCGAGCTCGTGAAGAGTTGAGTTTCGCTGGTTCAGGTGGTAACTCGCCCCTTCATCAAGGTCGCGGTAGTAGTTGTCGCTACGCCAGTAGTATATGAGAGGCATCAAGCCCTACATTATTGTTTTGCCAGAATCTGAACGAACTTTTCCATCGTGGAGTTCGGGTTTTCAGATGACATGGTCGTGGAAAAGTTGCAGCTGTTCTGAGCCCAGAAGCTGTCGGGCTTCGGACTGCGGATATGCGATGTCCATTTTCACCTCTTCCGAGCTGGTATGTTTGAGTAGAGGTTTGTTGTGGAGGTGATGATACCAAAAGAGGCGGAACACCACAACCCAGAACAGACGCCCAACACAGACGATTCACACCAACTTGCTTCCTCCACCAACATCTGCCAGAATGGCACCAACAAACACCAAACAGAGAACGGAAAATACTCCATGAGTTTTTGTGAATACCACGAATTTCGAGCTATCGACGCACGCTTGACCTATGAGCAAAGAGAAGAACTCTCTGCACTTTCCAGTCGAGCGCATGTCACCTCAACTACGGCTTCTTACGAGTATAACTACAGTAGCTTTCCAGGCGATCCTTATGCCCTTGTAGCCGAATGCTTTGATGCCATGCTGTTCATGGCCAGTCATGGGACACGACAGCTCATCTTCCGGTTCCCACTCGGAACACTCGATCAAAACATCACGTCTTTGTTCACAATAGAAGATGTTATTGAACTTGACCAAACAGACACACACTTGATTCTTAACCTCTTGATTGATGATGAGGGTCACTACAGCTGGATCGAAGGTGAAGGCTGGCTTGATCAACTTGTCGATCTACGTAGAGAATTACTAGAAGGAGACTTCAGATGTCTCTACCTGTTTTGGCTCAAGTTCGCCGAAATGGAAATACCCTGGCGATATCACCAAGAGAGCGACGAAGATGGAGAAGAAAGGATAGAACCCTTTGTTCCACCAGGATTGCAAACTTTATCGCCCGCGCAAAACACATTGGTGCAATTTCTCGACATCGACCCTTACCTCATCAAAGCTGCTGCCTTACAAAGCCCCCGCCTCACCAAACCAACAGGGCAGCAACTCACCAAGTATCTTCCCCAACTCCCCGACGAAGAAAAGCTTGATTTCCTTGAGCGTTTGAGCCGTCAAGAACCTGGACTGGCATTTAAACTGAATGATCGGTTACGAAAACTATCAGGACAATCTACCGCTCCCATCCAAGTTCCAGAAAGCAATCGATCTACCAGAGACTTGGAACAAATCGCGGACGAGATCGAAGAGCAAGAAAAAATCCAAGCGAGCTTGGTGCAAGAGAAAAAACGCCAAACCTATCTGCTCAACCTCTCAAAAAAAGAAAACGAGATATGGGAGGAAATTGACGAACTGATTCAAACGAAACAATCCAAAAAGTATGACAAAGCGACCTCGTTATTGGTCGATCTATATGATCTTGCCGATGTCGACAACGAATCACAAAGCCTGTGATTTCAGCAACAACCTTCTGTCTTTGTCTCATTTTCCGTTTCCTTTTTTCCATCCGGCGACCTAAAAGGAAGTCTCTTCCCTGGACGACGTTGGTCATTGATTCTGTGAGATGAACGTTTTGAGGGGGCATTGAGGGTTTTGTTGGTGACTTCTTTTCCTAGGCAAATACTTTGATCTGACTTGGGTTTGGTGTCATTTCTGTCCTCCTATCGTTTTGTCTTGACCCACACATCGCCTCTTGATACCTTTGCTCTCCGTTGTTCTATGGCCTCCACATCAATTGGATATGAGACCTGAAGGAGTCGAAGGTGGGAGAGAGTGACCACGTTACTTTGTTGGACAAGACATGGATGCACATCATCTTCATCGTCTTGCTCGCGTGTTTGGGGTTGGGGTATCTGTGGCAAGGAGGGATGCTTCCGTACTCGGTACATTCGGATGTTTTGACTTACCACCTGAGCATGAAGAGCACCCTCTACCAGTCCATCTCCCAAGGACACATGCCTCCCTTTTGGCGCGCAGACCAACTCTCAGGGATGCCTGTCCTAAACAACCCGCAAGCTCTGTACTTTTTTCCTCTCCATCTTCCTTTTTGGTTTCTCCCTCCCGAACAAGCAATGGGGCCGGTTTTTTGGTTGTTGTTGCTGTGTTCATCTCTCGGCTGCTATGTCTTGGGAATGGTCCTCAAATTGCGGACAGGTGCACGATTGGTGATGGCGGCAGCTGGTCTCTTCGCCTTCAAGCTACTGATCGCTGTCTACGCAGGGTGGCTCGTGCCTCTCTCTGCGATTGTTCTGCTGCCTTGGTTGTGGGCTGCCTTGCTCGCCTTTTTTGAAAAGCCTTCTCTCGTTCGCTCACTCGCGCTTGCCTTTGTCGGGATGTGGTGTCTCCACGTTGGTTACATCCAGCTGATCTTCTACTCAGGTCTGCTGGCCGTTGGGTTATGGGCTGCAAAAGGTGTCTCACTCGGCAAGAAGGCGCTGGCGGAACATGGTGATGATAACAACAAAGGACGTGTCGTCCACGCTGCGTTGCCATTTTTGAAGATGGGAGGATGGTTATTCTTTGCCGTGGCACTGGCTGTTGGGGTCTCTGCATATCTGTGGTTCCCGTTGCTGTTTGAGGCTTCGCTTGCGTCGAGGACGGGGACGTCGTATGCCTTCTTTTTAAGTGGCCACGCGTTTGAATGGCGTCATCTCCTGACGCTCTTCGCACCAGAAGCACTTGGGAGTCCATTGCTAGGGACGTATCCAGGCGCCGAGCTGTGGGAAGATGTCGCCTACTTTGGTTTGCTGCCTCTGTTGTTAGCTTGTGTGGGGAGCTTCGGTGGATGGAAGCGTCCTTATGTGCGGTTTTTGACGGTCAGCTTTGTGGGGCTTTTCTTCCTAGCAGCGGATACACCTTTGTTGTGGATCGTGTATAAATGGGTGCCAGGATTCAAACTCTTCCGTTGTCCCGCGAGGATGTCATTTATCGCGATGTACTTTGGGATCATCCTGGCTGGTGTCGGTGTCGAGCTGTTACTTCGGTGGTCCGAGCGTTTTCGTTGGGGGGGCGTCATCGCTGTCACACTCTGCCTCGCCGTGATCAGTGTCGAAGGGATGTCATATGCGAGGTCGTACATTACGATGCGCAAACACAAAGACATCATCCCCACACCTGCTTGGCGTACAAAGCTGGGCAGCGCCAAAGAGCGTGGGCGACTCGCAACAGTTGGACGTTTTAGCCTGAATTATGGCTGGTCAGGGCCGTTAAAGGTCGAGCTTATCTCTGGTTATGAACCTTACAATCTACGTCACTACCAAAAATATTTTTCCTTGATGCAGCATGGACGTCCCGTAAGGATGGGAGCGAGAGTGTGGACCGATCTGAATGGTATCAAGCGATGGGATCTGTTCAACGCGCTCAACACGACACATCTGCTCTCTGCTGCGCCACTCAAGTTACCCAAACAGCTCGAAAAGATCGGTTCATATCCTGGCCAACGGACATTTTTGTTTTATCGAGGTTGGGTGAAGACCCACCTGAGTGTATACAGGAACAAATCATCCCAAGGGCGTGCTGTGTGGATGTATCGTGTGATTGAGGCCAAAGATGCAAGGGACATGATGAGAGGTGTGCTCGGCCACTCGATCCAAAACACGACCGTTGTGTTGACAGGTCGTCGAGCCATCCCAAAACCTATGAAGACAATAAAGCAACCCTCTGGAAGCATACACTTGTCGCGTAAAAGGCCAGGAGAATTGCTCCTGTTACTCAAGACTGACACACGTCGGTTCTTGCGTATCAGCGAGGTCTGGCATCCCGGTTGGCGAGCGACTTTCAATGGTCGACCCATTCGTTTGTATCGGGCTGATATTGCCCTGATGGGAGTGTGGGTTCCGGCGGGAGGAGGGCGTTTGGAGTTGCGTTTTCGACCGATTTATTGGGAGGGGATGAAGTGGATTTCGTTGCTGAGTTTGGTCGCGTTTTTGTGTATGTTTGCGTTTGTATGTTGGAGACGCCTGTCTGGCGAGGATAGATTACCAAAGGAAGCAGGAGCCGAAAGTGAGTGAGAAAGTTGAGGGAGACGTACTAGAGACAGTTGTCGACAAGGACGATTCTGTCGGGACCACAAACGACAACGCGAAGGAACGAGCTGTGGATATTCCGTGGCGTATCCTTGGCTTGATGTTTGTCTTGTATACGGTTGTGATGGGGATTCATGTATACAGCCACAGCGCGACGAACTCTGTCGATAGTTTGTTTCACATCCGGCTAGCTCGTTTGTACTGGGAGCGGGGTTTGTTTACGGATTTTCCGTGGATGTACTTTTCAGTCGCGCGGGATTATTGGGCGGATCATCACTTCCTCTACCACTTGCTGTTGATCCCCTTTACGCTTGGTGATCTGTTCGAAGGAATGAGGGCTTCGGCGGTTGTCTTTGGTGCGCTCGCTTTGACAGCATGTGTCGCGTATCTTTACGCACACCGCATTCGTCATGCATGGGTGTATGGTCTCGTCTTGCTCATGTCATCGGATTATTTTTTGTTCCGGATCTCGATGCCACGGGCGATGGGGCTCTCCTTGATCTTATTGCTTGTGGGTCTTTGGTTGTTGGAGACGCGACGTGATAGGTGGCTCTTGCCATTGGGTGTTGTGTTTATTTGGTCGTATCAGACGGCAGTTGTCTTGATCCCGATGGCGTGTTGTGCGGTGGTTTGGTTTGGGGTGCTTGAACGCAAGCTCGATATCAAGCCTGTTTTGTATGCGTTTGCGGGGATCTTGCTTGGCTTGACGCTCAATCCTTTTGTACCTCACAGTTTTGACTTCCTGTTTTTTCATTTGATATCAGGTCATATGGATACGAAGGTCGTGATTGGAGAGGAGTGGCATGCGCTCGCTTTGTACGATCTGGTGTATCGGTGTTTTCCGGCGGTCGTGATGGGTGTACTTGTGCCGATTGTAGGCATTGGAGCGTGGCGTCGCTGGCCTAAGAGTGTCGGAATGATTGGGTGTGGTGCGTTTGTGTTGTTGTTGGCCTCACTTCGCTCCATTCGGATGCTTGAGTATGCAGTTCCGTTTTGTGTGTTGTTCGGTGCGCGTATCTTTGACAGCTTATTGTGGCGCCGAGCTGATACCATCACCCCCTTGGATACACCTGATGAAGATGGTCCTGCGCCGTTGATGCAAGCGCGCTTGATGAGACCAGCTGTCGCAGCATTTGTTATCGCGTTTGTGGGGATGGGAGTGGTTTATCATATCGACATTCACAAACACGCATTTGATATCCACCCACAGCGCGCACAAAAAGCGGCTTTATGGCTCAAAAAGCATACCCCTAAGGACAGTATTGTATTTCACACACATTGGGTGACGTTTTCGTTCTTGTTCTTTCACAACACACACAATCGCTACATTTCCGGCCTCAATCCTCACTTCCTATACAGCTGGAATCCAAAACTCTACAAGACATACATGAAGATCGGCAGAGGTATGAGTCGCCAACCTGCGAAGTTGATCCAACATCATTTTGATTCGAAGTTTGTCTTTTTGATGGGGCGTAGACAAAACTTCCGGCTCGCACTCCAACTGGAACGCAGCCCATACGCGAAGCTGGCCTATCATGACAAAAACGTACGGATATATCGACTCTTCCATAAAAAACGCTAAACACAAACGATACGGAGTATCGTGGGGTCTGGGGTTGAACAAACCCCAGGCGGGTGTGGGTGGCAAACCCACTATGCCAAGCGAAGCGCGGCAGTCAGTAAGGGCGAGTGGCAACTCGCCCAAAAAAGGCAGCCAGTGTCAAGCAAAGCGCGGCAGTAAGCAAGTAAAGTAAGGGCGAGTGGCAACTCGCCCCAAAAAAGGCAGCAGGGGCAAGCGAAGCGCGGCAGCAAGTAAGGGCGAGTGGTAACTCGCCCAAAGCAAGTAAGGGCGAGTGGTAACTCGCCCAAAAAAGAGTGGCAACTCGCTCCAAAAAGAGTGGCAACTTGCCCAGAAAAAGCAGACCCAAAAAAGCGTCAGGGGTTGGAGGAAGGTTGCGAAGAAGGTTGCGAAGAAGGTTGTGAGGTTGGTTTTGATGTGGGGTTGGAAGAGATACGTTTGAGTGCCTGAAGAAAGGCTTGTTGTCTGTCTACGAAGGGGGCATGTCCTGCACGTTGCAGGATTGTCATCCTTTGTTTGCCCAATACACGTTGGATATGTGCAAGGCGCGTTTTGTTGAACAGCCCATCCTGTTGTCCGTACACACCGTAGATATGTTGTTTCAGCGTTTGAGCGAGTGGTGTGTAGTCCTTCATTGCATATTGTTCATTGCGGATGAATCCGGCAAAAGGTTTGTATGCCATGCGGATGTGACCTTTTTTGGAGAGCTTTGCGTAACGGGCTTTTGCGGCTTGCGAGATGTTTTTGGGGGTGTAGAGTCCAAATTGCATCGCCAGTGAAAAGATAAAGCCGATCTGTCTTGTGGAGTACCACAGTGGCGAGAGTGGGCCCTTTTTGGGGAACATAAATGTCCTGAGCATTTGACATGTGCCCATCGCTCGCTTCATCGCGGAAGCCATGTTGTGACGTTTTTGTTGGGTGGCGCGTTGGATAAAGGCTGGATACATCTTCAGGAAACGATCAAGAAGCTGCTTGAACAGCTTGGGGTAATCGAGTGGTGCACTGACAAGTACGAGTTTCGCGTGGGTGTCAGGGTGCGATTCTAGATATTTGAGTCCGAGAACACCACCAAATGAATGTCCTAACAAGATGACGCCAGACTTCAGCTTCAGCTGTGTGATGATTTGATGTAAATCCTCAATAGCCCGTTTGAACGTGAAATCTGTTGGTTTTGTCTGCCTGGAGCTACGTCCTGTGCCTCGGCGATCGTATGTTACGACGAAGAAGCCTTTTTGGGCGATGGCTTTTGCAGTTGTGTGTGTAAAGACCTGTGTGTGGTCACCAGGACCGCCATGGAGGTAAATGATCGCCTGGTGTTGGCAGTGTCCATAGGTCTTTAGGTGAATGGGGAGCTTCACTTTGCTTGGACAGGATGCGTGCGCAGATCCCGAGAATATCGTGAGAAACAACCCAACATAAAAGAGTGTAAGTGTCTTCATCTGTTCTCCTTCCTGGTGGCATAGAAACCACAAGTCCGTCTTGTCGTCAAATTCTTTCTTGTGTGTTTTGATGAAGCGGTCTTTACAAATGATGGTTCTGTGAATAGGGTGTTGGACGAAAATGACTTTCGCGTTGCTATGACAACACCATTTGGAAGCGCAGGTGTGATTTCCATCCACATTGTCTGACAGAGGAGACAAAATATGGCAGAGAACATGAAACCCGAAGTCTTTGGTGGACTCTCTTACGAAGAGCAAAACAAAGCGATCAGTGAGTATATGGTGTCCGCTGACATCGTCAAAACAGAACGTAGCTGTGGTGATGGTCGGAGAGCCCACAACGGCACAGTCTTCATTAAAAACTTTGGTGGTTCTTTGGGCGCTGCGACTGTCTACTTTGTGAGCAAGTGGCGACAAGGTGAAGAAGTCTCATACAAAGATGCGGTCAACGAAGCTCTTGATGTGTTGGCCAAAAAGTTTGACCTTGGTGGACACAGAGATGACCACAGTCACGGACACGAAACATCAAGTGGATGTGGATATGCAGATAACCGCACCGCGATCGTCAACCGCATCGCCAACACCGAAGGCTTTGATGCTGTGATCAACTCCGTCTTCAAGGACGCGATCAACGACAACAACAGAGATCTTTGGAATGGCGTCCTCAACGCTTACAAAGCGATCGCAAAGGCGCAAGGTGGAGCTGCATTTACACCGACAGGTGAGCAGTTGATCTCGACACTGGAAGAAAAAGACTCCTCAATCCTCATGCTCGAAGGTGCACACGAAGAGTACGCCATCGTGTTCAACGATGCGAGTGGCTACACTCTCGACACCAATAAACTTGTCGAAGACGGTGGCTCCGCGTTCTGTGTGGATATCTGGGATGCGATGGCACAATCCGACTTTTTGGGGATCGACTCCGAAGAAGCTCGTCTCATCTACATGGCTGAATGGGTCGCAACTGCCCTTGTGCTCGTCGTTGACAAAGGCAAAGACCTCCCCCCTATCTTCTTTGTTCCTGCTGACTTCCACAGATAAGACGTAAAACACTCCGCTTTTCACACCTCCAAAAAGCCGTTCTCATCAGATAAAATGAACTTTTTGCACTTCGAGCTGTGAGCATTTTGTTTACAGTTGTAAATTTTTTCCTTGACAGTTTTTGTTTACGTGTGTAGATAAAAACTGTTGACATGTGTAGATAAAAACTGTGCGATACAAGCAGGAGTGTGAAGATGGTCAAGAAGGCAGGGATTGGTGATTTGGAGATGGAGTTGGTCAATTACATTGCGGAGAATGGACCGGTGAGGGTTCGTGAGGCTGTGAGTGAATTTGGTGAGGAGAGAGGGCTTGCACGGGCGACAGTTGTGACGATGTTGGATCGGTTGTGCAAGAAGAGTGTCCTTACGCGTTCAAAAAAAGACAAGTTTTACATGTATGAGCTCAAGGTCCCACTGTATCAGATCCTGAAAAAATCGATGAATACATTTTTTCAGAAGACCCTTGGCGGATCGATTTCTCCGTTGGTCACGTATTTGTCCCAAGAGCGTGAATACAGTGACGAAGAGATCCAGGAGCTTAAGGAGATGGTCAATTCGTTAGAAAAGCGCCAGAAGTCGAAAGAGTAAACCATGAAAAGTGTACATTGGTTTCATCACTTTACAGACATTTGGCTTCACAACATGGTGAAGCTCTCTTTATACGTGACAATCGTGCTCTCCGTGGTGTTTGTACTTGTCTGGTTCCTGCGGAAGACAAGCCCTCAATGGGCTGGTTGGTGTTGGCGTCTTGGGTATTTAAAAGTTGTCATTCTTGTGTTGGGGGTTCCTTCTATTGGGATTCCTATCCTATCATCACCCAATACACCTTCAAATACAACTCAAAAGACGGATTATCCGACACAGAGTAGCGTGAATCACAAGCGCATGACAAGCACAAGAACGCCTGTAAAAAAAGGCGTTGAGTATGCAGAGCATGGGAAGAGACGTCGAGAGGCGAAGGTGTCTGGGGCATTGTCCAACCGACTCCAACGAGAGAATATCGCTCTTGGTGGTTGGTTGTGGTGGCATCTCTCCACTTTTTTATTTCTTATATGGGGAGCTGTTGTGCTTTATCAGATCGCGATGCAGTGTCTACTTTTGCGTAATATACGCAATCTTCGCAGACGCTCCATACCACTGAAGGATGAAAGTGTGTTCACTGTTTTTGCGCAACTGTGTGAGCAAATGAAGGTGGGGCGTCCTCCAAAAGTCGCACTCGTGGAGGAGTTGGAGAGTCCATTGATAACAGGTGTGTGGAGTCCTGTTATTTTGCTCCCGATGAGCGTTGTCAGTGATTGCAATGTGGAGGAGTGGAGGCTCATATTTGCACATGAGTTGGCACATCATGCTCATGGTGATTTGCTCTGGCAATGGCTTCCAGGGATCGTACAGAGCTGCTTTTTCTTCCATCCGCTTGCGTATCTGGCCAATCGTTCATGGATGCTTCATCAGGAGCTGCGTGCAGATGAGAGAGCATTGAAGGAGTGCTCTGATGGTCTTTCTTTGTATGGTCATTTGTTGTTGGAGTTTGCCCAGCTTCAGAAGAGGACGGAGCGTGTCTTTGCGACCTTTGGGGCTTTTCGAACCTTCACAATGTTGCGCAGCCGGATCGCTGCGATGAAGCACTACGATGAAATATCGACACAAAAACACAGCACATTGTTTCTCTTATTCGCTCTTATCGCGACAGCGGGTTTGTTTCCCTGGCATCTAGAGGCGGCTCAAGCACCCTATCCAACAAGAGTGAAGCGTGTTCCTGAGGGATGGTCTGTTGTGGGCAATCCCAAGGGGTTTGAGATTGGAATTGATAGGAAAACATACTACGACGGTCACGCAAGCGCATATATCAAGCGCATACAAGCTGCCACAAAAGGACACAGAGGATTTCTTGGCTTGCGGCAACATTTTCGAGCAGCTCCCTATCGTGGGAAACGTATTCGTCTCTCCGGATATCTCAAGACCTCTCATCCTAACAGTCATGCCTTTGTGACGCTTCGTGTGAATGATGATCATAAAAGACTTACGTTCGGGAATACTGAATTTACAGTGCTTCGAAAAGGCGCAAAGTATCATTCTGGTGTTGTTGGGAAAAAAGGATGGAAGAGGCACGAGATCATCTTGGATGTTCCCAAACATGCGACAAATATGATGTTGACCTGTTTTACATTTGACGGTAGAGGGACGTTGTGGTGTGATGCGTTTCGGATTGAGATTGTCGATAAAGGGATTCCTGTCAATAACGGATGGCTGAAGGGTTTTGAAGGAAACATGTCGAGCTTACGTAGTCCAAGCTTTGAGACCTCTACACACCAACTCGATCACCTCTCTTCTTGGTGGCTAGTGGGTGCCTCTCGGAAGACGTTCTCTATTGGTATCACAGAACGTATCCGTTATCATGGGAGAGCAAGCGCGTATATTAAGCCAAACAACAAGAGAGCGCGCGGTCGTGTAGCTCTTTGTCAGCAATTTTCGGCACGTCGATACCTTGGAAAGCGCATCCAAATACAGGCATTTGTATACAATAAAGGGCAAGGAAAGTCGAGCCTTTGGGGCAATGTCAGGAGTCGGCGTCATCGTCTTCTTGTGAGACAATCAAGTCGTCCTTTACAAGCTCCCCACCGTTGGACAAAGGTCTCTCTTCAACTGGATGTCCCTCTGCGGGCTGCGTCTATACGGGTGGGGTGTCAATTGAATGGGGTCGGTCCGTTGTACTGTGATCATGTCTCTGTGAAGATCATTGGAGAGTCCAGACATCAGGGGGAGAAAACGTCCGCAGATTGGAGGCATCCTATCTTTGGACACCCATTTCTACAGTGGGTCCACTCTCCAGGAGTTGGTACTCCGTCATCTACAGTGGCATACTCTGAACGTCCTCAAAATATGAGCTTTTCCAAAGGGGTTCATAGGAGCAGAAAGGGTGTATTTCCTATGTATTGGGAGCGTTGGGGGATGTATCCGAAGGACTATCTCGTTGGGGTCTCTCGCAAGGTATACCGGACATATCCGGCGGGTGCCTTTGTGAGACTGAAGAAGAAGATGAAGGCAGGCGGTTTTGCACAACTGTTACAATTTGTATCAGCCAGATATTATCGTGGAAAGCGTGTACGTTTGACTGGTTATATCAAGTCGAAGGATGCAACAACACCCTGGCTCGTGATGGGAAGTTCCAGGCGAAAAAAGACCTTATTGTATAAACGGCTGATACCAGACAGAGCTGCAACAAGGACTGGTTGGGTTCGAACTCAGATTGTCCTGGATATCCCACGGTCTGCAGACCGACTGTCTTTCGGCTGCGGTCTTAAGGGGAAGGGGATTGTATGGTGTGATGATTTTGTGTTGGAGGTTGTGTCCCGTCGTGTGCCTTTGACAGGAACGTCCTGGAGAAAGTACCTGTACAATGCGAGTCGAAAACCCATTCGAAATATTACATTTGATCAGCGATCCCGATAGGAATGTTCTCTTTGTTTGCTCTGGTTTCATGTTGCAGTATGCGTTGGTTGTCAGCGTATGCTTTGGCTGCTTTGTTGAGTACTGTTCGATAGAGATAGACATCCGTAAGATAGCGGTCGAATAGGCCTCAAGCAAAGCATAAGGCTTCATCCGTTATTTGCATTTAGCGACCTAAAGGAGTTGTCATGATAAAGTTGTGTCGTCGTGTACCGTTCGTTTATCTTGGAATTGTTTTCGTCTCAACCGTCCTTGTGGTCGGAGTTTCTTGGTCTGCATATGCTGAAAAGAATGTTTTATCAGTGTGTCGAACACAAACTCATATGTTGGCGGTGTTTCAAAATGGAGAGAAGACGTGGCATCAGCGATTTTCTTCAGCTGAGCATGTGGTAACATTCATCAAGAGACAACAAAAATCTGGAAAGAGGATACGACTGATCTCGGTGGTGCGTATTCAGCAACCTGCAAGTCAGCCTACTTCCAAGCCCGGTGGGTATAGAAAGACGCAAGACAAACCTGTGAGGTTGACAAAAAACTCTTCACATGGGTTGCCTGTTGGAACACCTGACTCTGTTGGGCTTCGAGTGGATGCTGTCCGTCGGATGGTTGAGAAGGCTCGCAGTGAGTCTTCATCAGCCCTTGTGCTTATCAAGGACGGGAAGTTAGTCGTGGAGGAGTATTTTGGGAAAAAAGCTACGCCGATCATGGCGATGTCCGTGAGTAAGTCATTCGTGAGTTTGGCGATAGGTTTATTGTGGAAGCAAGGTAAGATCAAGTCACTTGATATGAAGATGTCTGATGTCTTTAAGGAGTGGAGAGGGACGCCAAAAAAGGACATTACACTGTACCAGATGCTGACACACACATCTGGCTTGCATCACGCGAGGACATTAGGGAAAAGAGTCAAGGGGAAGTGGGTTTTAGGACATATCTCAGATGGTCTCAAAGGTCGCCTCGTGAGCAAACCAGGTGATGTGTTTCGGTATAATAACAGGGCGATTGATTTGTTGGCGCTCTTTGTGGGGCGTATCAGTGGAAAGTCTTTGGATGTGTATCTGCAAGAGCACCTGTTTTCGAAGTTGGGGATCCGCTCTGTATCGTGGATGAAGGACGCTGCAGGTGTGCCCCGTGGAGCTGGAGAGATGTCGATTCTCCCCGTTGATTTGGCAAAGATTGGGTTGTTGATGTTACAAAAGGGAGTATGGAGAGGTCAGCAGATCGTGCCTACGTCGTGGGTAAAGCGTTCATGGAGAGCGAGCAAGAAGAGCTCACACTGTGGTTTGCTTTGGTGGAGAAGGGCGAGGTTGTACGATTACATCTTGACAGAGAATATCCTCAAACAATGGCGTGTACGTGGAGTTGATAAGGTCTTTTTGGCGAAGTTGAAGCCATTGCTCCACAAACGTATGGGACTCGTTGCGTACCGAAAGGCTATCAACACAGCACTCGGTGGGAATAAGACTGCAAACAAACAGATCAAGATGGCTCTTCAAAGAGGTGCGAAGTTTGGTGCGATGTCTCCGAAGAGTCACTTGATGTTCGCTGCACAAGGATGGCTTGGTCAATATCTCGTGATTGACACAACGCATAAGTTGGTGGGAGTTCGTATGCGTCGTGCTGTGAGGGATGATTACAGGAGGAGACCCAGCAAGCACACGTATCGTTCTTTCATCAAGGATATGTTTTCCCTGGCAGGTCATTGAGGTCTTTTTTTGGGTTTGAGTTGTCTAGGATGGGGGCAAGTTGTCTGGGATGGGGGCAAGTTGCCACTCTCTGAGAGCTGGGAGTTGGGCAACTTGCCACTCTCTGAGAGCTGGGAGTTGGGCAAGTTGCCACTTGCCCTTACTGGCGCGCTCCGCTTGCCCCTGGCTGGCGCGCTCCGCTTGGCATTGTGGGCTGGCTGCCCACACCCGCCTGGGGTCGTTGCCCCCAGACCCCACGATGCTTACGCATCGTTTGTGTTCCGCCTGCGGGCGGTGCTGCCGCGCTTCGCTTGGCGGGCTGTGTTGTTTTGTTGTGGTCTTATTTGATGGGCTGCATGTTGAGTGATAGTGCTTCGAAGTATTGGATGCGTTGGGGGATGGTTCGTGTGAGGGTTTGCTTGAGTGTGTTTGAGATGCGATTGGGTTTGTATTTGAGGGCGAGATACATGAGGAAGGTCTCAGCGATGTCTTCGCGTGTTGGATAGTCGCGGGCGTAGGTGGAGATGAACTGTCCATCTTTTTTCTGTGCGGCGAGCCAGTCTGGATGTTTGGCGTGTTTGGCATCGAGCGATGTGTGTGCGCTCTCATGTACGAATGTCTCGGCGAGGATACCTTTTTGGATATACTGGAGTCCTTGTCCTGTGTGAATGAGGAGGTTGTTATTTCCACCACCAAAGGGTTGGACACCTTTGTGAATCCATACTGTTTTGACATCAACACGAAGAGCGTAAGGGAGTTGGCCGATAACGGGGAGATAACGTTTGGCTTCTGTGAGGGCGTCAGCCTGTGTGAATTCGGGGTTGACCTGGACTTCGATGGACAGGCCATCAGAGAACGTGGCGAGGAAGAGGATGGCGTTGAAGTTCTGGAATCGTGCGATTCGTCGATCGTACATTCGACGTGTCCCTGTGCCTTTTGGTGTGAGCGAGACAAAAGTGGTGGGATCTGTGTCTTGGATGATGTTTTTTTCGACAAAGATCGTCCCAGAGAAGGGGGGTTTTGCAGGTGGTATGCGTTCGGGGATCGAGACATTATCAGTGACGTACTCTGTGCTGGGAGTACCCTCTATTTGTTGTTCAGGGGTGGGGACTTCTATAGGTTCGGGGATGGATGTATCTGGGTTGGTGTCTGTTGGCGTGGGGAGCTCTTGTGTGTGTTCGTGATGTGTTTCAGTGGTGTTTGTATCGGGGGTTGGGGAAAGCTCGGGTGATACTTCGGTTGGGCTGGGGTCGTGTGTTGTCGCGTCCTTGATAGGTTCGTGTGGGAGGTTTTCTGCAACTAAACCGTCTATATGGAGTTGTTCTTTTGGAGGGGTTGTTTGGGGATGTGTGCAAGTGACAACCCAAAAGAGGAGGGGGATGGTGATTATGTATATGAATTTCATGATGTTAACCTGCAGCGAGCTTCGTCTCTTGGTAAAGTCCTGGTGGCATAGGATGCTCTAGGTGCCAAATAATTTGCATGGGTCGACTTCCTTGGTGGGTTTCGTAAAAACAACGACCGAGCAAGGTGTAGGGCATCGTGATACCACGAGCGTCCTTTTTTCGTTGTCGGACAAACATCAAGGCGTGTTGGTTTCCATTTTTCTTGATGGATTGATATCTTTGACCTGTGGGAGAGCCTGGACGGCAATTGCTTTGTGACTCCCAGTGAAAGCGAAGGTTGGAGAGTGGGTAATCTTGGTATCTTGTCGTTGGAGAGTAGTCCTTGTCACTTTTTTCGAGCGTAACGAAAAGCAGATCCGTCCGTAGAGAAGGTATGTAGAGGACACCTTCACGTATTCGTCGCAGAGTCCCCTTCTTTGAGCGGAGATCTACCGCTGCTGTGATTTCGTCTAGGCTGTACGTTCCGTGTATTTCAAAGGAGAGAGGAGCCAGCGCGCTTGGGAGCGGGATGGTTGGGTGGCGCAATTTGTCCTCTAGAATGTCGAATAGGGACAAGAGTTCCTCTTTCAGTGGTTTACATAACCAGAGTCGATCCCAGACATCTTGCATTGATGATAGTTCGATATCCATGTGTCCTAAGAGCGCAAAGAGCATGCGTTGTTTGGTGTCTTTGTCATTTGCTTTGATAGGAGTTGATGTCGAGAGAAAATCCTGATATGCCCGCAATCTTGAGAAGTCATCAAGGTGAAGCATGCGGACAAGTGCTTTCTCCATTTTTTGTTCATCTTTCGATAAGACTCTATGTCCTACACCTGCGTCCCTTTGTAAGGCTGTCCAGCTTTTTCCTTGGCCAGAATAAATATCTTCGAGCTCGCTCTCTGTCTTGTGTAAAAACTGAGCGAGTGTTGGTTCATCTCCATTCCTCCGTAGTTCTCGAAGATCTTCGATGAGTCCTTTGTACCCAAGTCTCAACGCGCTCTTGATATTTTTGATGATATCTTTTTGTGCGACTTCATCGAGTTGGATCGAGCACCCTGGAGGGAGCTTTGGGAAATCTCTTTGGATGTGGGACAGAATCTCTTTCCGTGTCCCTCCCAAAATGGCTCGGAAACGCTTGTCAAAACGGAATTTTTTGTGAGCATTTCCGATGAAATCTAAAACAGTCAAACAATCCTTATTTGGAGAACGCCTCAATCCTCGTCCGAGCTGTTGCAAAAATATCGTCGCGCTCTCTGTCGGACGCAAGAAGAGCACCGTGTCTACATCTGGAAGGTCAACTCCTTCGTTGAATAAATCAACGGAGAAAATACAATTAATCTGGCCACTTGATAGCTCGCGTAGTATTTGGTTTCGGTCGGTCATTGATGTGTGAGCAGAGACAGCTTTTGCTGGGATACCAGCATGTGTGAATCGTTCTGCCATCAAAGTCGCGTGGGTTACATCAACACAAAACCCTAACGCTCTCATCTTGAGGGGGTCTGCAACTTTTTTCGAGACTTCTTGTAGTATGCGTTTGATAAACATGTGATCTGTTGAGTACAATTGACTTACGTCTTTTGCATCGTATCGACCGCGAGTCCACTTTTGACTTGCGAGGTCCGGAGCCCCACCTATCCCAAAGTATTGAAAAGGACACAGTAAACCTTGATCGAGGGCCTTCCAGAGTCGTAACTCAGCTGCTACGCGCTCATCGAACCACTCTAAGATGCTCTTGCCGTCAGCGCGTTCTGGTGTGGCAGTCAGGCCAAGTAGGAACTTGGGTGAAAAGTGCTGGAGTATTCTCTCATAGGTTGGAGCGGCTGCGTGATGGAATTCATCTACAATCACGATGTCAAAGTGTTCACTCGCGATTTGTTGGAGTGTGTCTTCATGAAGGGATTGAACACTTGCGAAGACGTGTTGCCATCTATTTGGTTTGTAATTTGCGGTCAACAGTTCGCCAAAAGTGCCTTCTTTGAGTGTTAATTGGAATGTTTGTTGACTTTGGCGAAGGATTTCTTGTCTGTGTGCGACAAACAGGAGTGTTTCATACCCTTGCTTTCTAAGCTCTCTATAGTCAAGTGCCGCAACGATCGTCTTCCCTGTCCCTGTCGCCGCAACGACAAGGTTTTTTGTATGTCCTTGTTGTCTTTCCAGTCGCAGCGCCTCTAGCATCTCTTCTTGGTGTGGGAAGGGGTGGATATCTATGGAGACTTTCAGTCCTTCAATTTGCTGTGGTTTGGCGAGCTGTAGGCGGTCTGAAAATTCTTTTGCATCGTAAGAGCGAAAATCATGACTATTCCAGTATTGTTCGAAGGTTCCCCTGATTTTTTCGAGGATCGCGTGGTTGTCTGTGTTGGAGAGTCTGACGTTCCATTCTAATCCATCTAACATCGCTTGGCGGGAGAGGTTTGAGGAGCCTACGTATGCAGTTGAATATCCACTCTCTCTATGAAAGAGCCAGGCCTTTGCGTGTAAGCGGGTGTGTTGTGTGTCGTATGATATTTGAATATCTCCACCGAACGTTTTTAGCTCATCAAGCGCACGCTGCTCTGTCACACCCATATACGTTGTTGTAAGTACCCGAAAGGCACCTCTTCCCTTTCGCTGAACGAAGTCTTTTATGGATGGAAGCAGTAACCGAACCCCACTCCATTTGAGAAAAGAGCAAAGCAAATCGACCCTATCAGAAGACGCAAGCTCTCTTTGTAACTCTGGTCCAAGGCTGAGGTCGTGCCTTCCATTCACCAAGAGATCGCTGTTGTTGAGTGGAATACTAGGTCGCATGAGTGTTTTGATGGGGAGGGGGAGCTTCTGCGTTTCGTGTATCGCATACAATTGTCGACCTGAGGGGTCAACATGATCTTTTTCATCGACTCCACTTTTCGGGATGAGCTCAGTAAGAGTGGAAAAGAGTTGATTGGTGATAGCAATGCGATCCGCGACTTGGTCTTTAGGCAAGGTCTCAAGAGCTCGCTCAAGCCGTTCCTGAAACCACTGACTCAATACTTGTGCGGAGGCCGAAGAATCAAGTTCTTCAATTTGTCTTTCTTCATCTGCGTATCGTTCGACTTGTTCGCGAAGAGCGTTTGTCATAAGTGACTCATACAAACCAACAGGCAAGGTTTTCTCTCGCAAGACAATGTCTCCTCATTGTGTTAGGTACATTTCTCAACAAACACATACACCATAGCAAATTGTTTCCCATTGATCCAATAGACATGATTTTCTTCTGATTGTGTCGAGTCGTTGTGTGCTCATTGCCTTGGTGTGAATCGGCAAATCTATCAGTTACCGAAAGAGTTGTGCTGATGTCTGGTGTAAAAAAACCTACTTTGGAGATGTGTGTGCTGGTATCCTGTACAGGATTCGGGTATGATACGCGCGAAGTTGTGTTGCGTACTTTTTGAGAAGGAGTGAGTCTACGAGATGGCCCGAATTGGTGTGATTGGACAAGGACTTGATTTTGACCTCCAAGTGTATTTTCGCCAACGTGAGATCTCCTATGAGATGATCGATGCGACGAACATCGCCACAAAAGCCGCGGGTGGGTTTGGTGAGTTTCAGTTTTTGATTTTTCCTCCGAGACTCGCCTTTCATGATCGAGAGACCTTCGATGTCTTCGAGAAAAAAACATGTAAACGTGAACTGGACACGTTTCTTGCGAACGCTGGTCGTATTCTGATGTTTCCTCCCGCATTATTGCCTTCCGACTTTCACAACGTGTTGTGGGGGGAGGATTTTGTCGTATTATGTTGGTTTGGTCAGACACAAATCGACTTTACAATGACAAATACCAGGAACACAAAAGGTTGCCAGCTTGTCGATTATGTACCTGAAACCAATAGTTTTTCTAAGTCCAGGTTCGACAGCTTTACTTACGGGATATACTGCTATCATGAAGTGTTTCACGAGGATGACATTGAGTACCTTATCTTGAGTCCTCGGAAAAATACCATCGCAACGCGATTCTTTTGTAATGGTGGAGAGATTTTGTTGAGCAATTTTACACTAGGGGTTGAGAACTATCCACAACTCGATGTCATCATGCGTTGGGGAGAGTTTGGTAAAAGGATTCGCTCTATCCCATCACAAACCTCCTCTATTTGGACAGCACAAGAGAAAGCGTGGTTGGTGATGGCGCTCCTTAAGGGAGAGATTGACTTTGAAACGGCAAATCACCTGTACAAAGTTCCAAAGTCCCTTGTTGAAGAGTGGAGAGATACTTTTATTCAAGCAGGGGAAAAGGCTCTTGGGGTTCTCATAAAAGACGATCATAATGGTTCTTCTGAGCTGCTTAATGACGTCGATGTCAGGAGTGACAAAGGACTTTCTTGGCTCAAGCATATCCCAAAAAAGTACAAGCGTTTCTTTCAGACACTTGATGAACGTGGATCTTTGGCTGAAGAGGATGCTGCAATCATCCTAGGGAATGCAAGAAAGGTGCGTCGCCTTCGCAATGATCTTGAGAGCTTACAGGAGCATCTACCCTTTCGTGTCCGTGTTCGTAGCGCGAAGGGTAAACTCAAATATATCCGTGAGAAAAAAGGAGAAGTCTTTTAAGATATCTCAGGGGTAAGAAAGGAGGATGGTATGCCCGTCTCTTTTGAAGAACTGGTCGTTCGTGAATTGTACAATCGAAACACCCTCGCGGAGCTTTGGGGCTATGCTTCTGCACACGCACTGTACAGAGGGGTCATCACACCAAAAAAGGACAACAAGATCATCTTGTTTGTGACCAAGAAGAAGCCTATAGACGCAACTCAATACCAAGATAACATCGAAGGGGCGGTGTTATGCTGGGAGGGGGAGAGCCCACATGGTTCGGACAAGAGGATCGCAAACGCACAAGAGAATGCTGATAGAAGAAGAACCTTGTTAGAGAAGGAGATGTTATGAGCCGAGAAACTGAGCATATTTTTGAGCGCCTTCGTCAAGGAGCTGTCCCCGATAAAGGCCTTGAGCACTTTGCTGTTGGTGTTGAAAAAGTCAGAGAGGAAATTCATCGTCAAATAGAACTTGCAGAGTCGAGTGAAGGCGCGATCAAGTTTCTACGTGGTGGGTATGGATGTGGAAAGACATTTATGTCTAAAATGGCGACTCTCGACGCCCGTGAACGAGGTTTTGCGACGAGTTTTGTCGTCGTCTCTGATAACGACCTACATTTTCATAGGTTCAACGACGTCTACAGAAAGGTCATGCAAGAGTTATCCACAAAGACATGTGGTCGAGGCGCGTTTGGTGACATTTTGGACCAGTGGATCGGTCGAATTGAAGATGGATTGATCGAGGTCGGTGAAGATGAAGAGGCCGACGACTTTGATGATAAAGTACACGATCGACTCAACCAAGAGTTGTTGTCGTTGACAGGCGGGAAAGCCTCCGAGGACTTTGTGCGCGCTGTACAAACGATCTTCCGTCTCAAGCAAGAGAATAACTTCGCGGATGCAGGGGCGTTGTTATCGTGGCTTGGAGGCTCTCAGAATGTCTCGGCGTCGGCCAAGAGACTCGCCCGGATCAAGGGAGACATCTCAAGCCGCGACGCGCTCGATTATCTACGTGGTGTCCTCGCCATTGTAAAAGCCGCAGGATACAAAGGGCTCTTGATCGTCGTCGATGAGGTTGAAACCATCCTACGAATGAGGAGGGATGTTCGCAAAAAGTCGCTAAATGGTCTACGCCAGATCCACGACGCGACCTCCGATTTTCCTGGGTTGTTATGGATTTTCACAGGTACAAAAGAGTTCTTTGACACCAAAAAGGGTGTCGCAGGCTTGGAACCACTTCACCAACGAATTGAGTTTAAAAAACAGGGTGCATTTGCAAGTATGCGGCAGCCACAGCTCGAGTTATCGCCCTTCAATGAGGAGCGATTGCGGAATGTCGCGGTGAGATTGCGTTCCATTTATCCGTCTGCCAAACGGGCTATCCTCGAAGAAAAGGTCACGGATTCTTTTATCGAGCAATTGGTTGGACAAGTCACCAAGGGCTTTAAGGGGGATGTTGGGATCGTCCCAAGGCAATTCTTACGCGAGTTTGTAGGGGTCATGGATCTCGTCGATGAGCACGAAGAGTATGTCCCTAATGAAGAGTATAATTTCTCTCCTTCGTCGATGACAGACACAGAGCGGGAACGACTTGAAGAGAAGGTGCCAGAGACGACTGAGGATGTAGAAGACGATTTGGTCCCTGAGGAGGATGTGTGGTGAGCGTTTTTTCCCGTTTTCACGAGCTGCTTCAAGAGGCGATTGTCAGGACATTGGGTTGGAGCTCATTGCGTCCTGTGCAGGAGTTGTCTGGTGAGGCACTGCTCGACGGGAAAGATGCAATTATCCTCGCTCCTACCGCAGGCGGAAAGACAGAAGCGGCGTTCTTTCCTGCCTTATCCGAGGTGTTATCGAGACAAGAAGAGGGGGTGCAGATTCTGTACATCGCGCCGATCAAGGCGTTGTTGAACAACCAAGCGGACCGACTCGCGACCTACACTGGGATGGTTGGATTGGACCGTTTTGTCTGGCATGGTGACACAAAAGCCAGCCAAAAAAAGAAGTTCCTACGAGGACCTACGACTGTATTGATGACGACACCTGAGTCCTTGGAGGTGATGTGTATCTCTGAGAAAACAGACGAAACAAAGATCTTCTCGAATCTGCGTTTTGCGATCATCGATGAGATTCACGCACTCGCAGGTTCGGATAGGGGGGCACATCTACGGAGTGTGTTGGCGCGGATTATGCGCCTCTCTCGTTTTGATGTGCAGAGGATTGGTTTGAGCGCGACAGTTGGCAACCCCGATGACATCCTCGATTGGATAGGGAGTGATTCAAGTCGTGAGGGGATCGTCATCGACCCACCCGCTAAGCCTTCTAGACGACAACTGTCCATTGTGTATAGAGAGACTGAACCTGAGCTTGCTTTGTCTGCTGCGGCGTCTGCCCGCGAAGTGAAGTCCTTGCTTTTTTGCCAAAGTCGCAGCCTCGCTGAGAACATCGGTCGTCGATTGGCCTCTCGCCATGTGGATATGTATGTGCACCACGGCTCTATCTCGAAAGAGGAGAGACAAGAGGCTGAAGCCCACTTTCAGGAAGGGGGCGCGGCCTGTATTGTGTGTACTTCGACGTTGGAGTTGGGGATCGATATTGGTGACCTCGACAAAGTTTTGCAAGTTGACGCACCAAGCTCTGTCAATTCGTTTTTGCAGAGGATGGGACGCACGGGGCGACGAGAGGGGAAGGCCGCGAACACGTTTTTCTTTTGCACCTCCAAGGAGTCTGTTCTCCAAGCCATCGCGCTGATCGAGCTCGCCAAGTCGAAGTGGGTTGAGCATGTCAAGATCGACACGCGTCATTGGCCTGTACTCGTACACCAAGTCCTCGCGATGTGTCTGGCCTCCAAAGGCATTGGGGCCTCTGCACTTTGGGAGCATCTGTCGAGTGTTCCCGATTTTTCAGGCATCCAAAAGGACGAGTTCAAGGAGCTCATCAAGTGGATGATCCAGGATGGGTCTTTGGATCGAGTCTCCGGTTTATTAGTGATGGGTGAAAAAGCCGAAAAACTCTTCGGGCGCAAGAATTTTATGGATATGTATGCTGTCTTCTCAACGCCACTCCTCTATGAGGTGAAGAACACTGCACGCCATAAAGTCGGCTCACTCGAACAATCCTTTGTGGATCAACTCTACGAAGACAGTAGTTCTTTTTTATTGAGTGGGAGGCCTTGGGATGTCATCCGTATCGACCATGCAGAGAGAGCTGTGTATGTGAAGCCCGGTACATTCGGGACACAACCAAAATGGACGAGTTTTATCCCTCAATTGTTAGGCTATGAGATCTGCCAAAAGATACGCGATATCATCCTCTCAAACGAAGCCTTCAAGTACGTGAAGTCCAACGCGCTCGATGTCCTCAAAGAGTTCCGTGCTGATCTGCAGGCTGTTCTTGAGACAACAGGTCCAGCGCTTGCGTTTACAGAAGATTCGACAACGTGGTGGACGTTTGCCGGAGGAAAGGTCAATCAGACCTTGCGATATGCCATCAACATTGAAGGGGGTTGGACTGTACGAGCGGATAACTTCAAGCTCGAGATCAAAGCAGGACTCGCTCAACGTGAGCGTATCAAACAGGTGCTAAAGACTCTTATCTCACCGTCATTTTGGCGTGATGATCGGCTGCTTGATAAGTATATGAGTCGTCTCCCTGATTATCGCCTGAGCAAATTCCAGAAGGTCTTGCCCAAAGCCCAATCAATGGAGTTTATAGGCTCTTTCCTGCTGGACTTCCCCCAAACACAGACCTTTTTGAATCAATTTCGTGGACAAGCTGTCCCTACAGAGCAGCCTGACCAACGCAACCAAAAGGAGGACGTCAAGGAAGATATTGATTTAGAAGAACTCGTCTTGGAAGACGAGCCTTCGGAGGAAGAGCAATATAAGACACATCTACCTGTGTATTCGCTGAAGGCTGTCGCGGCTTCTGTACCTGGTGGTGAGTGGGGAGACAAAGCACCTTCACAGTATGTTGAGCCTCTCGGTTGGGTGAAGCTCCACTCCGAACGCTGGTCTCTCACAAACAAAATGTTTGTTGCGCAGATCGTTGGCCACAGTATGGATGATGGCAGGTCTGGGCTCAAAGATGGAGCCTACGTCGTCTTTGAGTTTGGTCCGAGTCGTGGCGGTGATGAGCCGATCGTCTTGCTTCGTGGAGCAGGTCTCGATCCTGAATTCGGTCACTACGCCGTCAAGCGTTTGAGCAAGAGAGGCCGCGAAGGTGCGACCCTTTGCTCTCTCAACAAGGATAAGACGCGTTATCCAGACATCTCTCTCTCAGAGGATGATGAAGTCACTGTTCTTGCGTCCTTTTTGGACACCTTAGAGCGTCCGTATATCCGCGTTCAGACGAGGTCTTCTCTGGAGCGAAAGTCTCTGACGCCTGGTGAAAAGCGCGAACGCAAAGGGATGTTTTTGTCTCGTGCACTCGTTGGTTTTTTCGATGAACGGGTAACCTCTGAAGTCGCACCAGAGACCCAACGCCGTGACGTGGATTGGACAAGCGCCTTTGTGATGAGGGCTGCTGATAGAGGTGGATTGTCGATCGAGTTTTCTCCGTTACAGGGTCTCTTGGGTTTTATCCGTGTGCTCACGGTGACTGCTGGGGAGATGACGATACGAATGTTGGCGTCAAACCTGCGAAATGGTTGTTGGTTTGAGAGTGTTCCACCTGATGTGGAGTCGTACATCGTTACAGCAGATGGTTTTGAGGATGATGAGGATGTGCAAGAAGCGCTCTCTACACTCCGCTTGGAGGGGCTCTCTCAAGAGGTTGTGACTGTATTCAAGGAAGATGCGAGTGGTATGGGTCGCATTGTGCGGTCAAACGTATTGTCTGTGGGGCAACAATACTTTGTGTTGGTACCTCCTGCGCTGGTAGGACAACTTGATGAAGAAGAGGTGGCTTGGTGGGAGGGCGATTGGTGTGTTTTATCTTGGTTGCTCCCTGAACAGCGCGATCAGGCGTGGTCTGAGCGACTCGAATCACTTGGACTTTTCGCCAAGCAAGAGATGTTGACGTTGCGACCTACTTTCTCGGCTCGGTCGTATCGTATGTCTTCGAAGGGGCAGCTTTTACAACGTTATGCTGTGGACGATCCCCTCTATGTTTCATTGAACTGTCATGAACCTTCTGCTGTAGGCGGTGTCACTGTGATTGTGGCCTCTGGAAAGGAAGTCGAACTGCACGACGTCGATTTGAGACAAGGCAGTCACTTTGCATTGGGGGGTTTGGAGCAGGGGATGTACGGTATCGAAGCCTGCTCAGGAGATGGTGAATGGTCATCAGAGCGTCTCTTTGTCGAGCTCGTCGAGCAATACGAGCCAGCTCTCATCCCTTATCGTTTCGCGATGATCTTTGGGGCGAAGGAAGCACTTCAGACGACGGAGTTCCGAGGAGAATGTCGTATACGAATGGACCTCTCTCGGCTTACGCGGGATGGACAGACATGGATGCTCACACTGCCGCCTTACTGGAGTGCGAAGGGTGAGTGGTATGGTCTAGAGACACGTCCATTCAGTTTGGGAAGGTGTGGAGCCGAAGGTTCTCTTGATGTGATTGCATGGTTGGGTTCATTTGCGAGAGAGTTGGAGCATCTTTTGCGCGGTCAACTCTCGATCACGTGCGGAGAAGGTCACACGTTGGTGCTTGAACACGAGAAAGAACTCACGAGTGGATTTTTGTCCTCTGCGAAGGTCCGGCTGGAAGGTAGTTGGGCTGTGACAAGAGAGTCTCTTCACGATCGGTATCACTTGGGCACGTGGATCGATGAAGTGACGTATATGTTGGGGTATCGAAGCGTTCATGTCGCGTTAGATGTTGAAGATGAACGTGTGTTATTTCAGCGAGAACTTCATGCTTTCCAATATCATGGAAAAAGAGGGCGGTTTGAGTGTTCTGCGCTGCTCTTTGTTGTGGCGCAGGGACAGGATCTCGTCAGCATTGAGAAGGGGCACTCGTTGCTTCATACGCTCGGTTTGATCGCCAGAAGAGCGTCGTATAAACGTATCTTTGTGACAGATGGAAAGGTGTGGACGATGTACAAGTCTAGACAGCGTTTGCGTCGAAGACCCAACGATTTCGATGAGATGATGTTTGAGGCACACTCTCTGCTATTTGAAGAATTTCTCAACGATTTCATGGCGTGAGGTTGCGATGATAAAGGCTCTTACATCAACGGACATGGCTGAAAAGTCGAGGTCATATTACGGCTTCAAGCGTACATGGTCTGATGAACGGTGTGTTGTTGAATTACTCCTTCACGAACTTGCGGCGCACAAAAGCCTCACACGTCGTGTCTTGCTCAAGCGTGTTTTGGCGTTTGCAGATCCTTTCTTCTCTATCACAGAAGAGCACGCAAACGAGCTGCTCAACCAATTGCTTCTTCAAGGAGACATTCTCACTGGAGGATATGGTATTCTTGCGGGTGCGCCTTTGCGAGGTGTTGTTTTTCCTGACGAACACATTCGTGTATTGTGTGCGCTTCCTACCTCGATGTTGGAGGAGTTGTTGGGTCTCTCTCTTGAGAGCGCAGGACACTGTCGAGTTTCACGTGAGCTTGCTCTTTGCACCGAGAAGATCGAGCAGCTTGGTGGAGGAGTGATCACATTGGCTGATTGGCTTGGACTCGACGATGCTGATGTTGTAGATGACAAGTGGTTGTCTTCGTGGGAAGCCCGTGTTGAACTTGCGGAGGAGGTCGCATCGTTAGGGGAGATCTTTGGTGAGCTGCGTCCTCAATGTTACCAACCTACGAAAGATAGGCTTCAATATCGTTGCTGGGAGGGGGTCGATGAACTGTGCACCTTCTCTTTGCTGCGTGTTCGAGCTGATCGTGGGTATCGGCATGTATTGGCCAAGCCTGGAGGGGAAGGGATTCGTTTTCTCGAATGTATGCCAGAAGATGTCGCCCGCTTATGTTATGCTTTTGATCGATTGAACGATGTGCCGACAAAGATTCATGTGGAGGGTCGATCTGAAGAGGATGTCCTACTGTATCTCGAAAATATGCTCCCAGTACCGGAGTATCGATATCTTTTATCTGTGATCAAGGATGTCATGAGAGACACTTTTCCTATGAAGTTTCTTTTGAAGAGGTCGTCTTTTGAGGCGCTTCAGAGGTTGTTTGAGAGAAGATTGGGTGTGTTGTTTGTATCTGAAGCGGAGGTATCTTGATGAAAGTTCGAGAGCTCAACATGAAGCCGAGTTTTTCAAGTGAAGTAATGGGGTTTCCCAGCGCTGATATGAAGATGTTGTGGGAAAAAATTGATAAACTTGTCAAAGATCCATTTCCCGATGGAAAGCTGAAGAAGAAGCTCAAAGGACAACATGATATCTATCGCTTGAGGATGGGGAATTTTCGTATTCTCTATACATTTGGTGATGAGTGGATACGCCTCTTGACGATTCGACGTCGCTCGGAAAAGACATATACGACGGGGAGAGTTGACTATGAGGAGCCTGTGTTTCTTCCTGATGAAGAGGAAGACTTACTCGACGAAGCACAACTTAACGAGCACAAAAAGCAGAAGCTGTGGTCCTTTAAAGAACAAGCGACAAAAAAAGTACCCGATGCAACACCTTTGCCTCGTTCGATAGAGGTTGAATGGCTCGAAGAACTCAAAATCCCCAACGATTATATCCCAGATCTCCTCCACTGTGAAAGTGAGGAGGCCTTGCTCAACGCAAATGTACCTGAGAAGGTACTCAGTCGTGTGATGGACAATCTGTTTCCTCGTCCTGTCGATCAAGTCCTGCAACAACCGGACCTTGTGCTCCAAGCGCCACAAGATTTGGTGAAGCTGAAGCAAGGCGAATTACAAGATTTCTTGCTGCGCTTAGATCCGCGGCAGCTCAAATTATGTGATTGGGCATTAAAGGGGCCGACGATGGTCAAGGGAGGCCCTGGGACGGGAAAGAGCACTGTGGCGCTATACCGCATTCGTTCACTGTTAACGATGCCCAAGTCCACAGGGAAAGAGACCGCATTATTTACGACATATACGCGCTCACTGTCCCACTTCAATGGACAGCTCATCGATAGCTTGCTGAGCAAACAGCAAGCCAGGAGGGTGGAGGTTCGAACGATTGATCAGCTCGTCTACGAGGTGATCAAGGAGAGTGGTTTCTCTTTCCAAACGATGCCTCCTGGGTACAACAAGAATGTACTTGAGAGGATACTTCGCACATGGTTGCCACCTGGACGCAATGAGTTCGAACAGAATAAACGTCTTCGGCGGATCAAAAAGCTGACCCTCTCTTATCTCCTCGATGAGTTTCGCTGGGTGATCGAGGGGCAACAAGTTGAGAGTTTGGACGCTTACCTCGTTGCAAGTCGAGCGGGTCGAAAAGTTGGATTCAACAAGAGTATGCGTGAGGCTGTGTGGTCACTGTACGAAGTGTATACCAAAGAACTGGAGCAGGGAGAGTATGTCTCTTGGGAGACGCTTCGACAAAAAGCGCTTGATGCGGTCAAGGAAGGCATGTATGCCAAGCGTTTTGACTTTGTCATCGTCGACGAAGCGCAAGACTTTTCTCCTGTTGCGCTCGCCTTGTTGGCGGAGCTTGCAAAGGAACCTGATGGGATCTTCTTTGCGGCTGATGTGAAGCAATCCATCCACACAAAAGGTCAATCACTCCACTCGATCCATCCCGCACTTCAGTTTAAGGGGCGCACACGTTATCTCAAGCACAATTACCGTTCGACGTTCGAAATTGAACAAGCTGCGCTCCCATTACAACAGTCAGAAGAATCCGAAGACTTAGGTCGATCGGATTGTATACATCATGGACCGATGCCTTTGCTCATTCGTTGTGATGCTGGCAAGGAAGAGGCTGTTTGGGCAGCTCGTTTCGTCCGTCAAATGTCCAAGCACCTTCGCTTGAAGGTCGGTGCATGTGGTGTGCTGGTTCCTAAATCCGACGTGGGGGAGCTTGTCGCCAAAGCACTCACAGAGCAGGGTGTGCCAGCTCGTTTCTTCAAGGGGCGAGAGTTGGATATCTCTACACCCGAAGTGAAGGTGTTGACGCTTCACTCTGCGAAAGGGTTGGAGTTCCCCGCTGTTGTGATATGTGGGTTAGGTGAGGGGACATTTCCTTCAAAGGAGACGCTCACAGAAGCTGAATTCGAAGAACGGAGTCGAGATTATAATAAGTTGATATTTGTCGGGATGACCCGTGCGATGCGTGGACTCATGGTCATATACCCGAATGAAACAGATAATCCTGCTTTGGAACGTTTGGACACAGATGATTGGGAAGTGATGGGGGAGATCAAATGAAGATCGTATTAGAGCCTTTTTCTGTAGATGGTGTACTCGCCGACTTGGAGATCGCCGAGTGGGTTCGCGACAGAAAGATCAAGCCAGGGGCGATGTTTTCATTCGAGGGGATCAAAGAGGTGACCATTGCGTTCTTGAATGAGTTGTTCAAGGAAGAGGTAGACTTTGATGATCTCATCGAACGTATTGATGATACAGCATTAAATGACGCAGTCGCGTCGACACTCGCGGCGTGGATGAAGCAGCAGGAGCCCGTTTCTGACGTTGGACCTGCTTCTGATGAGCATACAAAGCCTTGGAAAGATGGCCCTCAGATGATACAGGAGGGAGATGGTCTCTTCGAAGATCATACACACTCCAAGTACACACCCACCCGTCTCTTTGCACGTTTGAGAAAGCAGTTACAGTCGTACATTGAGAGCGCATATCCTCTTAAGAACCCTTCATTGATTCGGGCTCGTCGATCGTTGTTGAGTTCATCAGAGAATCGCAAACTCATCGCACAAGAGCCGTTTATCGAGACGACACCAAAGTATCCCTTTTCATCCAAAACGTATACGTCATTAGGTTGTGACAAACAGCTTGGGCAATTTTTGTCGGAGTTGACGGAGGTTCATGTCGAGGGGGGAGGTGGAAAGACTTTACTGTATCCGCAGTTTTACAAGCATCAAGGGGATGCATTTCAACATTTTTTCTCCAACCGGAAAGATCTCATCGTTGCGACAGGTACGGGATCAGGGAAGACGGAGTGCTTTTTGATTCCGCTGCTGGGTCAACTGTACCAGGAGGTATCGACGCGGCCTCAGAGCTATCAAAAGCGCGCGGTACGGGCGTTGATTCTGTATCCTATGAACGCGCTTGTCAACGATCAACTGTCTCGTTTGCGTCTGTTGTTTGGGAACGCTGAGCTGAGGGATATATTTCATGCGTTGCCCAATAACCAACGCCACCCACTGTTTGGAATGTACACGAGTCGCACACGCTATCCTGGTCCACGTAAGGGACAAAAAGATGGTGGACGTGTTGAGCCTTTGCTTCGGTATTACTTGGATCTTGCACCTGAGTTGGAGTCTGAATTACGTGCAAGAGGACGCTATCCAGCCAAAGACCTTCGTCGATTCTTGGGAGAGGAGCATATCGGCGAGAGACGTATCACGAGAGGGAAGAGAAAAGGTCAACTTGCACCTGATCCAAATTGGGACAAGAGACTCCTCACAGGTCCAGAGGATAGTGAGTTATTTACAAGGCATGAGATGATCCACAACCCTGCGACGGGTGAGGGTGGAGCGCCCGATATTCTCGTAACCAACTACTCAATGTTAGAGTATATGTTGATGAGACCGTTTGAGCGCCCGTTGTTTGAGCAGACGAGGGAGTGGTTGGCTGAGGATGGCAGTGAGTTTGTGCTCGTCATCGATGAGGCGCACATGTACAGAGGGGCGCAAGGCGCTGAGGTCGCGTTGTTAATACGTCGTCTACTTGCTCGTTTGGGGATCTCTGGAGACGCCTCAAAGTTTCGGGTCATCTGCACAAGTGCGTCTTTGGGCTCTGGCGAGGAGGCGCAAGAGGTCGTGCGTCGTTTTTCTGCTGATTTGACGGGGAAAAAACCTGAACAATTCCAGGTGATCACAAGTGAGAGAGAGGTCCCTCAACCTGTTGGCGTTGGGAAAGGTGACTTCGCATCAGCGCTGGTCGATGTTGACTTGGAAGGTTTACATGAAGCTTCGAGTGTGGATGCACTACAGGGGGCTTTACAGCCTCTTTTTGCGTACTTTGGTGCAGAGCATGAGTCTGTTCAATCCGAAGAGGAAGTGTTTCGAAACTTATATCGTTGGCTATTGCGGCTGCCTGTTGTCAATATGGTCCTCGCTGAGACATCGGGAAGTGCGTGTTCACTCGATGAACTTGCACACAAAATCTTTCCTGAGAGTGATGAACGTCGTCGTGCGACAGAGGTTTTGCTGACATTGGGAACGCTCGCGAAACCCAAGAGTGATGAGCCTGGTTTGATCCCTACGCGATTGCATATGATGTTTCGGGGTTTGAATGGGTTGTTTGCGTGCATCAATCGCCATTGTCCAGCAAACGAAGGCGCACCAAGTCCTGTTGGAAAGATGTTTGCTGGACCACGACAACGCTGTGATGTTTGTGAGAGTCGCGTGTTTGAGTTGGCGTCCTGCCGTAGCTGTGGGTTGGCGTATATGGTTGCGTACAAACGAAAGGAACAGACATTTGCAGAGCTGGACTACTTGTGGGGCGAGCCAGAAGGAAGTGTTGACAAGATAGAGTTCTTGCCATCCCCCCAGCAAAGTCCCATCTGTGAAGAGGTCCGCGTCCACTTGAAGACGGGCTTTTTGGATCCAAAGATGCAGTTTGACGAGAAGGAGTCTCGTTCTATTTGGCTACCTCGAGATCATCAGCAAGGCAGCAGAAAAGCCGAGTTTACTTGTTGTCCTGAATGTCAGTCCTATGAGGCCGGAGAGAAACGAAAGCTCCAGACATTTCGAACGCTCGGTGAGCCTCCCTTTACATCGCTCATCGAGACCCAATTTGCGGAGCAACCACCACAGATCAAGTCACTACAAGAGATCAAAAGAAGTCAACACTCGCCTATCGTGTTGCCAAACAGAGGACGAAAAGTGTTGGTGTTTAGTGATGGTCGTCAAAAAGCAGCTCGTCTTGCGCCTGCGTTGGAGTCCAGCCATTCAAAAGATGCTTTTCGCCAAGTGCTGGTGTTGGCTGCGCGTGCGCTTGAGGGGCTGAGCCAAGAGCCGCGACTTGATCGTCTGTATCCAGCTGTATTGTGGGTGTGTAATGAGTACAACATTGATTTGTTCCCAGAGGCCAAACCTGATGACTTTCATCATGACTTGCGTTTGGCTGCGGGGGAGACGCTCGTCGAGGTGCTCAATCTTGCACAACAGGGTTATATCAGCCCTAAATTGCCGTATGCAAAGATGCTTTACGCAGAGTTTACTTTTAAGTTCTACTCTCTGTGGTCTTTGGGGATGGCGACAGTCCAGGTGAATTCAAAGATCTGGAAGTCGATGCAGAGTACATTGCCTACAAAATTATCCCATGAAGAAGCGCGTATCCTATTGCGTCATTGGATCAGAGTACAACTGGAGCGTAATTGCTTTATGCCTCCGGGTGCATCGAGACATGCACTTGCGGATGCAAGCTATGATAAGCCGATGGGGATCTTTAGGGACAGCACTATCATTCCAAGACGCTTTCGTGAATATTTGGAGAAGCTGCTACCTGAGCAGGCTACATACACAGAGGTGTCGAATTGGCTCTTCGAGTTGGCGAGAAAGAGCACACTTACGCGAACATTCGATCGAGGTCGATATCTCAACCCTGCTTCTTTGCTGTTGAAGATGCGATTGGATGACGAATGGTTTCAGTGTGAGACGTGTAACCGCCTCTATGTCGATCATATAAGGCATGTGTGTCCCAATTGTTGTGGACAACTTATCTCTGTTCACCACGCACCTTTGCTGTTGGATGCGCGCTCCGGCTTTTACCGGGACAAGGTGAAGCGCGCAATCGCGGAGAGCAACGCCGAGCCCTTCGGTCTGGTCGCGATGGAGCACTCGGCGCAGCTGTCAAATGTCGATGATAGCGAAGCCTACGCGCTGACTGAAGAGTATGAGTTGCGCTTTCAAGATATCGCAGTGGGAGAAGGACCCTCGATTGATGTCTTAAGCTGTACCACGACGATGGAGGTTGGGATCGACATTGGTCAACTGAGTGCGGTGGCGCTCAGGAATGTGCCTCCACATGTCTCCAACTATCAGCAACGTGCTGGTCGTGCTGGTCGTCGAGGTTCTTCGATCGCCTCTGTTATGACGTACGCTCATGGCTGGACACATGATTCGTATTATTTCGACAATCCCGAGAAGATCATCTCTGGAGATGTGCGTCCTCCCGTTGTGTATGTTGAGAACCAAGAGATCCTGAGGCGTCATGCGTATGCGTATCTCGTTCAAAGGTTTTTTCACGAGGCGGTTGAGGGCAGCACGAAACGTTCTCAGTTGTTTGAGGCGCTTGGTTCTGTAGAGGACTTCTTAGACGAAAAAAAAGACTGCTCTTTTGTCAAACTTTCGAAATGGTTGGCTATTCATAAACAAAAGCTGATGGACGAGATTCGACGATGGGCTCCTGCTTGCAGTCATGCTTTGGGTGAAGAGATTGACACAGAGGATGTCGTAACAACATGTGTTGAGCAGCTTCTGGTGTTGTTGCGAAAAGAACTTCCTCTCGAGCTGTACGAAAAAGAGGAGGATGAACTCACTGTCGCTGAGATTGGTGTGTTGGAACATCGTCTCAAGGAAAATCTTTTACAGACCTTCATTGAGAGAGGGATTTTTCCACGCTATGCGTTCCCTTCAGATATTGTCTCCTTGTACGTTTTGAAAGGACGCCAGGCGTGGAAGTCTCCACACCGCCCTGAGTTTCGGTATTCTCCGAGCCGAGACTTGCAGATCGCGCTCAGTGAGTATGCACCAGGTCGTGAGCTGGTCATTGACAAAAAACGTTTTCGTTCGGCGGCGTTGTATTCACCCTATATCTCTTCACTGAGTACACTCCTTGAGGAGGCATCCCACTATCTGGCGTGTGACCATTGTGGGTATGTCGAAGTTGCTCCCAAGCCAATTCCCAGGGATTGTTGTCCTGTATGTGGGGAGGTTGAGTTGTTTCGCTTGCCATTTTTGGTCCCGCCGGGGTTTGCTGTTGATGTCAACCTCGAAGACAAAAAAGCAGACGGAGGGTCGATGGATTGGGCGGGCTCTGCTTCAAAAGCGAGGATGGAGGTCAAGCATATCCAAGACTGGGATTTTCACTGCTTTGATGAACGACTACAGGCTGTTGCGAGGCCCGACTTTCTTGTGGTCGTGAATAAAGGTCTTGGAGATCGAGGGTTCATGATTTGTCCTGATTGTGGTCGAGCTGAACCGAAATACGGGAAAGATTTCACAAAGTCTGTTTTGTTTGACAAGAAAGGAAAAGTTCGTCCACACAAGCATCCTACGCAGGAAGGGGTTGTATGTAATGGACACCCTGTGGGACCATTTTTCCTTGGCCATCGTTTTCTCACTGATGTGATTTTGATGAGGTTGAAGTTTACACGTCCTTTCAAGTGCGAAGTGACATCTGCTGAGGGGCGTTCAGCGTTGACGACGTTGGTCGAAGTGCTGTGTTTGGCTGCGTGTCGTGTCTTGCAAGTCGAAGAAGGTGAGTTGTTAGGAAACTGGAGCCCTGTCGAGGACATGAATGGTCACTGCGCCGATATTTACTTGTATGATAAGCTCGCAGGCGGCGCGGGATATGCACGCAGTATTGGTCAACCTAGTGTTCTTGAGGAGATCTTTGCCGTCGCAGAGTCGATTTTGTCAGGATGTTCTTGCGATTCTTCTTGTTATGACTGTTTGAGTAGCTATCAAAATAAACACTACCATGGAGCATTACACCGTCATCTTGGACTTTCACTGGTTCAGTACGTGCGGAGTGGAATACTTCCTGTGCAAGATGCTACACGTACTGCTTATCTCACAGAGCGGTTATGTGACATGTTGAAGCTGAAGAATGTACGATACACTCGAAACATGTTGATTGAGGAAGAGCAGCTTGAGATACCTGTGGTTGTCCACATCAAGGAAGGGGTGGATTTATGGTTAGATGTCATTCATCCTTTCCTCGCGCTTGAGAGCGGTATTTCAGATGTATTGGATGCTTCGCTGCTTGATATGGAGCTTGCAGAGTGCTTGAATGCCTACGAGTTGGAGTTTGATTTACCAACTGCCAGTGGGAAGCTCGAGAAGTTCATTGACAATGGTTCTTCAAGATGAGCGATATGTACACATTGCAAGGTCCTACGGAGTGGAGAACCAACCGATCCGTGCTCAGTTACTCCTCACTAAAAGTACTCGAACGTTGCCCTCTACAGTGGCAGCTAGAGCGTTCTAGATATGGAGATTTTGAGCGTTTTCCTTCAAAGCCAAGCGAAGCCACAGAGGTTGGCACAATTGTCCATGAGGTATTGGAGGTGTTGTTTAAAGCGCTCAAGGAGGTGGGTTTTCCAAAGAGGAGGAGTCCAGCGTTTCGTGAGGTTCTCAAAACATTAAAGCCTTTGACATTCATTGAGAAAAAACTCACTCATTTGCAAACAACGTTGCAAAATCACCCTCGGGGGAGAGGGGTTGTGATACGTAAAACACCCCATGAGGTGTTTCGCGAGTGCGCTCGTTTGTTCCAAGAACACTATCAACATGCTGAGTTGAGAAGTCTGTCCTCGCAAGCTCATCGTGCTTTACAAAAGAACACAACAAAAGAACAGAATCCAAGAAGAGACAGAGCTTCGAGTTTGGTACACCGATTACAGCGAGAGCGTTCGCTCTCGGAGGTGTACCTGGAACATCCGAACATACCTATTTGTGGATATGTAGATGTCATCTATAAGGAAGGAGAGGAGGTTGTCATTGCGGATTACAAAACTGGAAAGGTGCATGATACCCACAAAGAACAGGTGATGCTTTACTGTTTGTTGTGGTGGAGTTGTACTGGCGTTGTACCCGCCCGTGCAGAAATCTACTATCTCAATGAAACGAGATGTTGGGGAGTCGATGTTGAAACACTGATAACCATGGAAGATGAGATCTCTATCAAAGTAGCACATTACCTCGAAGTCGTGAGTTCTGTTCCCGCACTCTCTTTGAAAAATGATATGTGTTCTTGGTGTGACGTTCGCCAATATTGTGACACGTACTGGATGGATATCTCCTCGACAAAAGAGAGCAAGGACGTAGAGGTGCAAGTTCAAGCCTTGCGAGGAGGATATGGTTTTACAGGAAAACTTGTAAACGGAGAGGATTGTGCTGTTGTATACGCAAAAGATTTTCCTGGTGTATCATTTGCTCTGGAAGAGGGGGTATTTCTTCGGATTACGGGAGGACAACGCGATGAAGGCGATATTGTCTTGCGACGTTGGTCCGAAGTCTTCCTGACGAAACACAGCATCGCCCAAATATGACCTCCCCGCCGAAGGCGGAACACAAACGATACGTAGTATCGTGGGGTTCGGGGGCAGCGCCCCCGAGCGGGTGTGGGTGGCAAACCCACTATGCCAAGCGAAGCGCGGCAGTTGTAGAGGGCAAGCGAAGCGCGACAGTTGCAAGGCAAGCGAAGCGCGACAGTTGCAAGGCAAGCGAAGCGCGGCAGTTGTAAGGCAAGCGAAGCGCGGCAGCTGCAAGGGGCAAGTGGAAACTTGCCCTAGCTCCAGCAGTATGTGGGAATTCGTCCCCAGTTATTGTCGAGGGCGTACCACAAAAACCATCAGCACCAACAAAAAAAGCCAGAGCGAGTCAGATGAACTTGATTGCACATTACAATTACAACCTTGTCCTTTCGGTGTTGGAAGTGGTTCGTTGTCTTGCTTCGTCTCTTCTTTCGTGTGAGGTGCCTCTACTGTGTGTGGATGCTCTGGAACACTTGCGTCTTTTGGATGAATGCTTTTCTCCGTTGGTATCAACTCCACCGGCGCTGTGTCCTGTTGGTCGCTCTCTGTCTGGAGCTGTTCTGGTGAAGTCGGTTCTTGCGGCTTCACCTCGTGGGGAGGGTCATCGGCTGGACCTGCGTCTATATGTGGTTCTGTGGGAGGATTGGTTTTGGTGTGCCATTCATAAGCTCCAATATCAATGGCATTTCCAAAGGGGCGTGGATAGGCATCTCTATCCAATGCAGGTGCTTTGTCACTGCTCCCTTTATCGATAGCTGCGCTGTTTGGAAGCAGATGTAAATCGTATGTGCCTGGAGAGACAAACAAGCTTGTAGGATCTTTGTACACAATGTTGTTGTCTTCTTTCACACCGGCCTTGTCATTACTGAGGGATGGTGTCAGGTTGTTGCGAACGAGACAGTTTGAGGCAGCCGTCCCATTCTTGTGTTTGGTCATCTTGATCCAGGGAGGACCTGGCCTCGTGCTATTGGGGTCCATCAACGTGTTGTTGACAACGCGTGAGTTTTTGACACCGTACAAAGAAATTCCATGCCAATGATCGACGATGATGACGTTGTTTTCGATGACCCATCCATCAAAGGTGCCATCAAACATCCCAATCCCTTGAAGGGGCCCTCGTAGAGGCTGATTGGGATCAGTGTAATTGATGATAGTGTTGCCACGTAACGTCACATTTTTGACGACACCCGTTCCAACTTTGCCGTCTGCTCCGACGGACCACGACTGGAACCCATCATCATGGTTGTCATTGACATCGTAACAATTCATGACTGTGTTGTACTGAAAAACACAATTGTCCCCAAGTCCTCGAAGTCCATCCCCTGAAAAGTTCTCGACCAAGTTGCCTTCAATCATTGAATCTTTCGCTGTCACGGAGATGCCAAAGTTGATGTTTTTGACGACGTTGTTTTTGATCGTGATACGTGAGCCTGAAGCCTGAACGCCATTCACCGCTTTGTTGTTCCAATCACTCGCGGTCCATGGCTTGATGTCTTTGACGGAGAAGATTTTGGCGTCTTCGAGGGTGATATCCCGAACAGGGCCATTGTAGCCATGTGATTGGATCACAACGGCTGTCTTTCTCTCGTATGAAGGGGCAAAAGAGGGACTGACATGGATGCCTTTGACCTTCCAGTGACTGCTCGCGCGAACCAACAAAGTCTTCAATTGTGGTGTGTGTCCTGGCACTGCTGCGATGGTAATAACGCCCTTGTTGTAGTGGCCACTTATGGTGATGGCTCCGTAGTATCCAGAGAGGAGCCAGAGCGTGTCCCCTGGTTTGACAACACCACCTGGATGTTTGTCAACAAGTGTCATACCCGCTTTGTAAGGCAGAGCTGGCCACCCTTGTGTCTGTATCTTTTTGCCATCAAAAACGGCCTGCAGCGACTTCCAAGGTTTGGATTTGGAGCCTGAATTGTTATCGTTACCAGATGCCGGATCTATGTAAAAATCTGCGGCCAGGGCACTGTGACCAATGGTCATCAGGTACATCACGAGCATACATCGTTGCCACATATCACTACCTCTCGTGTTGAAATGGACATTGTAAACAATGGTTTGGACATATCAACTCCGATCATAAAAGTCAAGGATGCCGGATGCTTCAAGCTTTCTCTCTCGCTTCCTTGGAGCATGTTGACACTGTCCATTCAGTGAGGTATGTTCAAAAAAACATATACATTTTTGATAAGCGACTTCTGAGAGACTCGATGGTCTCTGAATGGAACTCGGTTCTCAAGAAGCCCCTTCCAAAGGCTAAGACGGCGGGAGGCGAAAAGTCATCCGTAGAGAGGTTCATATGTCTGAAACACCCAAAAAGTCACTTACCTTTCAAGTCTCTCGAAAGCTTGCAGTTGCAGGCCTTGTCGCAACAACCGCTTTGACGATTGGTGCACATGGTTGCGCAACAACGAATCCCATCCCACAAAACAATGAACAGGTCTCTGATGCGTCGACGACTGACGAACCTGTAAAAGAAGTGACATCAGGCGAGTAGAGATGAGTTTTTACGTGCCTGATGAACACGTCGATACGTTTCCGATCGTCTATTCCGCGAAGCAACCAACACTCACGCAATTCCATCGCGCGTTAATGGACAAGGGGCGAGGTGTTGATTGGTCGTTTACACCAGAACAATATACGAATCAGCAGCTTGCTATTGCGCAAAGTCAATGGGCACAACGTGCCATCGCGGAGTATCAATCGACAGCGCAATTCAGCCAGCTTCTCTATCGCCTTACATTGTTGGGAGCGCCGCTCGATATGATCGGAGCAGCCACAAGATTGGTGACTGATGAGTGTCGTCACGCCGAGCTGTGCGCAAACTTTTCCAAAATTATGGGCGGAGGGGATATTGACATTGCGCCAGAGACGCTCTCATTGTACAACGAAGCGCCTTTGATGATGGCTTGTGCGAAGAGCATCTTGACCGCTTGTTGTTTTGGAGAAACACTCTCTGTTCCCGTTTTGCGTGTGCTCGCAGAGGTCTCAACGGATCCACTCGCGAAGCGTATCTCAACAGTCATCGCAGGTGACGAAGAGTACCACTCTCGCTTTGGTTGGGAAGCACTCACCTACTTCCTTCAGCAGATGAATGCCACTCAAAAAGATGATGTCCAAATGCTGCTTCCGACGCTATTTCGGAGTTTTGAGCGCTCTTGCCATGGTAGTCCAGAGATCTTCGAACAACTCGTCGATACTGCGTTGACCTTCGAGGAGGGGGCTTCAAACCTTGGGACGCTCCCCTCTGAGGGATATGCCGCTATTTTCTATGCGACCGTCGAAGACACCTTGTTCCCTCGTTTTCAGGCTCTGGGGTTGGATCCCGAAGAGGCCTGGAGGACACGTTACCCGACCTCTTGAAGAGGTGAGACCATTCTTTTGATGATTGTCCTGGTGTTCTTTTCTTATGTAATGGAGGTTTTTCTATGTCCGAACAATCCAAAAAAACGCTCACATTCAAAGTCTCTCGAAAGCTTGCGGTTGCAGGCTTCGTTGCGACAACCGCGCTCTCTGGTGCCTATGGCTGCAGTGATGTGGTGACCAACCCCATCCCCCAAGAGAACCCAAGCTCTTCTGACGCATCAACAACAGATGAGCCCGCGAAAGAAGCCAAAACTGGTGAGTGATATACTTTCGTGTGTGTTTATGTATTGAGGTGAGGGCTTCGAGTCACCCGTATATTTCATCCACACAACGCCACTAGCAAGCGTACCCTCTCTGTAGTACCAGCGTACATCCTGGTGAGTCCGGCCAAGTGATCCCTCTGCTCCAATCATCCTACATTTCATTCTGCTCCTGAACATGCCCATGAGCCCCAAAGGATAAATTGCCACAAATCCCAATGCATGTGTGCTATAGTGAATAGGGTTCATACCACCTCATATCATGCCTATAACGGTCCAAGTTCCCTGAAAGGAAGAGGAGAGCGCCGTGGAGACCAACATCCTACAAGAGAACCGCACAATCGAAGCCAACCCACCACGCCGAACAACGTGGGGCGTATTTCGTCTTGGTTTTTTGTTTGTGTGCCTGAGTTTACTTTCCTTTACATCGTGTTCCACACCACCTGCGATGTGTGAGAGTGATGATACCTGCCCAACCGGACAACAGTGCACAAAGGGTTATTGTGTCTGTCCACCTTCCTCAACATTGTGTGACAACACCTGTGTTGATCTCCTTACTGATGGCAAGCACTGTGGTGCTTGCGGCAATATCTGTGAGGGAGGGAAGACATGTACACAGGCAGATTGTCAATGTCCAATGAGTACACTCGACTGTGGCGGAAAGTGTGTCGATACGACGTCAGACACTGCACACTGTGGCGCTTGTGGGAACATCTGTTCAACTGGACAACTTTGCAACAAAGGCAGCTGTGAGGCCCAGTGTCCCAAAGAACAAACACGCTGTGGTGATGGTTGCTTCGATGCGCAGACCAGTACACAACATTGTGGTGCGTGTGACAATGCCTGCACACCGGGACAAGAGTGTGTACAAGGGAAGTGTCAATGTGCTATTGGACGTGTCCTGTGTGGTGGAGCTTGTGTCGATCTGCTTACGGACAATAAACACTGTGGAGGCTGTGACAAATCCTGTACAGACAGCCAATTGTGTGCCTCCGGGAGATGTTTGCAAAAATGTCCAAATCCGACCCCTTCGAGCTGCTTTGGTGCATGTGTCGATACACAAAGCAACGCTCGCCACTGTGGTAAATGTGGCAATGAATGTACCGGTGGGGCGCTTTGTGTTGGGGGAGCATGTGTCTGTCCTTACGGCCAGATCGAATGCAATGGTGAGTGTTTCAATCCTGATAACACACGCGCACATTGTGGAAAGTGTGACAGAGCCTGTCCCGATGGTGCTGTTTGCGCGAGAGGAAATTGTTTGAGTGAGTGTCCCAATGCAACGGAGACGGTCTGTTATGGGGGATGTGCCGATCTTCAGAGTGACAACAAACATTGTGGTGCGTGTGGTAATGCCTGTGTCGGGGGACAAAAGTGTGTACAAGGGAAATGTTCCTGTCCTTCCGATTTAATCGCCTGTCACGGTGAATGTATCGATCCAAATATCCACCCTCTTCACTGTGGGAGTTGTGACAAGGCTTGTGAAAGTGGTCAGCTATGTGCTGCAGGAGGATGCCTCGGTACATGCCCTGCGAAGACACCGGACATTTGCTTTCGTGGGTGTGTCGATCTCAAGAGCAATCGTCTCCACTGTGGAGCGTGTGCGAGCGCCTGTCGAGAAGGCGAGGTCTGTCAACAAGGCGTGTGTTCTTGCCCCACCGGACAGACTCGCTGTGCCGGTCGCTGTGTGGACATTCAAAAGGACGCAAAACACTGTGGTGCTTGTGGGAACCCCTGTGGGAGCGCGGAGGTCTGTCAGGCAGGCAAGTGTGTGAGGATTTGTAGCGCGGGTTTTGAGAATTGTCAGGGACAATGTGTCGATCTCAAAACAAACGCGAGTCATTGTGGGACTTGTAGCAACGTATGTAAGGGGGAGTTGGTCTGTTTTGAAGGTCGTTGCGAATGCCCGAATAACCTGACATCTTGTAACGATGAGTGTGTCGATCTTCAAAAAGCCAGCGCGCACTGTGGTGCGTGTGGGACAGCCTGCCAAAGTAACGAGACCTGTAAGCTCGGAAAATGTGTCCTCGAATGTCCAGTCGGCCAAACTGCGTGTGGTGATACCTGTGTCTTGACACAGAGTGACCCCCAACACTGTGGTGCTTGTGGGAATACTTGTAAAACAGGGCAATTTTGTGACAAGGGGAGCTGTACATGTGCACCTGGTACGACCCTGTGTGCAGGGAAATGTGTACAAACGCAGCTCGATCCTTCCCACTGTGGTGGATGTGGAAAGGCATGCCAGGGAGCCGAAGTTTGTCTCTCTGGAAAGTGTGTCCCGTGTGGTTCAACGTCACTGAAGGCTTGTGGCGCGAGCTGTTGTCCTGCTGGGATCGATTGCTGTGCGGATTCCTCTGGACAGAATGTGTGTACGGATACAAAAAACAACAGCCTCCACTGTGGTGCGTGTGGGAAGAAGTGCCTAACAGGGGCTGTTTGCTGTAGCGGCACCTGTGCGTCGTTGACGACGGATGCCAATCATTGCGGCGCTTGTGGCAGACAGTGTGGTCGTGGAACATCGTGTTGTGGTGCTGTCTGTGTCAATCTTAATACAAACGCTAATCATTGCGGGAAGTGCGGGAGGACATGCGCAACAGGCACATCGTGTTGTGCAGGTGGGTGTGTCAACACACAGACCTCCTCTACAAATTGTGGTGCCTGTGGAAAGACCTGTACTTCTGGGCAATCGTGCTGTGGGGGAGCATGTGTGGACTTCCAAAGTAACATCAATCACTGTGGTGCGTGTGGGAACAGGTGTGCCTTTGGCTCGGCCTGTTGCGGTGGAACATGTGTCAATACAACCACAGACGCTAACAACTGTGGTGGATGTGGCAGGAGATGTGCGTCAGGTTCTGCGTGTTGTGCGGGGGTGTGTAAGGCTCTCCAGACGGACGCAAATCACTGTGGCGCTTGTGGGAAGAAGTGTTCTTCTGGTCAATCTTGCTGTAGTGGGAGTTGTCGCGATCTAACAACGAATATTGCTCACTGTGGAGCGTGCGGAAGACGTTGTGCGTCAGGTCAATCATGTTGTAACAGTTCGTGTGTGACGTTCACAACAAACGCACACTGTGGTAGCTGTGGGAACGCTTGTAGTGGAGGCAAACAATGTTGTCAGCTGACATGTCGGGATTACAACGCGGACAACAACCACTGCGGAAAGTGCGGGAATAAGTGTGCCTCAGGGACCTCTTGTTGTGGTGGAGCGTGCTTGAATACAAACACCGATGTTAATCACTGCGGTGGATGTGGTAAAAAGTGCGCGAGTGGTCAACTCTGTCGCAATGGAACATGTGACAGTTGTCGTACTTCTTCTGAGTGTCCGAGTGGTCAGTTGTGTCGCTTTGGTAAGTGTGTAACGTGTCAATCGACATCGACTTCTTGTGGCTGGGTTCGTTTGATCCAGGAGCAGGCATCTTCACAACTGAAAATGATGACACTCGATCAGAGCGGGAACGTGTACCTCAGCGGGGCTTTTTCGAAACCCATCACATTTGGTTCCATTGTCAAGCAGCCAGCCAACAGTCGGGATGGGTTTATCGCGAGTCTGAGCCCAACAGGAAGTTGGCGCTGGGCGCAGACAATTGGTGGTGGAAGTAGCATTGTCAATAGCGTGAAGAGCGCTGGAAACAAACTCTATGCAGCTGGATATTTCAACGGAAGTGTGACGTTGGGTAGCCAATCTTTTACAAAGCAGCCTGGACAGATCTTCTACAGCTTGATGAACCCAAGTAATGGGGCCTTTTTAAACTCATTTGCTAGCAGTGGCTACACAAAAAGCATTGGGGATATCGGTACTTTTGGAACTTCTGCGATGTATCTCTCCTATCTCGTCAGTGGCTCTGGGATTTCGACGATTGGGACAAAGAGCGTAACGAGCACGAAAAATGTCAACCAATTGGGTGGCGCTCGTTTCTCTGTTGGAGGAACGAATCCCACAACGGACTGGGCGCAGCTTACGACAGATCTGACATCGAATATGACCGCCGGTCCTGTCGCCGTGGACGCCAATGGCCATCTTTATATATTGGGGACGTTCTCTGGAACGGTGAAGTTTGGCAGCACGACCCTCACTGCAAACTCGCAGCTCGGCTTCATCGCAAAAATGAATGGCACAACAGGTGCGTGGATGTGGGCGAAAAAGATGGGGGGGGCGAGTCGCAATTACTTTGGTGGTTTGGTCTCCGATCAAGCTGGACATCTCTATATCTCCGGAGCTTGCGCGAAGCCGTGTACATTTGGCAGCATCACTGCCAACCCACCCGGACAGAGCGGCATCTTTTTGGCAAAGGTCGACACCAATGGTACCTTTAAATGGGTCACCACTGGTGGTAGCGGCACGAGCAGCCGCGGGTATGGAGTCACTGTGGATGCGCAGGGGAATCCCTATATTGCCGGTCACTTCTATCTTACAGCGCGATTTGGTCCCATCTCTTTGGTGACGTCTGGTTCTTCCTACATCTTCTTTGCCAAGGTGGACAAGAACACTGGCAATTGGCTCTGGGCAGAGAAAGCCGGTGCGAGTCGAAGTGATGCGGGATTATTGTTGGAGTTCGACAACGGTGGGAATCTGTATGTTGCTGGATATACATCGAAAGGTTCAACTCCCTCTCAGTTTGGTCATCTCCAGGTGACTCCACAAGCTGGCACCAACACACAGACCTTCATCTGGAAGATCTCCACACCTTAAAGCAACCTAACAGGAGAACGCAAATTATGAAATATACTCTCTTTTCTCTTGTCTTAGGTCTTTTGTTGTATGTGTCCGCGTGTGGGCCTACAAGTGAGTGTACGACAAACGCCGATTGTTCCGATGGCAAGACCTGTCAGGCATCTTTTTGTCTATGTCCAGAGGGGACAGCACGATGTGGTACGCAATGTGTCTCCCTGCTTACGTCAAAGGCGCATTGTGGACGCTGTGATCAAAAGTGTGAGTCCGAACAACAATGTACACAAGGCCAATGTACATGTCCTTTTGAGCAGAGCCTGTGTGGTGAAGCGTGTGTGTCTCTCTCCACAAACGCTGCACATTGTGGTCAGTGCGGGAACGCTTGTGCTTCTGAGGAGTTCTGTGTCTCTGGACGATGTCTCACGAAGTGTCCACTTGGAACGCCTACGATCTGCGAAGGTGCTTGTGTCAACACACGTTATGAGCGCACACACTGTGGTGCTTGCGGAAATGCATGCGCTGCCGGTCAAGTGTGTATCGAAGGTCAGTGTACATGTCCTCCTGGCCAAATCAGTTGTGAAGGGCAATGTGTTGAGCCACAAACGAACGGCTCTCACTGTGGGGCTTGTGGGACCATCTGTAAGGATGGACAACGTTGTGCGAGTGGACAGTGTGAGACGAAGTGCCCGCCTTCTACGCCTTCTGTGTGTTATGGAGCTTGTGTGGACACCAACACAGACGCCAAACACTGTGGGCGTTGTGGTTCAGCCTGCCGAAGTGATCAGCGCTGTGTAGACGGACGATGTCGATGCTCTCACGGTTTGCGAGAGTGTGATGGGCGATGTGTTTCACTCAGCAGCGATGCCGATCATTGCGGCCAATGTGGAAAAACATGTCCAAAAGGTAGCCTGTGCAGTGAAGGCCAGTGTATCGCAAATTGTCCAAAGGCCACACCAGATGTCTGCTACGGTGGTTGTTACGAGACCAAAACGAATATCAATCATTGTGGAAAGTGCGGGACTCGATGTCAGGGACGTGAGCTTTGTAAAGGTGGACAATGTGCTTGTGCTGATGGGAGAGAGAAGTGTGATGGGTTGTGTGTGAATACGCAACATCACGTCCTACATTGTGGAAAGTGTGGTCGAAAATGTGCTTCGGGGACGTATTGCGCAGCTGGTGATTGTGTTGGGAGATGTCCAAAAGATACACCTGCGATTTGTTATGGTGGCTGTGTCGATCTTCAGCGCGACAATGAGCACTGTGGACGATGCGGAAAGCGTTGCCCTGCTGGACGAGAATGTCAGGGGGGACAATGTGTTTGTCCTGGTAACCTGTCTCTATGTCGTGATGTGTGTGTGGACCTTCAAAATGATCGTCTACATTGCGGAAAGTGCGAGTATATCTGCGCGAGTGGATTGACTTGCAAGGAGGGCAAGTGTGATTGTGCGGATACTTCGCTCACAAAGTGTGGCGGTTTGTGTGTCAAGCTCCAGGACGACAAACAACACTGTGGTGCGTGTGGCAAGGTTTGTCCGGGGATTCAGGTGTGTCAACAAGGAGCGTGTGTGTGTCCACAGACATACCAGGCGTTTTGTGGTGGTCGATGTGTCGATACCCGTGTCGATGTATCCCACTGTGGCGGCTGCGGAGCGGCATGTCAGCAAGGCGAAAAGTGTATTGAGGGCAAGTGTCAAATCAAATGTGCCAAATCCACCGAGACCCTTTGTGGTACGCAATGTGTCGATGTAAAGGCTTCTTTTTTGCACTGTGGAGCGTGTAACAATCCATGTATCCCTGGTCAACGTTGTCAGGCTGGAAAGTGTGTTTGCAGTGTTGGCGAAGAGTGTGGTGGAGCATGTGTCGATACACAGCTCGATCCCAAGCACTGTGGTGTATGTGGGAACGCCTGTCCTGTGAATATGTTGTGTATCCAAGGGACGTGCAGTCAATGTCCCGCAGGGACACCTGTTTGTGGGAGCAGCTGTTGTCCTGCGCCGTTGACGTGTTGTGGTGGGGCGTGTGTTGATACCCGGTATAACTCGAAGTTCTGTGGAGGGTGCAATAACAGTTGTCCAGATTCCAAAGTCTGTAAAAATAGCGCCTGTCGGTCCCCATAAGGCTTTGCTTTGCCGTGAGGGGTTTGTGTGTCAAGGGATGGGGATAGAAAGGAGAGTCTAGTATGCCTGGGGTGTTGCAGAGGCTTCGTTTGTGGTGGGAGGGAGAGTACACAATCCAAAAGATCGAGTCCCTGTGTGATGAGCTGGTACGTCTTCGTGAGGACGCGGGGACTACACTTCATCAGGATTTTGCGGGACTACGTGGGTTGTTGGTAGAACCTGCTTCGCCTGAGCAGTGGCAGAGGATCGAGGGATTGCTTTGTACGTGGGAGGCTTCGACATTGCCAACAGCGCTGTCCTATGTCTTGGAACATACGACACCATCGTACTCCCATTTTTTAGAGTACGCTGAGCAGGGAGCGCGGAAGGGTGTGTATCTTCGCTTTGTGGTGGATGTGGAGAGGTTGTCATTTGTCCACAAACAGCTCGAAAAGAAGATGAGATGTAAGTTGAAGCCGTTGACGAGGCCTGGATGGGCTGATACATGGTGGCGTTTCACCTACCGAGGAGCGCAGCTCGATCTATACGAGCACCCATACCCGACGTCTCCTGCTGCTTCGTTGTTTACACACAAGGAAGGAAAACATTCGCTCTACCAGGTGTTGCAGGAAGACGAACCGGCGGTGATACGTTGCGCAAATGAAATTGTCGATGCGTACATCAAAACCTACCCACCTTTGATATGGGATATCTCACGTGCGCTCGGCAAGAGAGCGCAAGGTCTTGCTTCTGCCATCGATGACTGATACCCTTTGAAAATATCCCTTTTGAAAAAGGTGTTTGCAAAGTCCTCAGAGTCAAGTGGAGTGAGCGAGATGCGATGGTTCCCATTCTCTTCTTTTTTGATGTTGTTCGTTTGTGTTTTTGGGTCTGATGTCTCGGCTCAAAAGTGGCAGAAGATCATCGATAATAACCAGCCTGGATACTCTGAGACTGGCAACGCGTGGGCGACGTGGAACGTTGGTGGGTACAATAACAATTACAGATATCTTAGCCACCAGGGGAAAGGGCTCAAGCGTGTTGGTACGGCGACATGGCAGGTTGCTGCGCCATACGATGGGCAATATGATGTCAGTGTTCACTTTCGACAGACGGTCAACCGGACCACAGATGCTGACTACAATGTCTACGATGGTAACGGAAAACGTCATCATTTTTCGCTGAACCAGCAAAAACTCGCTTCTGGGTGGCATCGTCTCGGGACATTCTATTACAAAAAAGGCCAGACGATGAAGGTCGTCCTCGACGGAACAGACGACACACAATCCGATGAGGCGGATGCTGTCCAATGGGTCTTTTCGAGTACAAATCCACCTCCACCCCCGCAAAAGTGTACCCAACAATCCCCAGGGACGTATACATTGACCAGACACGCTGGGGCTGTCTCTGCGTCTGGAGATTGGGCGTCTTCGGGGAATGGAAAAGGCAGCGCTGATGGCCAGCTCATCTCCAGCCCAAACGTCGACAGCGGAGAAGTCGTCACCGCCTCTGACTTCAATTTTTGCACGCCACCAGGGAGTTTTCAGATCACAAAGGTCCGTATCGGTGTGATGGCGAAGATGCAGTACGACAGCGGTCCCTACAAATTGATCCTCTATCTCGAAGGAGGCGGGAAGCGCTTCACCTTCTCGCAAACATCGTTACAATGGGTTTATGGTGACATTACATCGACCAAAGCTTCTTGGACCATCAACGATCTGAACGCGTTAGAGTTAAAAGTTGGATTGAACAGCCATCCCGGTGGAAAGCGTGACAGTGACGCCTGGATCGATGCTTTTGAGATTCAAATTACCTACAAGATATCTGGTCAAACGTGTCCTTCTGGGCAACAACTTTGCGCTGGAGCGTGTGTCGATCTTTCGACCAACGCTTTACATTGTGGTGGCTGTGGGAAGGCTTGTGTTGCCGGACAATCTTGTGTTTCCGGTGTGTGTGTGGTGACTTGTCCTTCTGGTGAGACGTTATGTGGTGGGCAATGTGTCAACACACAGGATACACTTCAGCATTGTGGTGCGTGTGGGAAGGCCTGCTCATCCGGACAATTTTGCCTCAAAGGTGTTTGTCAGGAGACGTGTCAATCGCCTCGAAAGACTTGTGGTGGACAATGTGTCGATGTGCAGACCAACGCATCTCATTGTGGAGCGTGTAACACGGGGTGTGGTGAAGGGGAGGTTTGTGTCGATGGAAAGTGTCTTAAACAATGCAACCCCAACGAGATCAAGTGCAACGGGAATTGTTTTGATCCGTACACAGATCCCAACCACTGTGGTGGGTGTTTCAAGTTATGTCAGCCTGGTGAGACGTGTGTCGCGAGCATCTGTAAGGTGACTTCGGGGTGTACTGCCGAACAATTGCAATGTGGTGGGCAATGTGTCGATGTGCGGAGCCATCCTGCACATTGTGGTGCTTGTGGGAATGCTTGTTCAGCTGGCGAGCGTTGCGAGGAAGGGCAATGCAAGGCGAGAGAGGGAGAGCGTCCTTTGTATGTTGAGTCTTACCAGGACGCTGGAGGGAGCGATGGTACGACAGCGAAAGAGACCTCATATACACCGAGGGGGCAGGGATGCGTTTGTGTTGCGACAGGGCACAGCGATGTCGATGTATGTCTCGTTCTGTTGTGGTTATTTGTGTGTGTTGTTTTGTATGAAAGACTTCGGGGGACGCGACTTTCGTGATTTGATGGGGGCGATACACTTTCCATACATCTCGACTTGTAGTATAGAGAAGAGACTCGCTGTTGTTGTGATGGTTGTGCATATGGAAGAAGGAGACTCTTGTGGGGTTCTTTGTTCGGTTATACCATGTCTTTGTCGCTGTTTTTCTTTGTTCCTTTCTCGCTGGTTGTGGGGCAAGTGATGAGCCTGTGTCACAAAATAAGTTGGAGTTGCCTGCCTTTGTATCACCAGTTCCTCATGATTTGAAGGGGTTGTTTTTGCTTTGTGAGCGAGGAGATGGTGAGTCCTGTTATCAACTCGCAAGATCCTATGCGCACGGAGTCTACGGTCCTGAAGATCGGGCTTCTGCCCGGTTTTTCTATCAACTTGCTTGTACACATCGTTTTGTAAGGGCTTGTGTATACGAGGGGTGGTTTTTTCAGCGTGGGGTAGGGGTTCGGAAAGATCTTGCGAAGGCATTTCAGCGATATCAACATGCATGTAAGTTGGGATATGGGAACGGGTGTAGTCATGCGGGGTTTATGTTGCAAAAAGGACTCGGAAGACGAAAAGACTTCTACAAGGCGTTGGCTTTCTACCAAAAAGCCTGTCGTTTGCGGAGCGGTTTGGGGTGTCAACAGGTCGGACGTTCGTATCAAAAAGGATATGGTACCAGGAAAAGTGATGCAAAGGCGCTCTTCTTTTATCAAAAAGCCTGTGCGCTGGATTACAGGATTGGATGTTTTAATGAAGGGTATTTTTTTGAGAAGGGGCGAGGGCATACAAAGGATTGTGTCCGCTCAGGAGCCGCGTTTCAGAAGGCCTGTCGACTCGGTTGCCGCTCGTGTTGTCAAAGAGGGTGCCCAAAGAAAGAAGATGATCACAGATTGTTTTCTCGTTTACGAAATGCTTCTCGATTTGCACGACACCATGTCCTGATCGTCGATGGAGCTCGCTCTGTAAAAAAAGCAAAGCAAAAGCAAAAACGAATACGAGAAAAAGGCTTGAAGACCGATTTACTATGGAGTAACGACTATTCCAGTATGCGGCCCGGCTGGTACATCCTCGTCGCTCGAAGAGCGCGCTCTTCGCGGAAAGCGCGCTATCTGTTACGTCGTTTAAAGCGCAAGTTTCCAGGGGCTTATGTTCGTTTTTCTGGATTCTTCTGGCCGTCTGTTCGTTGTCGAACGTTGCGTTTTGGGAGGGGCGCCACAGAGCTCACAGTGAAGAAAAGATTGAAACGCAACAGGATGTTGTGTTTTCAAATGTCCCTGCAACGAGGACAACATGTCATCTTGAAAACAAAGTATCCCAGCCGCTTTCAAATTTTTCGCCAAAATAACACGAGCGTGGAGCCACTCCGAGAAAGGAAAAGTATTTTCTGGTTTCTTGTCCCCGATACAGGCTCTTATTTGATCAGGATAAGGGGCTATCGAAAGTTTGTGATGAGAGTCTTTGTACCTCCTCCAGGCACATCGAAGGATAAAGCTCAACAAATCTTCAAAGACGCCTTACAGTAAGCTCCCCTATCTCTTTCCTCCCGTATTTTCTTGTATACAACACCCCCTACTATATCGGAAGTGCGTTGGGATGATGCTTAAGGGCTGCAAATACAAATCCCAAAACATCGTAATCGAATGCGCCGTCAAGCTCCTTATATGCGGGGTTCAGCTTCTTTCTTGCTCCCAAACTATCCCACACGACTTTGATGCGGCGGTACTCCTCTTGGCGCAAAAGCAATACTTGCTGAATCTCAAGTGCACCACACTCCAACGCTTGTTTCAGGTGGTTTTTGATTGTTGATTCGGCTAACTCTCTTGTTTGTGCAATGTCTTCGACAGATTGCCCGCTGAGATAGAGATGGAGCGTTTGGCTTGAAGTTTTGTTCAAGCCAAACTGCTCCGCGAGCCCTTCTGGACTTGATTCCTCTGCTTGTATGGGGTGAGGATGTCTCATCTTGGCGTCGAAGACTCTCGTGATCACCACGCTCTCATGATTTGTATCTTCAGTATCTTCTGTTTTCTCTGTCTCTATCGGCTCTTCGAGAGCATTTGAGTTGGGAGTGCTGAAGGCCCTGCGGATGAAAAATCCTCCCACCCCCAGCAGCAATATCGCAAATCCAACCCACGCGAACATTGGCTGTGAGTCGGCGACCTGCCTTGTGCAATTTGGGTTGGGGTGCCTCCTTCTTAGCTCTTGGGGGAGATGTGATGTTGGGCAGGTGTATCCTTGGTGTATGAGCGACCATTTTTCACAGCTTCCCTTCATCAGGATGAGGCCCTTTTGTGGTGTCCAAATTCCTGACTTATCGATGAAATGAGTTGCTCTTGCCATGGCCCAAAGCACGCCTTGTTTGTCTTTGGTGTAGAGCACTTTTGGGAGCCCTGCGAGGTGGATTTTGTGTGTCGATTTGGCCAAAGAGTTTTGTACCGCCTGAAAGAGTCTTTGCCGACAGGCTTTTGACATGGTAGTGCTCACACCCCCTACACTTTCGAGTGAAGCGATCGAGTGAAATAAGGAGCCTTGTAACGCTGTTGCTTCGAAAGTCAGTAGGGTTTTGAGGTTGGCTTTTGCGGTACCTGTTAGGGTGATATGTACCGCTCTCTTATTGCTTTTGTACCATGATTGCTTCTTAAAAAATTGCTGTAAATCCTCTGAGCGAAAGCGACCTCCTTGGAGCGCAAAAAGTGTATTCCGTAGGAGTCTGAGATCCTGTCGGCGTAATGTATGTAACCATTTCTTATCGAGCGGTTGGAGGCTGAGTGTGGTCTCAAGTGTATTTTTGGAGACGGGGAGTCTGGAGAGAAAACGTTGGATACTCACGGGAATATTGGCTTGTGGTGTTGACGCATGGCTTATGTGTACGAAGACAAAGAGAGAAAGTACAATCATGGCTCTGGGCAGGGAGGTATGTGTCATCGTATATTTTACCTCAATTCAGATGGAATAGCGTATCTCATTTTCCGTATAAGGAAAAACGATATCACATCAAATTGCAAGTAGAAATATTGAGAAAGGAAGGAAGCGGCTGGTGATGATGTCGGCTTTGTTGCTCGTACAAGTTGGGAGGAAAGGTGGGGGGATGATTACTTTGTTTTGATGAAGTGGATGTGCATGGTGGGGCGCTTGATATCGTGGCACTTGAGTTTTTTGGCGGACACTTCGCAGGAGATTGTGCTTTTGCGCTTGTTTTTGATGGAGACAGAGGTGACTGTCAACGTTTTGCCTTTTTGGGCCCAAGAACCAGTCGCGCCAAGCTCGGGCTTCTTTTTACCTTTTTGGGACATACCCTTGAACTTCCCATCTTTGGTGAGCACCATCCACATTTTTCTCATGGACATGCGTGCTTTGATGCGTTCTTTCATCATCGCGATGCGTTTTTCGGGCATACCGCGTTTTTTCATGCGGTTGATCACAAACTCCATCATTTTGGCGGTGTCGAGTTTGTATGTGCCATCTGCGCCAGCGAAGCTTGTCGCGGGGAAGAGAAAGAGCGCAGCGAGAGCAGTCAAGAGAACTTTTTTCCTGACTCTACCGTTTTTTATGTAAAGGGAAAAAACTGAGAAAAGATGGTACCATAGACCTTGTAAAAAAAAATCCTTTCGGAATAAAGGAGGTCTACGGTGAAACCATCTACACGACAAGCAAAAACGATCACGCTCCCTTTTACAAGCCCCGAGGACTACATCGCGATGATTCCGGATACTGAGAAGTTTCGTGAAGAGCTTCTGTCCATTTTTGAAAAACACCCTGAACTCTTTCCCCCTGATTTTGAAGGGCGTTTTCATTTTGTAGGAACCATTGAGTCCAAGAAACTTGGCATCACTCAACGAAAGATCCGCTTGCTCGCCAACAACGAAACATACCAGGTTCGACCATCGTTTATCATGCCCTATATGACTGGTCTTACCGAAGATTTTGAGAGGGCCCTCTACCTCAGGTCTTGGGGAGTTCCCTTTCATGCTTTGACATACTGCTTCGGGGGATACGACATGTTTTGGTATCGGGCCTTCACCTCTCTCGGACGCAACAATGTTGTTGGAACCACCATCAAGTCGGAGGAATCTTTGCCTGAGCATCTCACGGGAGATGAAAAACACGTCAAATATTTCGGTGTCAAGGGCTATATCGCAACCACTGCTGGAAACGGAGCCATGCTCGGCGCCTCTTTCCAATACGGAGCTTCCGAGGACGATCTTATCGAGGGTTACGGCGTTTTTGCAAAGGAACTCAGCCTGCTCGCTCCAGAGTTCACCCCCAAGACGGTCAATACCGATGGTTGGGGTGCTACGCAAAAAGCATTTGCCGCGTTGTTTCCGGGAATTACAATCATTTTGTGTTTCTTGCACAGCTGGATTTCGATTCGTGATCGTTGCAAAAAGGCCAAAGCCCTGCTGAATTCGATTGGAGACCGAGTTTGGGATGCTTACCGCGCGAAGACCAAAAGGCTCTTTTCTCAAAGAATACGGAGGCTTCGAGAGTGGGCAGAGAAGGAGTTGAGTGAAGGGATTGTAAAAGAGAAAGTGCTGAAACTTTGCTCGAAGCGAGCGGAGTTTTCGAAAGCATATGACTTCGAAGGAGCGAGAAGGACGTCGAACGAAGTGGACAGGATGATGGATTTCCAAAAACGGCAGATCAAATCGATGCGAGGTCTTTGTGGGTTTGAGGATTCGACAGACCGGTTTTTCCGGGCAGTATGTTTGCTGTGGAACTTTCGACCTCACGCAAGCGACAGTGAGGATGAGGCTCCGAGGTCGGTGTTTGAGAAAATCAATGGATTTCAGTACCACGAAAACTGGCTCCAAAACTTGCTTTGCGCCGCGTCTCTCAAGGGAGAGCGGCCTTTACATAAAAAACGGTAGAGTCAGCAAAAACTTACCCACAAACAAAACCGTGGTTGCTTGCCTGTTAGGATTTGCGTATTTGGGTGGGGGGTGGTATGTTTTGGCAAATGGTATCTCCCTATACCTCCTCCCTCTCCGATTTGATGGGAAAGTACTTCGAGTACAAGGGAATGAGTTGCTTGATTGAGCTTCTTTGGAAAGCAGACATATGAGAGGGGTTGTTGTTTTCGTCACCAAAGAGGTCAAAACATGTCCTATCGTAGTATCCAAACACTGAAAAAACACGCCAAAATTCTCCGCCAAACAAAACAGATATCTCACAGCCAGGCGCTCGATGTGATTGCACAACAAGAGGGATTTTCTTCGTGGTCTTTGTTGATCAAGAAGCGCCAGAAGCAACCACTCACCTCTCTCGAACAATTGTGGCAACAACCGGGCGAGTTATCGTTACTTGCGGCGAAGATGTACGTTGGCAAAACGACCTTGATGCTCAACTTTGCGCTCCAGGCTGCGAAGTCTGGCCAACGTGTCGTGTTCCTCTCGACCATGCTCGACGAAGCTGCTCTGAACATGCGCCTGCATGCGATGAATACTCTGCTTCCTCATGCACTGCTTCAGCGTCCAGCGCAAGAACTCACCTCTGACGCCCTGAGCAAAATGTCCACGAGTATCTCTGAATTTGAGGGACTTTCACTCTTGCTGTGTAGTTGCCCGCAGATACGAAAAGAAGACCTGATCGAACGTGTCGACAAGGCACCAACACAAACGCTTTTCTTCTTTGATTATTTGCAAGCACTCGGTCATTTTGAGCAGGAGGTCGATATGTACGAGTCATTCATGGTCGAGCTCAAAAAGGTTGTGAGACGAAAACAACATTCTTTTTTCTTTTTGGGGCAATTGCAACGACCTACAGAGGAACAACCAACGCTCTCTGATCTGAAGGGACATCCTCATGTCCATCGACATTTTTCGTTGGTGTTGGGCTTGCATCGGGCGTTTGATTCGAGGCGGGCTGGGTTGGAGGTGTTAAAGTCCGAGCGTTTGATCGAGGGGTGTTACCCTCTGGAGTTCGATCCATCAAATGGGGTATTTTCCGAGGTGTGAGGTCTATTGAGGGCTTCTTTTTGTGCGGCGAATGTAGGGGGGGTGATTTTGGTTGTGAGGGGGGAATGTGTGAGTTTTTTTCGTGATGTGGGACGTTGACATTCATTTCGCGAGCAATTTGTAATGAGAAATGTGTACCCATATGTGCTGTTGTGACATAAGGAAGGCTATTTTTCGATCAGAGGGAGGAGGGGTTGATGTTCCGCACACCGACGAAGTCGGAACACAAACGATACGCAGTATCGTGGGGTTTGGGGTGAGAACCCCAAGCGGGTGTGGGCGGCAAGCCCACTTCGCCAAGAGGAGCGCGGCAGCTTGTATCAAGGGGAGAACGCAGTAGAAACAAGTTTTGGGGATGTTGGCAGTCATTTAAAACCGAAACCGAATGTTCGCTTGTAGCTCCAAATGTATCCCAAAATGCTCAAAGAGGCTTTTGTTATCGTAGTCATTATTCAGGGGGTGCTCTGATTCTCTGCTGTTGGTGAAAGTTCCAGCGCTGACACTTGTCCCAAGGTATAATCCACCAAATGCTCGGACTTGAAATCCGTATCCTCCTTGCAAAAAGAGATAGTTGTAGGATACAGGATGGTAATTTGAACGCAATCGGTTCATATACAGCAAGGATGCCATTACATACATGCTGAACTTTGTATCCATGCCATTCATAAAATATTTGTAATGGAGTTCACCGCTGATGACACGTTCATTTTTTTCAAAAAAAGGATGAAATCCAACGCCTAGCGCGAGTTGATGTTTCTTGAAGTAGTACGAACCACAAAGGGTCAATCGATAAGGGGTGACTTCGGTGTTATAACTCGAATTCAGCGAGATGGAGAACTTCTTGTCCAGCGTGTTTGTTTGCTTCGCATGACCAATACAGGGAAACAATACGACAACGACAAAGAGACAAGAGTGTAGCAGTGTGCGATACATCTTCATTGCAAACTGTTCCTTTCAAGGGCTCTTACGATTCTACTGTAAAATCGTTCTAATCCAATCCAAAACATTTGAGAGTCACTTGTACTTACGAATAGAATGACAACGGCATCCAAATCCTCATGATACCGAGCAATACTTGTGTATCCTGGCAGCCAACCTGTATGTTCGTAAACATAGATGGAGGAATAAATGGCTTGTTCTTTCGGTGTGAGTAGGGTGCCATCGATCAAGGCGCGTAAGAAGATACCTACATCTTCCGCGGTCGCAATCATCGAACCGCTGGGTCTTGTATGTTGTAGGACTTTAAAGTCATCTTCTTGGTTGACTTGGTATCCACTCATCAGTTGATTTGAATCGATGTCACTTTGCAGGCCAAAAGTATTCTTCAAACCAAGCGGTTTGAGAATCTTGTCTTTGATATAGTCGTGGTAGCTATAGCCTAAAGTTCGATTGAGTATTTCGCCAATAAGCAAGTAGTTGGTGTTTGAGTATTTGTAACTTGTACCCGGTTCAAAGTGAGCTTTTCGATCGTAGATCAGAGCGGCAGTGGTCAGGTAACTGTCTTGTGGATCGCTCTTGGCAAAGTCGGGATGATAGATAAACTCAGGTATTCCACTTCGATGTTGAATGAGCATTCGTAAGGTGATTTTATCTGCATGAGCAATCCGTCCATCTACATCCGGTATGAATGTACTCAAGGTTGTGTCCAAAGATAAACTTTGATCGGCGACTAACTTTGCCACTGCGGCGGCAATGTACAGTTTACTGATGCTCGCAATTTTGAATAAGGCGTTGGGAGCAGCAGGGGTTTTCTTTGCTCGATCTTTCCAGCCTGCGCGATAAAGTGAAGATTTTCCCGCTTGGTTGACATAAACGATGATGCCATCATATCCTGAATCGAGTCCTTTTTTGACCTCTTCCTGTATGGAGTTGGGGAAGTAAACGAAATCGTTGCTACAGCCTGTTAGCATCAGAAGGAGCATTCCTGTTGTACCAAGGAAGTACTTCAGGTTGAGTGTCTCCAGTCGAAGCATCTTCCTTCTGTTATGGGGATGCTCGAATGTGTCCTTTACTGCGTATAAGTAACATGCCAGAGTCGAAAGGTGTTGCCATACTCGATTGTTCACAGAAGACCTCCAGTACAAATAAGTATGAGAATGCTACTTCGGCAATTCCAAATAAAAAGTCGATTGGAGTAGCCTTACTGAGTCTACAAATGATTTACTTTTCCGTTTTTGGACTTGTTGTCCGTAGGGCATCATAGTGATGGTTGGGAGTCTGTCAATCGAAAATAAAATATGCAAAGAGATTCTTGAGAGAAATAGAGCGTGGTGTCAGTCGCGAGGTAGGATTTTTCCTTTGTGGACGGTGGTTTATGATCCTGATTTTGTGCGAGTAGTACTTTAGTACCTTTTTTGTTTTCTGATAAACCATACTTTCGGCTCTGTGAACGTCTGTTGGTATGTTGTATCCCGTGTTCGGAAACAACGAGTATATTTGATAGGGTTCGGGGTCGCGTTTGAGAACGCACTCAAAGCAATCAGGTTTTAAGCGAGAGGTTGGCAGGTTTTGGCCTTATGTCGAAACTTTCACCAAGTTGGGCGGCTCTGTTGTTGCAAAGCCAGGTTGGACGACTTGAAAAAGAGTGAGCGCGCCGATATATGAGTCGCACAAGTCGAGAACAAGCCATCCGCAAACCTGTCCGTGATTGCTTTGTATTGTGGAGTTTGATACATTCTCAATAGTACAGACGCCTTTGAATATGATTGTATGAGCGTCCTCCCAAAAACACTTTGTGGCTATTTGAAGACAATTGCTCCTCTAAACCATGAAGCACTTGAGAATAGGATCGTTTTATGTTTACTCGCTCCATGTATCCTTTGTGCTTGGCAATGTTTGTCCTGGTGTGCTTTTCGCCTGGATGTAATTCTGCGATACCGGATCCTTGTGCCTCTGTCACCTGCAACGCCGGTGAGACCTGCAAAGAGGGGACATGCTCTCCTACACAACAATGCAACGCAGACCAAACGTTCTGTAATGGTTCCTGTATCGATCTTCAAACTTCTTCTGAACATTGTGGTCAATGCAATGTCCCTTGTGGGAGCGGAAGTACTTGCAAAGACGGAAAGTGCGAGGTCTCATGTGCATCGGGGCAAACCGAATGTGCAGGAGCTTGCGTCGATACCAACACTGATCATTCACACTGCGGGGGTTGTGGAAACGCCTGCTCGTCTGGGCAAGTCTGTGATACAGGCACATGCGAGCTGGATTGTCCCCAAGGGCAGTCCGTTTGTGGGCAAAGCTGCCATGACCTCAACGCGGACAATGCTCATTGTGGAGCTTGCAACAATGCTTGCCAGACAAACGAAGCATGCAAGGCTGGGAAATGCGAACTTCAATGTGGACAGGGACAAACCAAATGCGGGGGGGCTTGTGTCGATACCAACACCAATCGTTCGCACTGCGGGGGTTGTGGAAACGCTTGTTCGTCTGGAGAAGTCTGCAAAGCCGGGAAGTGTGAGCTGGATTGTCCCCAAGGGCAGTCCATTTGCGGGCAAAGCTGCCATGACCTCAACACCGACAATGCTCATTGTGGAGCTTGCGACAACGCCTGCCCATCCGGGAAAGTCTGTAAAGCAGGGAAGTGTGAGCTGGATTGTCCCCAAGGACAGTCCGTTTGTGGACAAAGCTGCCATGACCTCAACACGGACAATGTTCATTGTGGAGCTTGCGACAACGCCTGTACAGGTGGAAAGCAATGCACAAGCGGAGGCTGCAAGTGCCCTGCGATGGCTGGTATTCAAGACTGCAGCGGTACTTGTGTCAATACAAACCAGGAACCCAAACACTGTGGTGCTTGTGGCAAGGCATGTGGTGCGATGGAGCTTTGTGCCAATGGAACTTGCGCGCTGAATTGTCCCCAAGGTGAAACGGCTTGTGGAGCTTCCTGTATCAATCTCCAAACCGATCTCGCGAACTGTGGGATGTGCTCAAAAGCATGTCCTACAGGGGGCAGCTGCACCACAGGAAACTGTTCCTGTCCTTCAGCCAATCCAGACGTCTGCGCTGGTGCTTGTGTGAATCGCCAAACAGACAACACACACTGTGGTACGTGTGGTACCAAATGCACGGGCGGAAAGTCCTGTGTAAGTGGAGCCTGCACATGTCCTTCGGGTCAAAAAGACTGCAATGGCACCTGCCAGGCTTGTTGTGCTTCTACCGATTGCACAGGTGGACAAACCTGCCAAATGGGGACCTGTGCGTGTCCTTCGGGTCAAAAAGACTGCAATGGCACTTGCCAAGCTTGCTGTGCTTCTGCCGACTGTACAGGTGGAAAAACCTGTGAGATGGGTGCTTGTGTGTGTCCTTCTGGGGAAACCGATTGCAATGGAACATGCGTCAACCTCAACACCGCTTTACAAAACTGTGGTGCTTGTGGCACTGCTTGTACAGGCGGCAAGACCTGTAAAACGGGAGCTTGCACGTGTCCTTCAGGGGAAACCGATTGCAATGGAACATGTGTCAACCTCAATCTTGACGCACAGAATTGCAGTGCTTGTGGAAGTGCTTGCGCTGCAGGTGTTCGATGTCAGGCTGCAAGATGCCAGCCTGACGTGCTGCAAGCCAGTGCGGGTGATGGTCATACATGCGCAATCATCGATAACAACACGCTCAGGTGTTGGGGCTCGGGCAGCCAAGGGCAGTTGGGCTATGGCACGAGGTCATCTGTTTCTCGGCCGCCTGCTGCCCCGGTCGATTTGGGAACGGGGCGTACCGCAAAGCAGGTTGCTGCGGGTTATTATCATACGTGTGCTATCCTTGACAACAACACGCTCAAGTGTTGGGGAGCGAACTATGAGGGACAACTGGGAGATGGAACCAGTGTAAGCTTTACCACAAAGCCACCCGCGACGCCGCTTAACCTGGGAACAGGTCGTACCGCAAAACAGGTTTTCGCAAGGTGGGATCGCGTGTGTGTCATCCTCGACAATGGTGCCCTCAAATGCTGGGGAAATGGATTTGGGGGAAATCAATCGAATTCGAGCCCGATTGCTCTCGGGTCAGGTCGCACAGCAAAACAGGTGGCTTTGGGGAGGAGTCACGTATGTGCCATCCTCGACAATGACACCCTCAAATGTTGGGGGGAAAACAGATACGGACAGCTTGGTGATGGTACCAACACGCGCAAAGGAAAACCACCCACGACAGTGCTCAATCTGGGAGCAGGTCGTAGCGCAAAACAGATTTTCGCTGGTGAGAACCACACATGTGTTTTGCTGGACAACAACACCATCAAATGTTGGGGGCTCAATAGTGGAGGTCAGTTGGGCAATGGCACGAAGGTGAATGCAAATCAACCAGGTACGGCGATCAACCTGGGAACGGGTCGTACCGCAAAACAGGTTGTTGCGGGTCTGGGCTACTCATGTGCTTTGTTGGACGATGGTTCTATCAAATGCTGGGGGGACAATACATACGGGATACTGGCAGATGGAACCAGATTTACGGTCGCTTTGGTTCCAAGCGCGACGCCGATCGACCTGAGAACAAGCCTTACCGCAAAGCGCGTTATCACGGGGAGTTCTCATGTGTGCTTTGTTAAGTGACGATTCCCTCAAATGCTGGGGCAGGGGAACAAGCGGTCGCCTAGGCAACGGGGGAGGGCGTACCCTTACGAAAGCGCCCGCTTTTCCGATCGCGTTTTGACACGAGCGTAGGCACAAATTCCACCGTTTTCGGAGCGCAGTCCTAAAAACAAAAAAGGTCGCTATTCTCAACGAATAGCGACCTTTTTTTGCTCTGGTGGAGGGATTCGAACCCCCGACCCAGTGGTTAACAGCCACTTGCTCTACCGACTGAGCTACACCAGAAGCTGCATTGTGTCTCGCACAAT
>PCBK01000019.1 GCA_002731275.1 Deltaproteobacteria bacterium | reverse complement strand
TTGCCACCATCATCGCTACTTGTGTCACACCGACAGGCGCTGGACTCTGGAAGACGCTCATCCTCCTCACCTTTGGCTCCAAAAACGCCTCCATCATGAAGATGACGCAAGAGGTTCTTCCCGTACAGTTTAGTGAGTTCTTCGGGATCTGGGTGCCAGCGTTCATCATCGCTTTATTGGCTCTCTTTTCCATGATAGGAGGAGAGTGGAAGAAAAGAGGTCACCAATTCATCCTTTTAGCATTTGTTTTTTGGATGATGCTCAAGAACAGACGATTTGCCGGATTCTTAGGACTCATAGGACTCCTCTACCTCCCACAATGGATCGCCTTCATCTCCCAAGAAGCCGTATCCGCTCGACAAAAAGCTGCGCAGTACGGCATGGGAGGACTCTTTGTCGTCTTGCTTATCCTCGCCCCCTTCTGGTCTTACCAATACTACAAGGGAAACCAAGTCATGTTTATGACTGATTTCCTCCAATTTCGAGAGAAAAAGACATTTCATCCATACAACGGCGTCGCGTTCCTCAAACAACACAAACCCAAAGGAAAACTCTACAACCTCTTCGATGTTGGAGGATTCATCCATTGGAAGCTGCCCACTCGCAAAGTCTTTATCGATGGTCGCACCAATATCTTGTTTAAAGAAAAGTTCTTCTACACCCATTATGCCAAGCATCGCGGCCAAAAAACCCTTCCCAAACACCTTGATACGTTGGGCGTCTCAATGGCCATTCTACCACATCGAATGCCGATGACATCGCTTCTTTACAACGATTCGAACTGGGTCCCTGTTGCCTACGATGATAAACAAGCCCTTTTCCTGAAGCGTGGAGAGGGAAATGACGCACTGATCGAAAAGTACGGCTATCGAATCCTTCGCATAGACACAAATGCGAGAAGAGTGATCGCTCTTTGGAGTCAGCTTCGTCGCCAGCAACCTGGAAAGTTTCACTGGCTATGCAACGAAGTCACGCGCTCGGTACGCCAATCAACGTATAAAAGCAGAAGACTTTTTTGGCTACTCAGAGTGTGTAAAAAAATACACAGCGAGATACTCCCCCTCCACCCCTCCACAACACCTCTGACAAGTCCACGCACAGCACCTCCAACGACCCAACATACGAGCTCCCCGACGACCCAACCGAAAAAGCCAGCGAGTTCTCAGCCCACTCCCTCTTCGCGCTAGAATCGCAACCTCAACACAACAGGACAGAAGATGCAAAGTGTCCCACCCTCTTCAACAGACACCTCCAGACAAAAAGACAACATCTTGTTTGTGTATGTATCACTGCTACTGATTTTGCTCATTGGGGTAATATGTACACAACCTATCTGGTCCAATGATCTTTGGTGGCACTTGAGCTATGGCCGCTACATTTGGGAACATGGAAGCATCCCTGTCAATGACGTCTTCACATGGACACATACCGGTCAACCCACAGCCTACGTCCCTTGGCTCTCCTCGACCCTCTTCTACATCACACACCTTCTCTTTGGAGCCCCCGGTCTTGTCGCCCTCAAAGGCGTCATCGCCAGCACCTGTGTTGGACTCACCTATCTCTACAACAGACAACGTCACGTTCCGTCCGCATGGTTTGTCGTCACGGCAGTCTTCGCGCTCTGGCTAGTTTGCGCACGCCTCATACTTCTTCGCTCACTGGTGACGCCGTTTGTACTACTTCCAATACTGTTTCTGTTGTGGGAGAAAGGCAAAGACAACGCGTGGTCCATATGGCGATGGTGTATTCCCCTTGTGATGGTCATCTGGGTCAACTCCCACGGCAGCTTCCCTATCCCACTCCTATGGCTCGGACTCTCGCTCACATGGCCTCTTTTGTGGGATCTTCAAAAGCTCAAGCGTGAGTGGATTCCCAACCTTCTGCTTCTCTTTGCCACCATCATCGCTACTTGTGTCACACCGACAGGCGCTGGACTCTGGAAGACGCTCATCCTCCTCACCTTTGGCTCCAAAAACGCCTCTATCATGAAGCTCACGCACGAAGTACAACCAACCACTTGGCTGGAACTGTTTGGTGTGTGGGCCCCCATGACGTTTTTGTTTCTGCTTGCATTCATCACCACTTTCGGAAACGAATGGAAGAAGAGAGGACATCAATTCTTGTTGTTCTTATTTGTCGTCTGGATGGCAATGCAAAACAGACGCTTTCTCGGGATGGTTGGACTGCTTGCACTTTTGTATATCCCCTCTTGGCTTGCACAACACCAACACCCCCCACTCGCCCTTCGGCAACGGATCTTTATCCGGGGACGTGTGTATCTCGCGCTCTTGTTTATCTTGTACGTTCCCTATTGGGGGTATCAGTACTACCAAGGAAAATACAAGATCGGCATCGAACGTCCACTACAATTTGTCGTGGACAAACCAGCTTTTCCTGCAACCATCGCGACATTCTTGCAAACACACACACTCAAAGGAAAGATGTACAACGAATTTGGCGAAGGTGGCTACCTCCACTGGAAAGCTCCAAAGTATCGAGTGTTCATCGACGGACGTACAAACATATTGTTCAAAGAATCGTTCTTTTACGAGAATTACACACGCCACTTCAAAAGCCGCAATATTCTCCCGATCCTCAAAAAATGGGATATATCCTACGCGATCCTCGAACACAAAACCTTTGCCCCCACCCTATACCGCGCAAAGCAGTGGGTTCCTGTCGTGCTTGATGACTACCACGTGCTCTTTTTGAAGCGTGGGGTTGGAAATGACTCGCTCATCAAACGCTACGCATACAAACAATTGCGTATCGATCCCAATCCCAACAGGGTCATGCGTTATTGGGCTTATCTTCGTCGTCATCAAAATGAAACGTTTGAGCGCCTATGTCGTGAAGTCCAACGCGCCAAATCAGAAGCAGTTTACCAAAGCCATAATTTCACGTGGTTGGGAAAACTATGTCATGGCGTCCGCAAAGCGATACAACCGCTGCAAAAAAGAAAGACTCCCCCCTCCAACACCAAGACGCGCCCTTCAACACAGCCAAACAAACACACCTCGCCCTCTTCACAACGCACCTCGCCCCGATAACACCTACCCCGTAGAAGTCGAGAACACCGCACCGTGGCGGAGCATCAACACCTCTCCATCTTCGAGCGGACGCCATCCTTCATCGCTCAGTGGAACACTTGCAACAAGGGTCACAACTTGGCGCGCAGCTTCTTCTGCATCCTCCATCTCTTCGACCTGTACCCCGACAAGCTCCGATAGATTTTCTTGCTCACGACAACTTCGACAGAGCACATGAAGCCCTGGCGGTTTGCGTTCACCATCCTTTTGCGTCCGTTTGTGTCCATGCACAAAGAGGTACTCTCCATCGGCGTACATAAAATTAGCCGGCCCCAGCGGACGCAGCTCGCTCGCAAATGTCTCAATCGTCGCAAAGCGTTCTGTAGGCGTAGGTGTCCCAACGGACCAGAGGCGCTCAAGACGCCCCATCAAGACGCAAAAAGCGTACTCCGAGTCCGTTGTCCCAACGGGCATATAGCGCCCAGTCTCAAACACTGGATGCGTCTGGATTCCTTCTAAGTGTCCGTTATGTGCAAAGGTGTGAATCCGCCCTCCCAATTCACGGCGAAAGGGATGTGTGTTGTAGAGGTGGACGGTTCCCAAAGTGGCCTGTCGAATGTGCGCGATGACCAAGTCACTCTGGACCCCTTCCTCTCGCACAAAGGACATCAAACGACTCTCCGACGCTGCGCAAGGTTCTCGCAACATCCGCACATCAAAATCCTCGTAGTACGCGATCCCCCAGCCATCAGCGTGGGGGCCGAGTTCTCCTCCATGACGTGAGAGTTCATGAAGAGACAGTGAGACATTTGTGGGGTAGCGAGCAGACATGGCAAAGAGTTCACACATATGGGCACTCCATCAACGCAAAAGACACGACGCATTTCGCGAAAAACGATGATATCGAGACACTGAGACTTGTAAAGGATGCAACCAGAAAGATAGCACTTGCAAGAAAAAAATGCCCTCAAAAAAAGACCCCTGGATTTCTGCCTTGTGGAATAGCTTGTTTCCAACAGGTGGTTCTTGCTACAAAAGGAACACAAACCGACCCACAAGGAGGAGAATCGAGATGTCTATCAACAAACGCTGCTTTCGAGATCCAACGGTCTATGCGGATTGGGAATGTATGTCTTGTGGCAAGGGCTTTTCGGATATGTATGCGCAGCGCCTCAAAGAGACGAGAGATGTGATGGGCCGCATGTTGGTCGTGTGTACAGAATGTGGGGAGCTTTGCCGCCCCATCGATGCCGACCACCAAGTCGAAAAGCCGATGAAAGAGTGGCTCATTGAGGCGTTCACGCTCCCCTTCGCATCGGACAACCTCCCGCTGCTTATCGCCGGTGGTTTGGTGTACGCGTTTTTGATGGCCAGCGCCTCCAATATCCTAATCGCGATCATGTTACTCGGTTGGATAGGCTACTTTGGCGCATATATGATGGACATCATCGCACATACTGCGCAAGGAGGTGATGAGCTACCTGATTGGCCAGAGCTTTCGACGGTCATAGACTCTCTCCTCAAACCGATCTTGCTACTTTTGGCCGCGCTGTTGATCTCTTTTGCCGCTCCCACTTGGCTCTTCACAACAACACTCGGTCCGGCTGGTGTATACCTCGCGATGTTGTTTGGTGCCCTGTACTTTCCCATGACGTTGATCGCGATCTCGATCTACCGCTCTTTTCTCGCGATCAACCCGGCAACAGTCATCATCTCGATCCTCAAAATCCCCGGCACCTATCTGCTCGCTTCTTTGTTCTTCTTTGTGCTACTCTTCGTCGAATCTCTCGGACGTGGGATACTTTTTGGTGAGAGCAACGCCATCTTTCAATTCATGGGCTCGCTCATAGGATTCTACTTTTTGCTCGTCGAGATGCGCATCCTCGGCATGATCTACCGCACCAACAAATACACCCTCAATTGGTTGGGCGAAGCTGATTGACACGCTCAAGACATCCCCACAATCCCCCTCCCCTGCGCCACTCGTTCATGGACATATTCTCGCACAAAATAGCTTTTCGTTCTTGACACAACACTTAAACCCCTCAGGACAGTCGGACTCACTCTTGCACGAACAGACTTTACGTGGAGGTATATCGACGAGAGTAAGACAAGTCTGTCCACTACAACAGTCGACATCACTCGCGCAGTGGTTTCCAACAACATATCGCTTGGTGCATCTTTGTAACTCCGGTGGTTTCTCAGGGATGGTCTCTTGAGTCGACTCTTGCATCGATTCACTCCCCCCTTCCGTTGTGGATGAGGGACATGTGCAATTGCCCCACACATTGCTCGTCAAGCCAGTATCTTTACAAGTACGCTCACCGCTTTTCCCACACGTCCCGACCTTTGTCGCGAATTTATCCTGAATATCGCAAGTCTCCTTCCGCCCAGGCGAATCACACACTTCTCTTTTAAGTGAGACACATACCTCGTTGATACAATACCCCTCGTAGCCTTGATTGTTGCACTCACAATCTTTCGTACAAGGGCTCCCATCCGGCTCCAGTACACCGTCACTGATTACATCAGTGCACGTTTCAGCCGGTTCACAAGCGTACATACAACAGCTCATCAAAAACATCATGCCAAAGAAGCGGACCAACCAACCAAGCACTTTCATTGAATCTTCCTTTTGTGTATGAGACATGAAGCCTCTCCACTTATTGGGACACATGTCACTTCACACCGTCCCATGTTGCCAGACTCCCATTTCGCCCACATAATGTCCTACATAAGCGAGCAATGATCAACATAACGGATGCGTTTGAGATACACCAGCCTTCGCAAAGACAGACAGGATGACAACGCAAGAAAGGTCTACATATGACACGCTCACTCACCCATCCATTTATCTCGCTCGTTTTGCTGTTGGCGCTCACCTGTTTTTGTCGACCTTCACATGCAACACCCACAACACAGAGGCTCATCCAACACCACAAAGCGCCTTCAAAAAAGCAGCCCAACCCATGTCTTCGAAGCATTAAGCGCTCATGCTTTCCCTTTATCTTGCGTCGAGTGTGGCAAAAAGCCAAACACATGCTCTTCGATCGCAAAGTTGCAAAGAGACACTTTACCAAGCGCTCTTTTACGTCGCTGCTTCGACAGGCCAAGCGCGCAAAAAACTTCGCGCAGTTTGCCCAGCGGCTGGATCTCTTTCTTCGACAAACAGGCATCTCTCACACCCGCTTTCTCACGACTTCACAGATGGACTACTGGTTTTTGCGCAACCTAACGCAAAATGACACGCCACACAAACGGCCTAAGCTTTGGCACATCGGCGCACAATACACCTTCAAGCGAGGACGCTATATCATCCGAGCTGTCTACGAAGGCTATCCCGCAGATGAACGAGGACTGCGCCGCGGTGACGTGCTGAAATATGCAAATGGACGTCCTTTCCATCCTGTACACTCATTCCAACGAGGGAAAACACAACAGTTAACAGTCCTACGCCAAGGCAGACGATACCTCATCCCAGTCCAACCAGTGTACGAATCCCTTTTCAACTCAATGCTCTTCGCGACGGTCAACAGCATCCAGCGGATCGAGCGAGACAACAAACACATTGGCTATATACACTTGTGGCACATGTGTCATGAGCCAGCGTTCCAACTGCTCAAAGACCTGCTCGCCTTCCATCTGCCAAATATCGACGGGCTTATCCTCGATCTACGCGATGGATACGGTGGGAACTCCTATGGATTTCAGGAGATCTTTTTCCACTACAAACAAGGCGTTCATGTCAAAGTCCGACAACGTCGAAAAAAAACATACGCGTACACAACAAATGACCACCTTGAAACGATACAGTGGGAGCTTTCACGACTCAAAAAGAAACTCAAAACATCCACTCCCAGCCAACGCCCACTCTTACAAGCTAGATGGAAGGTCCTACAAAAACAGCGCCAGCAACTCAAAGCCAGTCCGTTATTCAAAAAGCCCGTCGTCGTCGTGATAAACAAAGGTTCTCGCTCTGCGAAAGAAGGCTTCGCGCTGCGATTTCGCTTGCTACACAGAGGCCCTCTCCTCGGAGAACGAACAAAAGGAGCGTACACAGCAGGTGGCTTCTACTTCGCTCGTTCAGGGCACTACATCCTCTATGTAGGGACAGCAGGCATCACACTCAACGGCCACCAGCTCGAAGGACAGGGTGTTCGACCTGATATCCAGGTTCCATCTCCCTTGCACAGCAAAACGCGACAAGATCGACAAAAGAGACGCGCAATACAAGTCATCACAAGCTTGATATCAAAGAAGATTGTCTCCAACAACGACCGTCACAAGCCCAACACCAAAACCGATCGCGCCTCCAACATAACCCCAAAGCGAAAAACCGATAAACACCGACGCTGAGAGCGCAAACAACGCGACGACAAGAGCGTCATTTGTGAGCGCCAACACGACATCGAAGAACACGGATGAGACGACCCCAACAGCCGCTCCCACCATCGCGCCGGTGTAGCCTTCAAGTGAGTAGCCGACGATCACCGCCAACAGCACCCACAGACACTCAACCCAAAGGGTACGGGGAGCTGGCTCTGTCCCTTTCTTATCGTCATTGTTTTGTTGTGCGTAGACTTCTCTCATAGGAGGGAGCTTCTTTCCAGGGAGGGTTTGTGGTCGCGTCGAGACCAAGACGGCGTCCTCGGACAGGTCGCGCTCTTCGAGTTGATCGGGCTTGATGTCTGTGACTTTGTGAAAGTGATGGGCGTTACATACGATGCAGTCGTTAGGCTGGGTCTCAGGTGCCATGAAAAAGGAGGACTCACAGTTGTCACAGGCATAGCGCGTCAACGTCGCGGGGGGTGCTTCGTCTTGCAGCCGGGATGTGCTTCTGCAGATCGGACAGCGGGGCTGGAACATCTCCTCCTGCAAGAAGAGTCGAGTATGACAGCTTCCACATTCGTAGGTCAGCACAATTTGGTCTCCTTACATTCTGCGTTCGAGTGTCACAGCGACACCGTGTTTTGGGCGCAATGTGATGAGTGGTTGTGGCACGACAGGATGCTCTTTGACGAGCCGGATCTTCCAATGTTGCCCGATCGTCGCGAGCAGCAAAATGCCCTCCATCCATGCAAATCCTTCGCCAATACAACGACGCACACCACCACCAAAGGGAAAGTACGCGAAGCGAGGACGCGCCTCTTTCTTTTCGGGCGTCCAACGCATCGGGTCGAATGTTTCGGGTTCAGGATACCATCGAGGATCGCGATGGACAACATACGGACTCATCAAGATCGTCGTGTCTTTGGGTATGATCCCATCACCAATCTGGACATCCTCAGGCGCGTAACGACCGATATTCCAGGCGGGAGGAAAGAGTCGCATGGACTCGTGCAGGATCATCTCCGTGTAGGTGAGTGTTTGTAGATCTTCGAAGTTGGGAGGACGATCTCCAAGAACGCGATCCAGTTCTTCGTGAAATTTGGCTTCGACTTCGGGATGTTGGGACAACAAATACCAAGTCCACGAGAGCGCGTTGGCCGTTGTCTCGTGCCCTGCGAGGAACAAGGTCATCGCCTCATCACGGACCTGTTTGTCGGTCATTTGGCCACCATCGCCCTCGTCGTCCTGTGCTTGCAAGAGCATGGACAAGAGGTCACCATGATCTTCTCCACTCTCCCGACGCTCCCGAATCAAACGATAAATAATATCGTCGAGGTTGTCGATCGCGTTTTGCACCTGCGAGAGGACAGGAATAGGGAGTCGCACCTTGCGCAGCTTGTTGAGTGCAGGGACGAGCAACACGATCCACCAGGCTTTCAGCAGCAGATCGACAGCCTCCGAGACATCGCCAGCCTCTTTTGCCACATCCGCTCCAAAGAGCGTCCGCCCGACAATATCGAGGGTCAACGCGACCATCTCCTCATGGATGTCACAGGACTGTCCATCGCGCCATGTCTTCATATGCTCCACAGCGGCGTCTACCATCGTGTCAGCGTAAGAGGAGATACGACGGCGGTGGAAGGCAGGCTGTGTGAGACGACGTTGACGCAGATGAAAGTCTCCCTCACTCGTGAGCAACCCCTCCCCCAACAATGTTTTCGTCACAGCGAGCCCACGACCTTTTGTGAAGTGTTTTTGTTTTTTGATAAACACCTCATGCATCCGTTCGGGATCGCTGAGTAGATAGAATCGGCGACGAAAGGCGGTAAATTCGACCAAGTCACCGTGGTCTCTGTGGAGTTGTGTCAAGAATGTCAGCGGAGCGCGACGAAAATCGACGATGTTCCCAACGATAAAACGTCCCTTTGGCCTTGGGGGCCTATAAAATGAAACGTCGTTGGATGTCTTGGGAGATTTTGCGCTCATACCGCCTCCAGCTCGATGGTAGGTTGTTAATAAACAGTCCGCACGAAGCGGTCGTAGAGAAACTTAATCAACACGATCTGCATCACGATACCGATCGCGAGGGTCGCCAAAAAGTACAACGTTGAGCCACCAGAGACCGCGAGATAAACGCCTTTAATGGGCCAAAAATAAGGAAAGATCCCGAGCAGAAGATCCCAGTGTTGGGGGACAAAAAAGGACAGCATCGGGGCCAAAAACAAGAACCCGGAGCCCTTCATCACAGCAAAACCTTCGACCTGGTTTCTCGCGACACTTGCCAAAACGAGCGTACCGAGCGGTGCGTTGAGACCAAAGACCGGAGTCAGTAACAAGAGCTTCCACAGAGGTATCGAGACCAGTCCCATCGCAAAAAACGAGAAGATCAACAAGATCATCCCCATCCCTGAAAAGATCGCCGACTGAAAGAAGAAGTAACGTCGAAATGAGAACGGCGTCACCGAGATCGCAATGAGGCTATTCTCATCCTTTTCACCGAGCATTTGCAAACCAAGGACGAGACCGAAGACGTGGGGCAAAATAAAGCAGAGAATCATCGCAATCATCGGGTAGTATGTAGGCAGGTGGACTTGTTTTTTCACAGCCTCCGACAACATCGGGACCAACCATCGCATCGCAAGCGCCATGATTGGGAGGTACGTCGTCACCAACAACATAAACGGATCCTTGAAGATCCTCTTGGCATCCGCACGTAGTACTTGTATCCAAACGTTCCCCATGATCAACCTCCTTGCCGTGCTGAAATATATCGATGAAACCACCGCAAACTGAGCCACGCAAACAGCGCAGTCCAGGCCAACTGCGCGGCCAAGTAACCGAGCATGTGCAGCACAGGCGCGCCGTGAAAGGCCCCACGCAGCAGCAGTAAAGAAGGATGGGAAGGCCACAGCCAATATAGAGGTGTCTCGATATTGAAGAAGGCCAACGCAGGAACTTCGAGCAAGCCAAAGACCAAAGAGTTGGCGACCATAAAACTCGTGAACTTCTCGAACGGGACCGCGAGTAAAAAGCCCAACAGCGCAAACTGCACGTTGATACACAAACACGCGAGCAAGATCGGTCCCCAAGAGGCGGAGAGCCCACTCTTAAAAGCCACCAGGATGACACACATCACCATACAGATCGCCGTCAAGGAGACGACCTTCGACCCGATCCAGTGCCACGTCTTCATCGGACTGATCACGAGCGCATACAGTGAGCCTTCACGTCGCTGGAAGAAGTAACTCCCTGCCATCAACATTGTCCCTGTGAGCGAGATGTCCAAAAAGATCATCGCAGGCGTGACAAAGTTGGCGCGCTCTTGTGTGAGCGGCCACAGCACACCGAGCCAAGGCAACATGATAAACACTGCCGCGATCCAAAACCCCGAGCGGATCTGCAACATGACATCCAGGCGCAAGAGCTGGAAGAACACACTCATCGCAGCGCCCTCCCTGTGACCTTGATGAAGACATCTTCCAAGGTCGCCTCTTTGCTGTGGATCGTCTCAAGGGTGTCCTCCTTGAGGATCTTCTGAAATGCGTCGTTCTCCCCTAATCCACGAAGTGAAAAACTCTCCTTCTTGTTCTCTTCGCCTTCCCGGTACTCAAGCTCAACAATACTCTCACCATGTGCGAGCTTCAACGCTCTTGGAGAGTCGATCAACACGAGCTCTCCTTCGTTGATGAAGGCGACCCGATCACACAGCTCATCTGCATCCCACATATTGTGAGTCGTCAAAAAGATCGTCTTCCCCTCGGCCTTTAGCTCCAGAATGATGTCCTTGAGAATACGCGCGTTCATCGGGTCCAAACCCGCTGTTGGTTCGTCCAAAAACAACAGGGTCGGATCGTGAAGCAGCGCGCGCACGAAGTTCAAGCGCATCTTCATCCCTTTCGAGAACTCCTTCACGGATTTGTTTGCGTCCTCTTTGAGACCCACTTTCTCCAACAGCGCCATCGGCTCTTGCTTGCTAGGTGTTTGGTACAAAGAGGCAAAAAATTTGAGATTCTCGATCGCAGAGAGATGGGAAAAGTGGTTGGGCAGCTCAAAACCGACACCGAGCTGTTCATAGATCTCGGTCCCCCATTTTGTCGCGTCTTTGCCGAGGATCGAGAAGGTTCCCTCATAGCCTTCAAGCAACCCTATCAGCAGCTTCTGTGTTGTGCTCTTCCCAGAACCGCTAGGTCCGAGGAAGCCAAAGATCTCACCTTCATCAATGTGAAAATCGAGCCCTTTAAGTGTCGGACTTGATTGTCCAGGGTAGGTGTATACTAACGAATTCACCTCGATCATGTGCTTCCTCCAGGTACGTGCTCTTTTCCTCACAGAGACCATCTTTGTGTATGGGAATGAGCCATTGAAGATGTATGCAACAATATACCATAGAATACACATCTGTAGAGTTGGGTCCTTGACGTGACTCAACCACCAGAACACCACAGCTCACTCCGAGACAACGAAGTGCTGTTAACAAGGAGAGAATGATTGGAAAACGTTGAGAAATTGTGGAGGGAGAGAAAAATACAGCGTTGACAAAGTAGGCGCTTCAGGGGGCTTGGAAGAGGCAACGAGTGATCGGGTTGGCGACATCTTTCATGACATAGAGGTAGTATTTTTTCCCGGACTCTAGAGGCTCAGCATCACCCTCTTTGGGGACCTTTCGCTGTGTTCCAGCAGGCGTCTCACCGTACTTGACCGAACCCGACGCGATCGGCTCACCATCGCGCCAGTGGACATCGATCCGCCACAGTGTGCCTTCAGGTGTATCCAGGTTAGGCGGCACACCAGGTGAAGAAGAGCCTGCCTTCATCACATAGACATAGCGGGCCTCTCCACCCAACCATCTGACCGTCCCATCTTTCGCGACCCCTTGCGCAGAAGAACAATCTTTTGGCTCGTAAAAGCGCTGTGTATCGAGCGGGCCAGCGCCATATTTTTCATCTTTAAAGTCCGCCTTGGTCTTCCCTCGGTGGGCCAGCTCCGCTTCAAAAAACTTGCGCATTCGTTGATCGTCTGTCGTTGGAAATGCCGAACGATCAGGATGTTCAGGTGTGGACCTGATAAAGCCGTTGTTCTCAGAGGGAGGATACGCACCAAAACCGACGGTGTTGATCCAACCTGCGCCCATCGCGAGACCACGTGGTCCCATGCTGTTGATCCAGTTAGGACCGGATTCGAGAAACCAGTTGGATGGGCCTTTTGGAGAGCTTTCGGAGTGACAACAAGAACACGATGACGCCAGAATCTGCGACTTCACCCAGTTGAGTTCTTTGACATAATCAGGATCTTTGAGACGTGGATCGTCATCTTTGGCAGTGCTCGCAGGTGCCGCGGGATAGTAAGGACGCTGTGTGCGAACCATGTTACAATCCCCGTAATCTTCAAAGCGACGGCCCTCTTCAGTCACACCTGAGATCGCCGACCACGTACAGACCTTCCCATCGGGACCTTTTCCTGCAGGCTCACCAGCTTTTGGTGCCTTACAAATGTACTCAGGTTGCTGGAAGACAGGAAGCGTCTCGGTAGGTTTGTTACTCACACTTCCGCATACTGCTGTCGGCACAAAGCTCCCGCCTCCAAAGAACTCACACCCTCTCTTCATCGACTCACATGAAGAGCTATCTGTACCGGGTAACTCGACCCGTGCGTACTTGTCTTTGGCTTTGTCCACAATAAAGATGCAATCACCAAAGCGCTTGTCATCAGCGATCCCACACTTTTGTCCGAGCACGATCGTGCTGCCGTTGTTCTCGCAGTCGTTCGTCGCGTCTTTCTCGCTCCATTCGCCGACATAGTCTTTGCACTCTTGCTTGCCACTGAACATGTTTTTGTATGTACAGTGCCCGACGACCTTGTCCGGTAGATCTGGGACCGGGAATCCACCACCACAGCCCGGCACAAAGGCCAGAAACATCGAAGCACAAAAACTCACGAACAAACATATTTTTCGAATGGATATGGACATGATCCTCACCTCATCTAGGTGAAACACCCAAAAAGAGAATATACACTGCAACAGTCAGCATCAGACTACACAGAGGATGAATATAAACATCAAAACAGACTTGTCAAGCGGTCTACTTCAGAATCATTCTGACAACGCTCTGACTTGTACTCAAATCGCCGAAACAAAGAAGAGTTCCCACAAAAAGCCACGAACTACCATTGTTAAAAAGGCAGTAAAAAAGATAGGTTTCCTTGCCCTCTCTTTCATTATTCCGTAGAATACAGATTCCCAAATCGCATAGGAGAGAACGATGAGAATGGCGTTTATCAAGTGTATGAGTATGTTGTGTTGTGTTGGGTGTTTGATGGCATGGAATGCATGCAGTGGTGATGTGAAATGTGTCAATGACATCAGCAGCTTGACAATCGATACAAACGGCAGCCCGTGTACGGCAAAGTGTGACTGCAATAATCAAAACTACTACGGTGATTGTGTCTCTGGCAGGTGCTTTGCGACCAAGAGGGATACCTGCAGCACAAAAGGCACAGAACAGTCTTGTATTGTCCCAGAGGTCCTCACAAACGGCTGCTCACGTCAAGGTATACAGATCTGCCAGGGAGAAGGACTCACCGTCTCCAACTGGGGAGATTGTATCTCCAACAAAACAATCGATGAAAAGGAGCCTTCTTTTTGTCGCGACCAGATCGACAACGACTGTGACGGAAAAATCGATAATGCAGATGAAGATTGCCAATCCTGCGCACCAGGGACCACTGAAGATTGCTACACAGGTCCTTCCAAGACGAAAAACCAGGGCACGTGCAAAAGCGGGCAACGGACTTGCAGCGCAGACGGTAAGTGGGGTACGTGTGAAGATCAGGTGCTCCCAACAGACCGCGAGCTTTGTGGAAACCAAAAAGACGACGACTGTAACGGTTCTGTTGATGATAAATGTGAGGGAAAAGAACCTTTCCAACCAGAACCCTCCACAGAACACCAAAAAGAGACAAACACAGAGCCTGTTGTAACCGAGAACACAACGGAGCCTCAGCAGGACGCAGGAACGGAGCCTCAGCAAGACGCTGGGACGGAGCCTTCACGGACTGAAACAGCCCCAGAAAAAACGCCAGAGCCCCAACCTGAGGTGCGTCCTGAACCCACTCCAGAGCCAGAGCCTGTCCCCGAACTCTCCCCTGAGCCAGAACCGATCCCCGAGCCAGGTCCAGAGCCAGAGCCTCCCTGCCAGGATGGTCAACAACGTCCATGCTTGCCCGCTGGCGGAGGATGTACGTTCTCCGGAAATACACCTGTCTGCAAAGGTTCGTGTAAGTCTGGCGTGCAGCGGTGCAGCAATGGGGTGTGGTCCAGTTGCATCGGTGCGATTGGCCCTACAAACGAAACATGCAACAAGCTCGACGATGACTGTGATGGCCAATATGACGATGTTTTCTGTCCAAACGTTGGAGAGTTTTGTGTGGATGGCGCCTGCAAAAAAATCACATACGGCACAGTCGGCAATTACCAACCTTGCTCAGAAGACAACCATTGCATCAGCGGCTACCACTGTATGTACGGAGGGCGACCCGCCAAACCACACCTCAAACTTTGTCTGAAAAAATGCACAGGAGGCGCCTGTCAAAGCAATCATATGTGCTTTGGTCCAAGGGGAAAAGCCTACAACAAAAATGCGAAGGGAGGATGTTACGTGGGTTGTCGTTGGAGCACGCACTGTCAATATGTTCCAGGAGGCTATCGTACCGTTCAATGCCTTGGGACATCTTCAAAGATCGGCGCTTGTGTAAAGTAGCCGTGGGGATTGTGTACCAGCTCATCGTCAACCAAGTCGCTCGCGCTCCCCAAAGAAGACCCCGTCACTTTGTCATCCCAAACATCCCCTCAACACTTTTGGCAAGCTGAACATCATGCCTGTCAGACACATGCGCCAAGCACATGACAAGAAAAAAGGGCCTCAAAAAAGCAAAGTCGTTTGCATCTATGGAGACTTTTCATATGATATAGAACAGTTCCTCCACAATCACGTAAAGAATGTGGGACGTTTTGTTTTTAACAAAGGTCTCATTAAATGAAGCTCGACATGTGGTTCTGTCCTGCGGCAACAAACGCTGGGCCACTATCGACATAAAGAAGCATACTTTGCACAACTATAGGGAATGGCTGATGAAGCACTCACTCTATCGAACATTTTCACTCCGCACATGGCTGAGCGCGCTCGCGATGTGTAGTATCCTCTCATTGTGGGCCTGTACAGGCGAGCCTATCGAACCAAAAGACAAGTGCCAGTTTAACTCTGACTGCACACTCAACGAGCAATGTGTCTCAGGTGAATGTAAGCCCAAACCCACAGATGGCGGCAACAAAGAGATCATCACCACAGAACAAACTCCCCAAGAACCCGCAGACGAGCCAAGTGTCGAGCCTACAACGGGTGAAGAGGACGCAGGCAACAGCGACGATCTTCCAGAAATCACGACCACAGAAGAACCAACAAACACAGAAGAAAACGTGACGGACAATACAAACACTGAGTCCGACACCTGCCAGGATGGTGACACCAGACCTTGCTACACAGGTGAAACAGGAACCAAAGACAAAGGTGTCTGTAAAGCCGGAACCCAAACATGCTTTGCCGGCTTTTGGGACGCATATTGCGAAGGCGAAGTCCTCCCCTCACAAGAGGAGTGTAACGGACAAGACGACGACTGTAACGGACAGGTCGACGACAATCCAACAGGTATTGATGACGCCTGCCAAGTCTCTGGCGCCAAAGGTCCATGTGCACAGGGAGAGACCACATGTAAGTCAGGCAAAATCGAGTGCGTCTCCAGCGTCACACCCAAGACAGAGGTATGTGATAATGGCATCGATGACGACTGCGATGGCACCATTGATGGCGGTACGTGCACATGTACACCGAATGAAAAACGTGAATGTTACAACGGTCCGACCGGAACAGAAGGTGTCGGAAGTTGTAACAAAGGCGAGCAGGTCTGTGGCAGCGACAAAAAATGGGGCGCTTGCCAAAATGAAACCCTCCCACAAGCCGAAGTGTGTAACGGCAAAGATGACGACTGTGATGGAGAGCTAGACGAAAGCTACCCAGAAAAAGGAACCTCTTGCGCGGACAAAACACAAAAAGGTGAATGCCAAAAAGGCACATACATTTGCAGCGCTGGCAAACTCGTCTGCCAATCGATTGTCAAACCAGCTTCTAAAGAGACCTGTAACAACGGAAAAGATGATGACTGTAACGGTGTCATCGACGATAATCCCCCCTGCCCCTGTAAAACAGGACAGACGCGGACTTGTTACACAGGTCCTCCAGGAACAGACCGATACTCCCCATGTCAGCGCGGAAAACAAACATGCTCATCTGGTGTATGGGGCAAGTGTGCCGGCGAAGTCGTCCCACAAGTCGAAGAATGTAACGGTAAGGATGACGACTGTAACGGCAAGATCGATGAGTCATTTAGCGACCGCGGAAAAACCTGCAAAACTGGACGCAAAGGTGAGTGTGAAGCTGGTACGTACGTCTGCTTGAAGGGGAGCAAAATCTGCCTCGCAAACAACAACCCCAAACCCGAAGTTTGTGACAACAAAGACAACGACTGTGACGGATATGTCGATGAAGGCAACCCAAGCGGTGGAAAATCATGCTCTGTCATCGGTGCCAAAGGAGAGTGCGCCAAGGGTATCACCTACTGTAGCACTGGACGAATCACTTGCCGCGCCTTGTACAAAGCCACAACAGAAGTCTGCAACGACAACAAAGACAACGACTGTGACGGTTCCATCGACGAAAACCCACCATGTCAATGTAAACTCGGACAAACTCGCTCCTGCTATACCGGTCCATCCGGGACCGTTGGTGTGGGTACATGTAGTTATGGAAAGCAAACATGCAGCAGCACAGGAACCTACGGGAGATGCACGGGTTCAGTTGTCCCTGTCACAGAAGTCTGTCGAGATAGCAAAGATAACGACTGCGATAAGAGCATCGATGAGATCTGTGGACGTCGTTACCGTTACGGGATCGTCAACAGCTCAGGGACTTTCCAGCACAACTATGGGTTGTCAACCTCGAAGAGAACTGCGGCTGGTACCTACGCCATCACCGCAACCTCCAGTTATCTTTGTGATCAACGTCCTGCCTTTGTTGCGCCTCGCACCTCTTCACAGAGACCTGTCAGCGTCACATGTGGCTCCAGCAAAGAACACGTCGTCACGCTCGGCACAAAATCAGGCACACTGCAAGACTGGACCTTCAACATCGTCATCCCCTACAAAACCTCCGGTGAGGTGTTTGGCCGCGCGATCCCACTCAAGATCCCAACAGGAGGCTTCCCCAAGCCTACATTCAAATGGACGATCGGGATGACCGCACTCTACGGGATCACCACAGGAACCATCACACGTAGTGGCACAGGGTACTACGTGATCAATCATGCAAATTGCAAGACAAGCGCGCAGCCCGTCTTTGTGTCGATTCATGGCAGCAAACCGCTAGGTTATGCGTCAGCGTACTCAACGACGACTGGAAAATGCTACGTCCGCACATACAACTTGAATGGTGTGCTCACGGATATGCCGTTCAACTTTTGGATCCCAAGCCGAACAAGCGCCGCGTGGGCGAGTGTCAACTCCAGTGGCTCACTTAGCTACAACAACTACTTCAGCGATCAAACCGCAAGATGGAAGGTCACCAAGTACAGCAGTTACTACAAAACCGTCTTCCCTGCGTGGACCTCCAAGAGCGCATACCTCCTTACGACCCGAGGTACTTCGCCTGCAGCTCTCTCGGGTACCCTGACAACAGGGGGGATCAACGTCTACACCCGCTCTCCATCCTCAGGGAGCAATCTGGCCGCGAGCTTCTCTGTCATGTTCATCCAGTAGACTCTCCCCCACTTCCTCCGCAAATCATCAAGCCACCACAAGCACAACTCTCCAAAAAGATTCCCTCACTCAGGTCCATTTCCTCTCCAAAAGCCAATCACCTCTTTTGCACAACGACCGTAAGAGCGTTGTGTCACTGTGAGATCTTTCACAGGGCAGATGTGCACTCATTCACAGCGACGTGCCTTGGAGTGTGTACACTGGAATACAGACAAGGCGAGCTGATATGGAAGTCAACTCCCAAGTCGATGCTCGATACAAACCTATGGGAGTGGGTGTGTATCGGCAAAGTGTGGACCTCCTTCCTCTTCTAAATCAACGTTGAAGCCGGACATCGCTCTCCGGCTTCTTTTTTTTTAGGGTTGGACACATAACCAGCCACAGAACGATTGGATACAACACGCCAGCTCACCTTTTTGCACCTTCTTGTCCATTGAGGGCTCTATAGACACCTACAAAATGTGGTAGAGTGTCTCGAAGAGCATGATTCTGCTATCTAAAACGTAAAAAGGTGAGAAAAATGAAGCAAGTAGATGTCGACGTCGCGATTTTAGGAGCTGGTACAGCAGGGCTTGTCGCCCGTCGAAGCGCAGAGAAGTCCGGCGCACGCACGATCATGATCGACCCAGGTCCGCTCGGCACAACCTGCGCCCGTATCGGATGCATGCCTTCTAAACTTTTGATCGCCGCAGCGGAAGCTGCCCACCACGCACAACATGCAGAGATCTTTGGCGTCAACGCGAGTGTTGAAATTGACGGCAAAAAGGTCATGCAGCGCGTGAAAAGTGAGCGCGATCGGTTTGTTGGGTTTGTCCTCGACTCCGTCGAAAAAACACGAGCGAGAGGGAACTTCATCCAAAGCCGAGGGGAGTTTGTGGATGAGCATACAATCAAAACTGAAGATGGTACATTGGTCAAATTCAAGAGCGCTGTGATCGCGACAGGCTCATCCCCTTTTGTCCCTCCCCCCTACAGAAAACTATCTAAAAAAGTGCTCCAATTCAATGATGATGTGTTTGAGTGGAACGATCTACCAGAGAGTGTTCTGGTTGTAGGGACCGGGGTGATCGCACTCGAATTGGGACAGGCGCTCGATCGTCTGGGCGTCCGCACGACAATCGTCGGTATCGATGGTCTGATTGGACCGCTGTCCGACCCCAAGATGTTGCGCGCAGCACACAATGTCTTTGAACCCAAGCTGGATATACACACAGATTATACACTCGACCTTATCGAAGAAACGGACAATGGTGTTCACATCGAATTTACCGACCCAGATGGTTCAACACACAAGGGCGACTACCAGTATGTCTTGATGGCCGCAGGTCGCCGCCCCAATATCGACAAGATCGGCTTAGAGAACCTCGACTTGATGAAGGATGAGCGTGGCAAACTCGTTTGGGATTCATACACCACACAGATCGGGATGTCCCATATCTTTTTGGCTGGAGATGCGAACAACTTTCGCCCCTTGCTCCACGAAGCCGCCGATGAAGGACACATCGCAGGCAAAAACGCAGCCTCCTACCCAGATGTCTTCAACAAACATCGCACAACATCGATCGGGATCGTCTTTACAGAACCCCAAATCGCGCTTGTGGGGCAATCGTGGAGGGAGATGAATTGTGAGGAGAACCGTGTTGGCACCGTGGATTATGGAAAGCAAGGGCGCGCACGTGTCATGAATCTCAACGAAGGACTCGTCCGTATTTACGGAGAAGCTCATACCGGTATGCTGCTCGGCGCTGAGATGCTTGGCCCTCGTGTGGAACACACAGCCCACCTACTCGCGTGGGCCATTGAGCAAAAGCTGACGGTAAGCGAAGTCCTGGCCATGCCATTCTACCACCCAGTCTTCGAAGAAGGCATCCGTACGGCGTTGCGCAATCTGGAGAGCAATCTAAAGATGGCTCGCAAGCCTGGAGACTCCTGTGAAGAGTTTGGCCCTGGCGCGTGATAGGATGTTGTGTTGGTATGTATCGATAAGATGGGGAGCGGAGTGTGGGAGGGGAGTTGTTGGGGATGTGATTAGTTGTCTTTTGCGCCGTTACAGATCCAGGCTCTGACCTTGTCACGATCTGCTTGTGGGAGCGCACCTGAAGTGGGCATGACCTGACCACAGATACCTGCAGCACCATCCATCTTCATCATGATATAGCTCTCGTCGGGTTTTCCAGCGACGATCTGCTTTTTGCCATTACAGGTAGAGTCTACACCAACCAACGCGAGGAATTCAGCAGCTGAGCTGAACTTGACACCACCTGTGCCACCTGCGTGACAGCTACATCCTGCCTGGATGATGGGCCATACGTCTGTTTTCAAGCTGGGATCAGAACCACAAGAGCTTCCGCCTTCGTCGACAGGAGCTGTTTCTTTGGTCCCACCGTCTGTTTCAGTGGTTTTCTCTTCGCCAGTGGTCTTCTCTTCGCCGGTGGTCTTCTCTTCACCAGTGGTCTTCTCTTCGCCAGTGGTCTTCTCTTCGCCAGTGGTCTTCTCTTCAGTTGTTTTTTCCGTCGTTTTTTCATTGTTGTTGTTGTTATCGCCACAGTTGATAGTCGCAAAAGAACACGCCAACGCGAATGCGAACAACAAACCACGAATACCAATGATCCTTTTCAAAATACACCTCCAATAGGTAAACATATCAAAAATCCAACCTTGTACTTTATACAAGTTCGCGCACACAAAGCAAGTTCATTCAAGTGCAACGGTCTATTGCTCATAGTGAGACAATCCTCAAACTGGGCACTTGTGCGCGTCACAGGCCTATGGACGTCTGGGCTTCCAAAAAAATTCAACACAAGAAGACACATTATCCCTCTTGGTTGAGCCTTCGAAAAAGTGATCGCGCTGGATACCCCATTCCATTTTACAGTCAACAAAAACAGTGATACTCTGAACCTTTCGAGTGTTATCACAAAGTCGTGTCTTTGTTCTCTTTCATGAGGTCTGACTGGATGGATATAGGTTCGCTTATTCGTTATGTTGGGTGTTTACTGGTCGTGACATCGTGTCTTCTCACAGCCTGCTCGTCATCCTCAACTTGTCAACAACAAGAGGCTTGCCTGAGCGAGGGGCGCTGTACGTTTCGGGACAATCGCTGTGTCGCAGCGACAGATGCCAACTGCCAAAGCAGTCGTATCTGTCGACAAACAGGCGCATGCGCTGCAAAAAACGGTGTATGTGTGGCCTTAAAAGACGAAGACTGTGCACGTTCAGAAGGCTGCCATACAAACGGACGATGTGTCGCAGCGCGCGAACAATGTGTGGCCCACACACAGGAATATTGTCGCGGAACACTCGCCTGCCAACAAGAAGGGCATTGTTACGCGGATCGCGCCAAACGTGCCTGTATCGTATTCTCAGACGAGGACTGTAGAAGCAGCCAAGCCTGCCAACAGGAAAATCGCTGCAAAGCCGATCCTGACAATGATCGCTGTGTCCCGATCGTGTGCAAAGACACGCTCTTGTGCAAATGGCTCGGCCAATGTGAAAACACCTCTGACATCACCCGCCCCTGTATTGCCACCAAAGACAGCGATTGTATCAACTCCATCGAGTGTTTTTCTCGCGGAAAATGCAAAGCACAAGGGGGCGTTTGTATCCAAGACACCTCATGCCGGACGACAGACATCTGCAAACTACGTGGCAAGTGCGCAGCCCGAGGCACAGAGTGTGTGGTCTCTTCCGACGCAGATTGCGCCGCCTCTGAGGTCTGTAAACGAGAGGGTCGCTGCCAAAAAGGATTCTTTGAATGTGAACCCGGTTCGGAGCTTGACTGCCTACGTTCAGAACATTGCCAACTCGAAGGGCGTTGTAAAAAAGGCGTTGATGGATGCGTCCTCGGCGAGAATGTGGACTGTACCAAGACCGCCGCCTGCCACAAAGAGAGACGTTGCCGCGCAGTCAACGGAAGATGTGAGTCCTGCACATTCTCGCCTGAATGCAAAACAGAGGGTCGATGTGAGTGGAATGGTACACAATGCCAAAGCACACATATCTCACACTGCCAACAAAGCGAGGTGTGCGAAAAACAAAAGCGCTGTGTCGCACGAAATGGAGCGTGTGTGACCTGCAAACAAAGCGAAGCGTGCGAACTGGAAGGCAAGTGCACACTCAAGGATGGTGTTTGCGTCGTCGCCTCCGATGAAGACTGTAAACAGAGCAAGCTCTGTCAATTGCAACAACGCTGTCGGCTCTTGCTCGGAGAATGTAATCGATGAGAACGCTCTTTGTCCTGACCTCCCTCCTCCTCTTTGGGTCTATCTTCGGATGCGCGTCCAACACCGCAGATCAATGCGAACAGAGCGCTTTGTGTACACAACAAGGTCGCTGCTTTGCAAAGCAAGGCCTTTGTGTCGCTGCGACCATCGCCAAATGTCGCCAAAGCCTCTACTGCAAAACGATCGGACACTGCACCTTACACAATGAACGCTGCATTGCCGCCTCTGTCGAAGACTGCATCGGCTCCATACAATGCCACGACAGAGGCTTTTGCACACCCTTTGCGGGAGAATGTGTCCCCATCACGGACAATGACTGCAAAGCACGCACAGACTGCCGGGTTCGTGGATTATGCCACGTCGATCCGGAGAGACACATCTGCATCGCAGCCAACGACGCAGACTGCAAACAGAGCGAAAACTGCAAGCAGCTCGGAGAGTGCACACACGATCAAATTCGCTGCACCAAACCCTACGAGCCGTCCAAACGCGAATCCTCCAACACGGAAACGTCCACACCCGACGCAGGCAGCGAGCCACCAGAAGGCACAACACAAACAGAGGGAACACCCCCCGAGCAAGCGCTTGAGGCTTCGCCAGATACAGCCCCTACCACCCTCTCCCTCTTCTCCGCGTGTTCCACCCTAACCCAACCATGCGCATCGGGACTTGCCTGTGTACTTGGACGCTGTATGCAGCTCTGTAGCCCCAAACCAAACGACCAAAATACGGGCTGCTCCATCGAGCAAACCTGTCGTCTACTTGGGGGCAAAAATATCTGCCTCGATCGATGTGATATTCTCTCAGGCTCGCTCGTCGGCGCAGGTTGTCCGCGTGGTTTCTTTTGTGATGTCAAAAACCAACTCGCACCAACAAGTCCTCGCTACCGCTGCTCTCCGCTCCCTTCAGCCTCCAAAGGAACCCGCACAGCAGGACAGTCTTGCAGTGACAAACCTGGCGAATTGTGTGATGGCAGCAAAACACTCTTTTGCGATGAACAGAGTAAAACGTGTAAGCAAGGCTGTGACCCCACCACCCACGTTTACCCCCCAAAAGAGTGCAAGCAAGACCAGCGCTGCGCTGAAGACCCCCAATCCCCAACAGGCGGACGTTGTGAGAGCAAGCTCGCTCCCACAGAGGGCGAACTTTGCAACAAATCCGCGACGACACCGTGTGCTTCCGGGTTGGTGTGTACGGACTTCAACGTGTGCGCGAAGACATGTACACAAGGCTCTGATTGCAACCTGGGATTTGGCTGCTATAAGTGGGGAAACCAACTTGTTTGTGCGACCTCACCGAGAGGCGACATCGATGAAAAATGTTCGGATCTGGAACTTTGTAAACCCGGTTTGATCTGCGTTGCGATGGGCGCTTCTTTTACTTGCCAGCAACCATGTGATCCACAAAACCCAGGCGGATGTGGGGCAGCTGATTGTCGAACCCTTCCACGTACCAAGCCGATCTCCATCTGCATCAAAAGCGGCACCCGCAAGCAAGGAGAGACATGTGGCAAAGGTGTCGGCGACTGCGAAAAAGGGCTCACCTGTCTCGATCATGGAAAGAATGAATTCAACATCACATGGGCCTGTCGCCGTGAGTGTAACAGCAAAACGACAGGAACGTGTCCACAAGGATATATCTGTCGCGTCGGTCCCAAAAGCGCGAAGCCTTTGCTCACAGCCGAGGTCTGTTACCAAAATGTACAGATGGGAGCGACCTGTTTGGGGCTCACGCTCGCTTGTGGTGACACCTGCATCGAAGATCTCGACGGCACAAACGCCTGCCTTCGAGTATGTGACATAACCAAAACCAGCCCATGTCCCCAAGGGTGGGAGTGTTCACCTGAAAAACAGGCAAGCGAAGCCTATTGTCAGCGTGCACAAAAAGCGGTCGGTGAAGTTTGCAGTGTCGTCCGAGCTGGTTGTGTCAAAGGTGCCTATTGTACACAAGATCGGTTTGGATTCTCTTGTAAAAAAGCGTGCAGCACGTTGCAAAGTGGAGGATGCCCAACAGGCCAAAGCTGTGTGTCTCAGCTTGGAAACGCCGGCGCTTGTATCAACGACATCCAAAAAACTCGAACACTGCACGAGACTTGCCTCGATCGCGATCCCACAAAGGCCTCTAAAGACGACTGCAAAAGTCCCTATCTCTGTGATGGCGAACAAATCGGCATTTGCCACCAAGCTTGCGACAGTCAAAATCCAAACTGTCCTAGTGGCTACACTTGTATCAAAGATCCATATGACAGAGGCGATCGCTGCTTGCAAGATTGCAACCAAGACAGCGACTGTACCGACTACGTCTCCGTCTGTGCCTCCGCAGGTCAATACGATGTATGCGCAAACTAAGGACACACAACAGATGTATTTTCGCTCAACCCCTCACCTTCTCAGGTCCAACATGCACACAACAAATCGACGTTGGCTCGCACTACTCAGTCTTTTACTGTTGTACTGGACAGCATGTGGGACACCTCCTCCACTCTCCCTACCGAATGGCGACTTTTGTACGAACAACGCGCAGTGTGAGAGCCAGAATTGCAAGCTCGATACGCAGACAGGTGAGGGAGAGTGCCGTCCTCAGGGACTCAAACAAGCAGGTCAGGGTCCATGCCAAAGCAGCGACATTTGCGAAGAGAGCGTCTGCATCAAAACACCCAAACAAGAGAACACATACTGTAGCCGAAGCTGCCAACAAGACGATGATTGCGCCTCTATGGGTGAAGGTGTGCGCTGCCTCTCCTTTGCACCGGAGTTAGGCTCTGACCGCAAAGTTTGTATGCGCACGGATGCAAACGCGAAGACACTCGGAGAAACATGTTCACATCGCTCACAATGTCAATCTTCCGTATGCCTGGGAATTTTTCGTGGTTTTAGTGGTGGTTGGTGTACACAACGATGTGCACAAGGCACCCCCTGCCCCAACGGATTCAGTTGCCTTGCGGTCAATAACAACCTCAGCATCTGTCTGGACAAAGACCTTGTAGGTGCCGAAAAAAATCGCCCTCCTCTTGCCCTCGTTGGACATTGGTCCACCAACACCAACCGCACCATTGACATGTACAATGAACGGCTTCAGACATGGCGAATCCCCACAGTGCAGCGGCTTATCCGTCGAGGCTCTCCTCCCATCGAGGAGCCAAACAACACAGAAGCCATCAGCTTCTTCTTAGGTGGTTTTTACACCCGCGTCACGTTTGCTCTAAGCACCGACACCAACTGCCCTGGAGGAACGTTTCTGTACGAAAAAGGGACCTTCAAAGTCACCGACGACAAACTCGCGCTTACAGCCTCACTTCAATGGCGACGAAAGCAAGTTCAGTGTGAGACACCAACACTCAAGGTCGAACAGACACCCGCACCCTTCACGTACACTTGGCGTCTTTCACAGGCCGAGCGCATCGGGACACTGACCCTTTCAGCGGCAGGACAAAAAGACAAAGTGTTCCGCGAGATCGGCTGTCGCGGAGAAGGCTGCGAGCTTTGCAAAGAGACACTTGAGTGTCGCAAAGAAGGCCGCTGTAAAGACGGACTCGACGGCTGTGAAGTCGCAAGTGATAAAGATTGTCAGGACAGCACTGATTGCAAACGGGAGGGTAAGTGCTCCAAAACCACGCTCTTGATCGGTGGGCTGTTACCACGGACACTTTGCCTTCCAACTCAAAATCAGGACTGCCAAAACAGTGACGGCTGTAAGCAAGAAGGACGTTGTTCGAGTGTCCCAATCCTCCAAGAAGGGATCTGGACACGAGCTTGCCTTGCATACACCGATCAAGACTGTAGACAAAGTCAGGCTTGCCTCAAAGACAAGCGGTGTGCGGCACTTCAGCGTACTTGTGTCCTCTGTAACCGTGGCGCGTCATGTCAGGAAAAAGGACTGTGCACTTTTGAGAACAACCAGTGTGTCGCACGTTCAGAAGAGGACTGCTTGAGAAGCAAGCAGTGCAAAGAGAACAACTTGTGCGGCTTCTTTGAAGGCCAGTGTGTACGCTGCCAGAGTGGGCTGTCCTGTCGTGATGAAGGTCGGTGTTTACGCAACCCAGAGACAACCTCGACGCGCGCTTGCATCACAGGGACAGACGCAGATTGCCGTTCCAGCCGTCTTTGCCCAGAGGAAGGTCGATGTGCAGCCAGGGATACCATTTGTGTCGCGACCTCCAACGCCGAATGCAAAGCCAGCACGTTGTGCAAAAAAACCGGACGTTGCACAGCAGGCGAGTCGTCGAGTCATCCAGCCCCTCACCCGCTCTGCATCGCAACAACACATAAAGACTGCCAACAGTCCGAGCAATGCGCCAAAGAGGGAAAATGCTTCGTCGAACGCGAAGACCCCAACAAACCTCTGCGAGAGTGTACAGGTTGTCAACAAACCGCAATGTGCCTGGAAGACGGCAAGTGCCAGCTCTCCAACGGGACTTGTGTTGTGGGTTCAAACGCGGACTGTGTACGCAGCACCCAATGCAAACAAAAAGGTCGGTGCCAACGAGCAAGCAACCAATGTATCGTCGGCACACAAAAACACTGTCTCGATAGCAGCGATTGCAAAGACTTCGGTGAGTGTACACTTGACAGCCAACAAGGAGCCTGTGTACCAGGCTCAACACAAGACTGTCTCAAAAGCAGAGCCTGTCGCGACGCTGGAAAATGTTCCTTTGACAGCACCACAAAGCGCTGTGTCTTGCTCAGCGACAAAGACTGTCAGCAATTCTTGTGCAAAGAGAAAGGTCTATGTAAGAAGGTCGACCACCCCATCACAAACACACCCACCTGCGAAGCAACCGCGACGAGTTGTCCACAGAGCCAACAGTGTAAACAAACAGGCGCCTGTACTTCTGTCGATGTTGATGGCCTCAAACAATGTGCACAGCGCAACGAACAAGACTGCCAAAGCAGCATCGCGTGCAAAGAACAAGGACACTGTAACCTGATATCTGGACGCAATCTATTGGGAGAGGCATACACACGTTGCCTCCCAAAATACGAAGGGGATTGCAAAAACACACAACTGTGCAGCACACAGGGCAAATGTACGGTCGGACAAGATGAGCTGAGTGTCCCACAATGCAGTCACTGCCGAACCTCTCCGAGTTGTAAGAAGCTCGGACGATGTTCTGTCCGTAATGGGACGTGTATCGCGACCTTCGCGACGGACTGCAAACGCAGCCAAGACTGCAAGGAGCAAGGAAAGTGCACACTTGATGGCATTCTCTGCGTCGCGCGTGCTCGTACTGACTGCCAACAAAGTGAGCTGTGTCGAAAGTCTGGTCTCTGTACTCTCCTCGGAGACCAATGTGTCGCCGGCTCAGATGCGGATTGTCAACAAAGTCTGATCTGCGAAAACGAAGGAAAGTGTTCAAAATCCGAAAACAACAAATGCACGATCCTCCAACCATCCGACTGTAGCAAAAGCATCCCCTGTCAAAAACAAGCCAAATGTATCGCTGCAAAAGTCGGTGCACAGATCCAATGCGTCACAACACAAGCAGCGCACTGCAAACAGAGTGAGCTGTGCACTGTCGAAGGGCGATGTTCACTCAAAACGGGCGCAAGCCCCGAGCAAAACGAATGTGTCGCCCAGAGCGATCAAGATTGTGATGTCGCAGATGTCTGCACAGACAAAGGCGCATGCACAGCCCAAAATGGACGATGTATCGCAACATATGACGATGACTGCAAGGTCAGCGCGGCGTGCAAAACAAACGCCTTGTGCTCTCTCCAAAATGGCGCTTGCGTCCCCAAAGACAACAACGACTGCAAGGACAGCGATCTCTGTAAAAAGGACGGCTTGTGCTTCTTTGAACAAAGTAAGTGTGTCGTCGGCTCGACAAATGATTGCCGCCAAAGTGAAGCGTGCCGCACCCAAGGTGCCTGTACTGCCACATTGGACGCTGCGCTCTTCCTCAACTGCCTTCCACGGAGTGACCTGGATTGCCAACGCAGCGAAGCATGCAAAGAGTATGGACGATGTAAGCTAGAAACGTACAACGGCATCAAAGGAACGCGCTGTGTTGCAGCCAGCCAGCTCGCGTGTCGCAACAGCACACAGTGCGCAAAGGCAGGTCTCTGTCAACTCGACGACATCGACCAAACGTCATGTGCAACCAACAGAGACAGTCGTCAGTGCAAAACCAGCCTCCTGTGCAAACAAGAAGGACGCTGCACAGCGACACAAGAAGCCGGAACCATCGCGATGTGTATCGCAGGTTCACATCAAGATTGTGAACAGAGCGCGTTGTGCCAACAGGAAGGAAAATGCACCCGACAAGGTGAACGTTGTACTTGGGGGAGCAACAAAGATTGCCAAAAGAGCGAAGGTTGTCGCAAACAAGGCAAATGTAGCTTTGGACGCGACGCAGATGGCCAATCCACATGTATCGTGCTGACTGACGCAGACTGCCAACGTGGTGAGCTATGCAAAAAACAAGGAAAATGCCTCGCGCTTATCCTCGACATCGGTGGCGCCAACACCTGTATCACCAGCAGCACCGAAGACTGTGAAAAGAGCACACAGTGCAACACACAAGGAAAATGTGCCTTCAAGGAATCCTCAGATGAATGTGTCGATTGTAAAGACGGTGACACATGCAAAAGCGAAGGTCGCTGCACACGGAGTGGACAACGCTGTGTCGCCACCTCCACACAAGACTGCACCACCTCCACACGCTGCAAAGAGGAGGGAATGTGCACATTCTCCAAAGCGACAGGGACCTGCATCGCCACACGTGATGACGACTGCGAAAAAACACAACGATGCAAAGAGTACGGTGAGTGTTCCGCGATCAACAACCTCTGTCAGGCCGGCGCAGACGATGAGTGCAAACAAAGCAATGTGTGCAAAACCAATGGATTGTGCAAATGGAGCCCTGTTGGAAAACAACAAAATCTCCGCTATGTATGTGTGGCTGTATCAGACGCTGTATGCGCAGCGACACCAGCATGCCGAGAATATGGTGATTGTGCACGAGATGGTCTCGACTGTGCCCCAGCTCGTACAGAGCACTGTCAAAATAGCTCCGGTTGCAGAGAGCTTGGTGCGTGCGGCTACACCAAACCAACAGATCCCACCGCGCTCCCCTATTGCGCTCCACTCGAAGACAATCACTGTAAAAAGAGCGATGCGTGCAAACTCGATGGTCAGTGCAACAAAGTTGGCGACACTTGTGAGCCGATCTACCCCAAAGACTGTAAGCAAAGTGATAACTGCCTGGAGAGTGGAAATTGTGTGATCTACCGATTCAAAAAGGACAATAAGGTCACCTCACAATGCCTCCCACTGTCCGAAGAAGACTGCAAAGAAAGTCGCGCTTGCACACAAGACAATGCCTGCAAACTAAAACTCGAAAGCGACGGAAAAACACGCACCTGCACAGAATAAAGCCGTTGCATTTTTTGACACCATTTCCCACACCCATTCAACAACAAAGAGGACGCAAACGATGTCCAAAATGAGCTTCTTTTTGGCGCTGGTCTGCACAACCCTGCTGCTCTCGCCCTCGACCGCCAAAGCAGTCCCAGGACCAGACAGTGTCGCAGTGATCGCCAACAAAAACATACCTGAGAGTGTCACCCTCGCACAGACGTATGCCCAAAAGCGACAACTCCCACCTGGACACGTCTGCTTACTCGATCTGCCCACACAAAATGACATGACCCTCGCCGCATACCGAGCAAAGCTCCTTACCCCCTTCGAAGCCTGTCTCAAAAAAGCCGGCATCCTCAAGCGCGTCGAAGCAGTCCTGCTGATCCGTGGTGTGCCACTGCGCGTTAGCCTTCCAGGAGGACGAGCTTCTCTCGCTGCCACACTTGGGATCTGGAAGTCCACCGCCAACAACAAACCGATCCTCGGTGAGACTCCCGGCTACAAAAACAAATACTTCGCCGCGTCCTATCGCAACGCCTTTCGCAGCGGCCCTTTCCGACCAGAATGGACAGGCAAAGGGTTTTACTACTACATCGACAATGGGAGCACAAAGAGTGGGCAATATACACTCGCCCCCCTACTCGTCACGATGCTCAACGGCCGCTCTTACAAAGACGCCGAGAAGCTCCTCCAGAGCGCTCTCGATGCCGAAAAAAATGGGGGCGCAAAGGGTCGCTTCCTGCTGATGGACGGAAGGGACAAAGCACGGGGCGTCCTGGATCGTGAGTACGATGGTGTCATCCAACAGCTCAAACAACGTGGCCTCACAGATGTCGTCAGACAACCCTTCAACACAGATCTCACCGGTCTCTCACTCGCAGCCTTTATCACAGGCACTGCGACACTCGGCAAAACCATCGAAGGCAACACCTATCTGCCCGGTAGCCTCACGGATAACCTCACGAGCTTCGGCGCTGTCCCCAAAAACTTCGCCGCCTCGGGACAGAGCCAAGTCTCCATCGCCCGCTGGGTCGCAAAAGGCGTCGCAGGTGCCCATGGCACCACTGATGAACCACTCAACAACGTCTTCCCTAGCCGCTACTTACTCGTCGATTATGTCGACGGGAGCACTCTCGCAGAGGCTTACCACCGGCGTATGCCTTACGTTTACTGGCGTAACCTCGTCCTCGGAGACCCTATGGCCGCACCCTACGCACGCAAACCCACACTAACCATCACTGGCCTCAAAGACAACGACTCGCTCACCGGCGCCAAACACATCCAGATCACCGCTAAAGACCCCGAGAAACGTGGAATCGCTTCTCTCACCCTGTACGTCAACAACAAACAAGTCGCCCACTCCAAGACAAACACCCTCCAACACTGTCTCCTCCTCCCCACACAAAAAAATATCAAGCTCCTCGTTGTCGCACAAGCCGCACAAGCCACAGGCTCCAATCGTAGAAAATTCCAACCCAAAGGCTGGACACAGCTCACCCTCGAAGGCAAAGCTGGTGGACCCAAGACCTGCACCTCCGAACCAATCACCGAAGCATTCACCGAACCGGCATCTGAAACCACAAACGAACCAAATACTGAACCCATCACTGAACCAACATCTGAAACCACCACAGAGAGAATCACCGCACCTGAGGCAGCAACGGAAACCACACCAGACGCAAGTCCACAAGAATTGCTCACTGAGACACCTTCCACAGAAGCACTCTCCACAGAGCCTCCCAACGAATCCACCACCCAGCACGAACAAACCACTGACGCAGCCCCTATGACAGAGACGAGCTCGGACACTGCACAACCCCCCACACAAGGCTGTGGTTGCTCACAGACTGCTCCCTCACTCCCGGCGGGAATGCTCATGGCATTCTTGCTACTCTTCAGCCTCCGACGCAAAACCCGCCCCTGATTCCCACTTCAACGTTCAATTCCATTCAAGAAAAATAGAAAAATGCCGACCTTTATAGATGTCGTAATCGCAGAGCTTGTGAGACTGTTTCCTTTACGATACAGAGTGTAAATGAAACGTTACACTTTTAGGAGCCAACTGAGAGCAAAATAACCTTGTAGCTCCAGTCCCTTAAAAATAAGTCTCTCTGCAAATGTTGGTACGATATATGCTTCTAGCAAAAAAATGGATTTCTTGTGGGTAGAAGCGATACGCTTTCCTGGATTGGTTTCACAAGGATGTGAAACGCACAGCACACCAGGTTGTGCATCAACGATGGATATCGATGAGGAAGAGACATGAAACATCACAAACAAGCCTTGATGATCAAACAAGAATGGTCACACAGCGAGCTGAGCGAAGAAACAACACGCAAACTCGTAAACGCCCATCGAAGGAGTCGGGGATTACCAGCACTTCATCCCTCTACTGGTTCGTTGGAGCTTCCACTTGATGAGATGACCACAGCATCACAAGAAGTCCGACAACATCCTCCACGTAGACATGACTCTAACGCTCCAAGACATCAGTCAGCCCACGACATCAAACAGGCAGTCCAAACCAATCAATTCGCGAGGGCCAAAAGTGCTGGTTTTCACGCACTTCACAAACACACTCCCCACAAACAAACCAACCCGTCCATCCCAAGTTTCCAACAAGAATCAGTGCAAACGCACCCATGCCTTCAGTGCAAGACACCAATCCCAACAGAGCGTGTACTGTGCGATATGTGTGTTCATATATCGTCTCTTGTGGAAGATCTGCACCACGAATTGTCCGAAACGAAGAGAGACATCGACCGTAACCCAAAACTACAACAGCAAAAAACAACACCTTCGCTCTCACGCGGTGTGTTGATCGCAGCGGGTGTCCTCGTGCTCACTGCCATCATCTCCTACCTGCTCGTCTGATTCCACCCCCTCTCCTCTCTCAACTCCCCAATAAACGACATTATTCAGTTGACAAAAAAAGACAAACAGTGCTGAAGTGGATCGTAAACAGACAAACATCACGAAATCATGAGACCTGGAGCGTCAACAGCAGGTCACTGTTTCAAATAGGTTTACAATCACCCAATACAAACAGCCCACACGCTGTCCCATTTCCCAACGCGGAGGTTTTTCGATGTCTCGCTTGCGCCTTTTTGCATGTATGTCATGCCTGTTCACGCTCTCCATTTTGACGACATATTGTAGCCCCCCACCCACAACCAACGAACAAAACCAAGAAAAAAGCACCCAACCAGACGCATCGACCAAAGATGATTCAACAACAAAAGACGAATCCATCACCAAGGACGATTCCACCACTAAAGACGACACTGTCGCTGACAATCCAGTCGCTGACAATCCAGTCGCTGACAATCCAGTCGCTGATAATCCAGTCGCTGATAATCCTGTCGCTGATAATCCTGTCGCTGATAATCCTGTCGCTGACAATCCTGTCGGGGACGATCCCCCAATAGATACAAAGACCTGTGGTACTGATGAAGAAGTTTGTGGTGGCAAGTGTGTCAATACAAAAACAACCGCAGAGCACTGTGGAAGTTGTGGGAATTCTTGTACAGACGGGCAGATTTGCAGTGCTGGAACATGTGCGTGCCCAACAACTCAAAAGCTCTGTGGTGGCAGTTGTACTGACCTTTCAAAGGATCCTGACAACTGCGGAAAATGTGGAACATCCTGTCAGTCCAATGAAGCCTGTCAGTCAGGAAAATGTACCTCAACTTGTGCAGGTACAACACCTGATAATTGCAGTGGCACGTGTGTAAACTTGATGACAGACGCCAAAAACTGCGGGACATGTGGAGTGGTGTGCAAAACGGGACAAACTTGTAAGGCCGGTTCTTGTGAGTGCCCAACAGGTCAAAAACTCTGTGGTGGCAAATGTATCGACACGACAAGCGACGCAGCAAACTGTGGTGCTTGTGGGACAGCTTGTAAAAACAATCAAATCTGTACTGCGAGTAAGTGTGGTTGTAAGAGCAATCAAATCAAGTGCAACAATCGCTGCTTTAATCCAAACACCAGCGCAAATCACTGTGGCAAATGTGGCAATGCTTGCAGCAACGGAGAGACTTGTCAGTCCGGTACATGCAAATGTCCAACAGGTCAAAAGCTCTGTGGCGGTAAATGTGTCGATACTACAAGCGACGCTGCAAACTGTGGCGGTTGTGGGACTGTGTGTGCGACAGGCGCGACCTGTACTACGAGTCAATGTACCTGTCCCACAAACCAAAAAGTGTGTGGTGGCAAGTGTGTTTCGCAAAACGTGACGGCTTGCGGATCGGCCTGTGTCAATATCAAGAGAAACAACAACCACTGTGGTGGCTGTAACGTCAAATGCTCAAGTACACAGAGCTGTCAGGCAGGTTCCTGCAAAACGACAGTCAGTTTCAAAACAAATGTCTACCCCATCCTGAAGCAAAGCTGCAGCTGTCACACCAACGGTCGTGGCGGTCTCAAGTTCGGCTCAACATCGGCTTCGACGTACAGCAGCATCGTCAACCAAACAGGCAGCGGTGGTACGTACGTCAAACCATACCAAGCAAACAACAGCTATATGTACACACGTATGCTTGGTACATCCGGAGGGAGTATGCCTCCAGCCGGAAAGTTAGGAAACGCCAAGCTCAACACCGTCCGAGACTGGATCCTTCAAGGCGCGAAAAATAACTAAGGCTCCATAAAAACATATCCTTTGAGCGTTCCCCTCAAACAAAGCTCCACTCACTCCCCTCGAAAAACACTTACCCCTTAGAACAACGCTCAATCAGGCGTTCAGCCAACAAAGGTAGAATCTCTTCTTGCCGCCCATGTATCGAGAGATCGCAATGACCGGAGTGTGTCAGACTCGTCTCGACGAGATTGATCTCGATCACTTTCGCACCATTTTCAGAAGCGGCGGCAGGTAACGTTCCAGCAGGCATAACATCAGCGCTTGTTCCGACCACCCAAAATGTTCCACATTTTTGCACCGCACGCAGCGCGCGCTCGACAGCGTGAAAAGGGATAGGCTCACCAAAGAAGATGACAGTGGGTTTAAGCAGCTCATTACATTGTTTGCATGTGGGTGGTGAAAAATGTTTGCGAGAGGCTTGTTTTGGGATCTTGCGAGCGGATGAGCGTGCACCACAGGAGAGACATTCCAGGTACGCTCCATTGCCGTGAAACTCGATCACATCAAGACTTCCGGCTTGTTGGTGCAAATGATCGATATTTTGCGTGATGATAGAGGAGAGCAGCTCTGCCTGTTCAAGTGCAGCAAGCGCCTGGTGACCGACATTTGGCTTCTTTCCACACATTGTTGCGTAAAGCTCACGTAACATCTCCCACACACGCGCCGGATCTTCTCGAAAGCTGCTCATAGAGGCATAATCAAAGGGATCAAACTTCTCCCATAAGCCGCCTTTTGAGCGAAAGTCGGGGATCCCTGACGCGACAGAGATCCCTGCGCCCGTCAGAACCACCACAGGAAGCTGTGCAGCGGTCAACTCCACAACTTTCTCTATCTGCGGAAACCACGTTCGTTCACTGAGATCTTCTTGTTTTTCTCCGCGCACAAGACGCCACAACCTCTTCACTGATCACTCCTTTCAGACAAAACAACAGCATCCTATCATAGCGAAAAGTCGATGTCTTTTTTGTTCCCCAACCCCCCCTCCTGTCCTCTACCTCTTAAAAGTCCTTCCACACCTTCGCGAGACTCTCTCCATAGACCTTCAACTCCCAACTAGAGAACCAACCAAAGGGTGTATGTTTCACGACATAGCCCGTCCGCTCAAGGCGCTCCTTTAGCTCCAAAAAGAACGCCTCAGCAAACGCAGAGTCAGCGTTCTCACCGCCAAGGTGGGCAAAGGAGTGCAAGACAATGTTGTTGAACTCCTTTTTGTTTGCGAGCCACTTGATGTGTTTGAGGGTCTTTTTAAACACTTTGGGGCGCACATCTTCTTGTTGATCTTTGGCTTCGATCTGAAAGAACACAACGACCGCATCTTCGGCACCGTCAGCGGCGGGCATCTCAATGGCATCTTCCAGTGTTTGTGAAAAAGGTTCCCAGAAAAAACGCTCTGCAAGGAAGGTCAAAAGTTTCAATGGATACAGCTCCTTTCAAAGAGATAAACAACACACAAAACCGACATGAGGCCGATAAACAAAAAGATGATCAACTATCCCCTTCATCTTGAAGACAATGGGAAGAACATCAATCTTCAAATAGCACACGTTCGTAGTGAGACGCGAGCGTTGTGTGTGCCTCCGTCGAAAAAAGCCTCGACAACACGGAGTAGATATCACCCGCAGCCAAAGCAAGGTCCTGCCTCTCGACGCGCTTCGCGAAGACCTGCCATTGCGCCAAAGTCTCTTCCCACAGCTCAGGCACAACGCCCTCATATCCCTCACCTTCAGGAAACGCCTGCACAAACCACTGATGAATGTGTAAAAGCAAGACGGAAAACGTCTCTTCGTAGGTGTCCTGCAGGATGAGAAAAGAGTCTATTTTCTCGACATACTTGTCATCTTGGCACTTTTCCCAAAAGATCTCCTCCGCGAGCACGTGCGTCAACAGTTCGACATCTTCACGTGCTGTGAGCAGTCGCAAAAGAGGTTGATGTACATTGGAGAAAGTCAAGATGTAAGCAGCTGCGAGGCGTAGCCAGAGGGGCTCAGAAGGCGCGACATGTTGAAGCTGTACAACGGCCTCCTTCAAGGTCTTAGATTGGCAAAACCACTCGATGTCAGCATGCATACATTCGAGGAGCAGAGGGAGCGCAGTCGTTGCCTTTTGTGTCAGGAGACCAAAGTTGAGGAGAATATCACACGCTCGACGAGGATATTGTTTTACAAACCGTAAGATAAGTTCCTCATCCTCAGTGTTGAGCAAGAGTTGCTGAAGAGGCGCGGTGAGAGACCGCTCAGGGATAGAGTCTGCTGGAGAAAAGTGCTGAATCATCTCAAGCACCACAAGGGACGCGTATTGGGACATGGTGGAGTTTTCATTATCCGCCGCGAGGGCAAGCAATCGATGACAATCGTATGAGAAAACACGCTCAAGTACAGGTTCATTTTCGGCAGCATCCTCTGACCATCTGTCGATCTCCTGTTCATCAGAGAGTAGAAACGCGCCCGGAAACTGAAAGAGCGCAAACTGAACATCGACAAAAACAGGCAGGTAATCCATATCGTAATGAGGTCCGCTACAGATCTCTAAAAGAGTCGCATGTTTCAGACGAGTACGTACAGATTTATTCTCTATAGATTGTAGTAAGGAAGATGAAGGCTTGGTGAGTCGAACTGTCGCAAAGTTCCCTCCTCCCTCAATCATGATCTCCGCTCTTTGACGTTGCACAGAGGAAGACATGGAGATTTTATCCTGTAAAAACAACACAATTGCATCAAGCTGCGGTGTATCATCGTCAAGCCACACATAGCTCCGGTAGGGCATATAATTCACACAACCTCCCATCCATGGAAAAAAAGTGTAATGGGCAGAGTATACACAAGTGTCATGGACTTTCAAGCATGCGCCAAAGACCACTACAAGGTCGATACAAGAAAAAACAACACCAAAAAGACGCGTGCATGAAAGACAATGAGCCAAGAGCGTGTTATAGTCACAGACAAGACCACAACAAACAGGACTGCCAACACAAACAGTGATGATGTAAGTGCGAGGTCTTCTTGTGGTGGTCATAAAGTCATCTGTATTCTTTTTCGTCCAGCGATTGAGATCGTTTGGAAGGAGTGACTTGATGAGAAAGAGAGTGATGTTGCGATACGTAGGCTGCGCCGTGTTGTGCGTGGTAAGCATGTTGTGGGTAGGGGACACAAAAGCCCAGCCTGGACACCGTCTGGCTCCCAAAGCAAGAGCGAGTGTCCCCGCGTTGATCAAGATGCTGCAAAGCAAAAACCCACGAAAGCGCGGAACAGCAGCGATGCACCTGGGCTTTCATGGAGCAGCAGCCGCCCCCGCATTTGCACTCCTCGAACGCGCCACACGTGATCAGCATTGGTTTGTCAGAGCCTACGCAACACGCGCACTCGCACGTCTCGATCCGCTCCATCGCGCACGCGCCTACAAAACGTTTGTGCTGGTGATGCAGGACAGACATTGGATGTGCCGGGTCTACGCATCGGAAGCTCTCGGGAAGATCAAGTCAAAAGCCAAACAAATCGTCCCCCTTTTGGCGCGCGCCACACAAGACGCCAATTGGCAGGTCCGGACCAACGCCTTTCAGGGGCTAGGGAACCTCGGCATGGCTGCATTCCCCACGATGAAGCGTCTCTTAGCAGCCAACAAAAGTAACATCTTTCGACTCTACTCTATCGTCCAAGCCTTTGGCGAAATGGGCCCCGAAGCTTACCCAATCATCCCTCAGTTGATCGCGTTGTTTGTCAAAGGCAACGATCCCCTCAAGAAAAATATCCTCATCGCGCTCGAAAAAATTGGCCTCCGTCAGACCTCTTCTCTTCCACCACTGATCACTGCACTCAACAACAAATACTGGACCATCCGCAGCCAAGCCGCACGCACCATTGCCACGCTCGGGCAGAAAGCCGCGATGGTCCTCCCACAGCTCTACAAAACACTTCAGGATAAACACTGGCGCGTCCAAAGAGATGTAGTTTACGCACTTGGGTTCATTAAAAGCGCCAAAAGCATCCCTCACCTGCTCGCACTTTACGCACAAGCCCCCACCATGCTCAAAGCGGAGATCATCGACACCTACGCGCGGATGCAAACCTCTTCTCCACAGGTCAAACGCGCACTCCAACAGATCATCAAGTCCAAACAACCACTGCTACGCAAAAAAGCATTTTTTGCGCTCGCGCTCCTCTCTTCACAAAAATCCCAGGCGCTCAAACCCCTCATCCAATCGCTCAAAAGCAATCGCGAGACAAGATTGTACGTCCTTCAGGCCCTCGCCAAGCTCAAACATAACGCAGCAGACGCGCTCCCCGAGATTATCCCTTTGCTGCGCTCCAAACACAAAGACATCCAGCAACAAACGAGCAACACCATCCTCGCGATCGGCCCCAAAGCGATTCAACCGCTGATCAAACAATTCCAACACAAATCCTGGTGGATGCGAAAACACGCCGCGACAACGATCGCGCGATTTGGCACATTCGCCCTCGCACCACTTCAACGGACACTCTCGCATCCTTCGTGGAAAGCAAGGATGTGGGCAGCCTATGCCCTTGGGAAGATGGGAAAAATGGCTTCTTCATCTGTCCCCGCTCTCAAACGATTGCTGCGCGATCGAGATCAAGATGTAAGAAAATTTGCGTCCTTCTCTATCAGACAAATTCTTAGAAAATGACTGTTGACATGTTCTTCTATCCCCTTTAAACTAACGATCGTTCGGGAAGTGCAGTATGCCCAAAAAACAAAACAGTGATGCCCGTGAGCGTGTATTGCAAGCCGCCGAAGAGCTCTTTCATGAAAAGGGTTATTCAGCAGTTTCGATGAATGACATTGCAAAAACACTTGACATGCAGAAAGCCTCGCTTTACCACCATATCCCACAAGGCAAAGAGCAACTGTTTGTCGAGATTGTGTCGAGAAAGTTCAAACGTCATGGTGATGGACTCAACAACGCCATCCATCACGCAGGCACACACATCGAACAAAAGCTTCTTGCCGTCGCAGGCTGGCTCAGTCAAAATGCGCCTCTCTCCTTGTTGCCTTTGATGCAAAATGATATGCCTGCTGTATCGAGAGAGAGCCAACAGAAAATTGACGCAGTGGTCTTTCAAAATCTGTGGTTTCCTATCATGCAAGTGTTCGTCGATGCACAACGCAATGACGAGATCAAACAAACACATGCAGCGATCCTCACAGGGGTCTTTGTCTCCCTCATGGACGGACTCACTTACATCGGCAGTGGCAACAAAACGCCCTTTGGGCTCGATGTCATGACAAAAGAAGCCATCAACATCATTCTGTACGGTGTCAGTCAATCCTCACCATCAACATAATCCCCTGTGATACCAGTTGATTCAACAGCCGAACGGTCGTTACTTTTTTGCCGGAAACAAAACTACCGACCGTTCGGCTTTTTTCTAAAACTGGTCTGTAGGGGTAGACTCCACAAAAAGACGCACTATATTCCCTCCGAAGGTCCAAAACATCTTCCCCCCATCAAAAAAGCAACCATGAGGCAGCTCTCTCGCCTCCAGAAAGGAATGACCTTGCAGTGTCAAAGTGAAGTCCCTGCCATTCGTATTCGCGCACTCAACGACGCACCGCTCTCGACCTCCGGTGAGTATGTGCTCTACTGGATGATCGCCAATCGTCGACTACAGTCCAACTTTTCCCTGCAAAGAGCCATCGACTGGTCCAACGAGCTGCAAAAGCCACTCATCATCCTCGAAGCCCTTCGCAGTGGTTATCGGTGGGCGAGTCAACGTATCCATCGCTTCATCATCGAAGGCATGGCAGATAACGCAAAAGCACTCGAAACACACGACGTCCTCTACTACCCATACGTCGAACCTGATCACGACGAAGGAAAAGGCCTCCTCAAAGCCCTCTCCTCTCGCGCCTGTGTCATCATCACAGACAACTTCCCCTGCTTTATGCTCCCAAGAATGTCTGCTGCTGCCGCCAAACAATCCAAAGTACGCATGGAGGCCATCGACTCCAATGGGATCTACCCCATGTATGACACCGATCGGGTCTTCACGAAGGCACACAGCTTTCGAAGGCACTTGCAAAAAACGATCGTCCCACACCTCCAAGACTTTCCGCTCGTAGATCCTCTCGATGCTTATGACGCTGGCACCGCCAAACTTCCAGAAGAGATCACGCAGCGTTGGCCACTGCGAAGCCTACAAGAACTCACGAAGCTCGACTGGATCGCCGATCTACCTATCGACCAGAAGGTTCTCCCTGCCCCGATCAAAGGCGGCAGTCAACAAGCTCAACAACAACTCGATGACTTTCTCACGATGCTCCCGCGCTACCACGAAGATCGCAACCATCCAGATAAAGACCCCTCTAGTGGCCTCTCCCCTTACCTGCACTTCGGCCACATCTCCGCACACACGATCTTCACACAGTGTATGCAACAAGACAAATGGGAGCTCGACAACATCGCCGAGAAACCCAACGGCAGTCGAAACGGATGGTGGGGTGCCTCCGAGGCCGTCGAGGCCTTTCTCGATGAACTGATCACTTGGCGAGAGATTGGCTACAATATGTGCGCCCACACAGACAACTATGACCAATATGAGTCCCTCCCAGATTGGGCGCGCAAGACGATGGAGGAGCACCTCGACGACTCCAGAGAGTACATCTACAGCCTCGAAGAGTTCGAACAAGCCAACACACATGACAAAGTCTGGAACGCCGCGCAAAGACAACTCATCCAAGAAGGACGCATTCACAACTACTTGCGTATGCTCTGGGGCAAAAAGATCTACGAATGGACTGCCACACCACAAGATGCCCTCAGCGTGATGATCGAGCTTAACAACAAATACGCACTGGACGGCCGCAATCCCAACTCCTACAGTGGGATCTTCTGGGTATTGGGACGCTATGACCGCGCGTGGGGACCAGAACGCAAAGTATTTGGCAAGATCCGCTTCATGAGCTCCGAAAACACAGCACGCAAGCTCAAAGCCAAGGAATACTTCAAAACGTACGGCTAAGGTTTTTCCCACCTTCCCCATCCACCTTCAAGAACTTCATACATCAAACCCCGATTTGCCAAAGTCCACAAGCAGCCTTACATTGCGTATCGAAGAGACGATGCTCCATGATACTCATGGTGCCACCCGCTCAACGTATCTACGAAAGAAAAGGAGACAACCCATGTCCAATGCAAAAGTGACTGAAAAACTAAATGGACTTCTCGCGAGCAGCGCTGTGTTCTACCAAAAGCTGAGAAACTACCACTGGAACGTAAAGGGTGATGACTTCTTCGAACTCCACGCCATCTTTGAAGATCTCTATACACGCTGGGCTGAACATGTAGACATTATCGCAGAGCGCATCTTGATGCTCGGAGAGCGCCCCTATTCCACACTCGCGGAGCTGCTTGAGCACGCTTCGATCAAAGAAGATGTTGAAGTCAAAGCCTCACGGGATATGGTCGCTTCTCTCGTCAGTGATTTTGGCCTGCTCCAAAAACAAATCCTCGGCATCATCGACGACGCTGAAAATCAGGCGGACAGAAAAACAGCGAACGTCCTCGACGACCTCAACGATGAAATCGAAAAAGATGCGTGGATGTTCAACGCATGGCTCGCCAAATAGGACTCTTGAGAGAACTCTTATCCCCTCATCAACGCCATCAACGAAGCCGCTCTCCCTACCCCCAAGGCTGGTCTATCCATTGGAACACGTAACAACCTTTCGCACATTCTCAAAACGCTCCAGTGGCTCCCTCTTCCATCATCTCCCAAACTTCTCTACAAAATGATTGAAGAATCGCCGAACAAAACGAAGTGATAGAGAGGAGAAAGAAGCGGTGAGGGATTTTTGGGGCGTTTCTATCCAATCAGGGATTGGCTTTCCCAGGAGAGGGTGTGTCGATGGTTTTGAAGGCACCTGTAATATCGGGGCTGCGACCATAACTCTTTGTCGCGGGAGAATCACCATCTGCCCAGTCGACGGAATCGACAGTGTTCCCATTCACATCAAAGAGCCCTAATTCCTCATCCTTACCGAGCTTAAAGTTTGGCCACGTCGTCGTCAAAGAGAACTGCATATACTCACCGGGCTTGATCTTTGTCCCAGCAGAGAACTTCACTCGTGCGGTCGCGTCGGTCAAACTATCTGCCACAGAGTAAGTCGAGAGGTCGATCTCTTTCCCAGTTGCGTTGTAAAGCTCAAACCAGTCATCAGGATCTCCTGCGGCTGCGACTTCATTGATCACGAGTCCGATGTTGGCTTTTCCAGGTGTAGGGACAGACAATGTCGTAAACGCCCCTGTCCCACTGGGGAAACGTCCGAATGTCTTGTCAGCGGGAGAGTCGCCATCATTCCAATCGACGGAGTCAACAGTGTTGCCGCTAGCATCGAACAGCCCCAACTCCTCATCTTTACCGAGCTTGAAATCCGGCCATGTCGTCGTCAGGGTAAATTGTTTGTATTCGCCGGGCTTGATCTTTGTCCCAGCAGGAAACTTCACTCGTGCGGTCGCGTCGGTCAAACTGTCTGCCACAGAGTAAGTTGAGAGGTCGATCTCTTTGTTCGTGCCGTTGTAGAGTTCGAACCAGTCGTCAGGATCTCCTGCGGCTGCGACTTCATTGATCACGAGTCCAGAGGGTGCAGGGGACTGATCGGGACGCACTTTTTCCGTGGGCTCATTCTCGGTGGGAGCAGTATCAGGTGTCGGCTCATCGCCAGCGTCAGGTGTGGTGCTTTCCTCTTGAATGGTTTCCGAAGGAGCGCTTCCATCGACGTTGGGTTTTCCAGGTGTAGGTGTCTTTAGCGTTTTGAATCCGCCTGTTTTGTCGGGGATACGACCATAACTTTCGCCAGCAGGAGAGTCACCATCTGCCCAGTCAACGGAGTCGATGAGGGCTCCATCTTCGTCAAAGATCCCAACCTCTTCGTCACTGCCCAACTTAAAACCAGGGAAGGTGTCATTGAGCGTCACAACTTTGTATTCACCGGGCTTGATCGAACCTTGCAGCGCTGTCTTGTTCGCCTGTGCCGCGAGATCGTCGGTGATATACACTTTTGTCAGGTCGATCTCTTCGTTACCTGCATTGTAAAGCTCGACCCAATCATCGGGGTCACCTTTTGCAGCGACTTCGTTGATGATGAGTTTGCCTTGTAGAGAGGAGGTCTTAGTAGGTGTGTCTTTGTTGACGTCTTTTTCGCCGACTCCGGCGTCTGACTTGGACTGTTCGCCAGCTTTTTCAGTTGTTTTTTCGTCTGCCTTCTCGGTCTTTTTGACATCAGAACAGTGGACGGTTGCAAAAGAGCATACAAACAACGCCAAAAACAAGATACGTTTCATGTCGTGGTTCTCCGTGGAAAAAGTCAAAGAATCAAATCAAAAAGCTCATCGACTGAGCGAAAGATGCGTGCGTATAGCGAGCTGCAACATCACACGATGTCCAGAGACAGCCGCGGGTACACCTGGCAACGGCGCGCTGTTCTCCTCTTGTGTGATATTTTGGTAGTAAAGGTAGAGTCGAAACCGCCGAAACATAGCGCCAAGCAAAGGCTCAAGTGCGTTGACGTAGAGACCTGCGGTGATGGTCTGTTGCACTGCATTGTCCACACTTTGGTTGCTATTGAGTCGATCAAAGCGAGCGAGCACACCGATCTTATCGAGCCAGACATCTGCACTCAACCACGCGCTCAGACCGTCTGCAGAGATATCTCCATCCCCGCGATATCCCGTCGCGTTGACAAACTCGACACCTGCAGAGTACCCACGCATCCCGAAGGTCAACGCCGCTGCGACGCGATGATTCGCGATGCGCGCTGCGCCTTGTGAACCATCGCGATACAGTCCGTGTAATCCAATCACGGCTTTACGACCGAGTAATCGAAAGGATGGTGCGCGCAGAGAGAGCGTCAAGGTCGTGTTCTTTCCACTGTTTTGCTCCGCCCGGTTGGTCCCTTCACCGTTTGTCAGGGTGTAACGAAATTCAACCATCCCCCCCCACAACCGCAACAACGCAGAAGCACCAAGGTCACTTGGAAAGAAGAACTCTCCTTGTTGGCTCTGCATCGGCTCAAGATCACGCAAGACATACCCCACTTCGAGCAAATCGATCCAGGGATCTTTGATCAAACCAAGTCGAAGCTCCCCTTCAAAGACACCAAACGTAAGACGCCCAAAGGCCCACGCCTGCAAGAGACGGACAACGTATGCGTCCCCGTCGATCCCAAACAGACTCTGTGGTTGTGCAGAGCGTAAAACTTCCATCCGCGCGACGACACCAACTTGGTCTTTCCAGTCGACCATCACAGCGAGCTGCAGCTCTCTCATCACAAACTCTTGGAAGTCCTGCTCTCCGAGCATCGAGATGTGGTAACCAGCGAATAAACGCCCCCAAAAGGTCGCTCTAAGTCCACGCATCAAAGGAGCCGCAGCCGTCTCTTTTGGCGCTTGTGCTCTGTGAGTTGGTTTCCCTACGGTCTGTCCTGCCCAAGCAGACGAAGATGGACATACAAAGAGACAAAGGCATAGCAAACATACACGGACACACTGTGAGAAATAAGCGCTCAACACGACAAACACTCCGTACTCAATACCAACGCAAAGATGGAAAACGAAAACCTAACCACTGCCCTTCAGTCTCAAGTGTCTCTCCAAAGGACGCAAAGTCCTTTGACTGCTGGGCTGCGTACTGTTTGGCAAATCGAAAAGTCTCCTCAACAAACTCCGCATGTCTTTGTCCGATCGCCTCTGCGATCACAGACAACCCCTTTCCTCCCACAAGCAGCTCAGCCCGGGCATGTGAACGGGCCAATAACCGCCCTGCGTGGTAGGCAAAATCACCCAAGTCACGCACAGACCACTTTCCATCTGCATACTTTTCCAAAAATCGATCGGTGCTGTAATTCTTTTGATACCCGACCCGATGACGCACGCGAAACACCATCGGCGCATCACTCGCCCAGCCGAGATGGACGTCATTTGTGTCGCTCTCTTGGAGCTGCCTTTGCAACATCACGACGCGCTGCGCGTTGTGTTCAAAACGATGCTTAGGAAAACGCTGAAACCCAGGGAGTTCAGGGATGTCAGTGATCTCCTTAAACTCCAAGAGCCAGTCATCATCTACGGATGACGTAGGACCTTCGACGAGAACGTAATAGCGTAGACGTGGATAGCTGCTCACCCCCGCGCCATAACGACGGGAGATCCCTTTGACCTGAAGCTGCGTGAGCGGGACTTTCTGCAAACGCGTTGGCGCATAACTCCGCACCAACCTCTTGATCATCGCGCTCTCTTCGTCCGTTGGTGGCTTAAGCTCATCGCGAATGACGCCTTCGATCTCCGAAGGCTCTAACACGCCGTAGAACATCACACGCTGACCCGATTGTACGTTGGTGTACTCGTTGAGCTTGCGGCCCTCAGCCCCCTGCTCTCTAGCACGCTTGAACAGATCATCAAGGATGATACCAAAGCCCTTTTTGGGACGAATACGAAGAGGTTTCTTGTCGAGCTGCTGTCGAATCGCATCAGTGTAGCCTTCACTGACACGCTTGAGCAGTCGGTCGTACTCTTGAGGAGCAGTTGAATGGATATTCGCTCGAATCGCTTGTGTCGCAAACCCAACAGTCAAGCGTCTGACATCGAAGTAGTACGGTGCATATGTCGCGCCATCAAAGTCGTTGAAGTCGATCAACAGCTCACCTTTTTGATTGCGATATGTTCCGATGTTTTCGGGGTGAGGATCGATCACACAAGCGACATATGCGCTCTTCGCGGTGCCAAACTTAGTGGGAACGGCGAGTGTATGTGTCCGCATCAGATCCCTCAAGTACAACCGCACAGTCCCTCGAAAGTAATTGTAGATGTTTGTCTTCATCTTGCGAAACTTGCCTGCAAGAGCGTGGGGATCGCGTCGGTACATCGTCAAGTTGTCTTCGATGAGCTGCTGTTGCACCCAGCTAGCTCTCGCCGGCGGCTGTGAGCAACCAACACCGCAAAGAAGAAGCACACCTGCGACAAAACATACACACATCAAAAACACATGCGCTCTTTCGCGAATGTTATCCATACACATCACCCAGACTCCCTTGTAGAGAGGATGTTTACACGACTTGGTTTCGAAGACAGAACGCGCAGGTAGAACATTCGAACAACCACAGAGTCAGCCGAGGGACCAAAGAGACTCGCGCCACTTATACCAAACCACCTCCGACTGAATCTGTGACAATTGAGTGACAACCCCTCCGTTTTTGTCACGCACCTGTCACACAAGAAAATTGATCTTATATATCAAATAGATGAAATCGACATACAGAGAGGCAAATGAGGATTGTCAGGTAGGCATATGGCAGAGGGAGGCAAGCCTTTGAGGCGACTACGAGAAACAAGGAGGTGGGGAAAAAGCCTAAGAAGAGAGATGCAGATGCTCTGCGACTTGTGTCGCAATGCGCTCGGGTGCATCGAGATGGACATGGTGACCACCTTCGACGTCGAGGACGGTCATCGGCTTGCACTGCTTGACACGCTCATCGACACCGGGGCGATGAAGAAACCCCTCGCTCGCACGGACGAACAACGTAGGACACTCAATCGCGCTGAGAAACGCGTGTACGACGGGTTCTGTCAAGCGCATCAGAGAGGTCGCACGAAGCATCTGGGCGAAGCGAAAACGCACGCCTTCTTGGTCCATCTTTGTCCCTCTCTCGACGAGCAGTCGGGCCCCCTCTTCTTCGACGGGGAAACCATTCATGCGCTGCTCAATAGCGCTCTCGACATCGGGATACACACGATGCTCTCGCGAAAAGTAACGATGACGTTGTTCAAGCGCGCGCCGCATTTGTGCGGGGGCTTCGGAGGGTGGTGTTGTAAGAGGACCGATCCCCTCAAGGAGCACCAGTCTCTCGACACGCTGAGGCATGGCTCCAGCCGCCAAAGTCGCAGCACCTGCGCCCATAGAATGCCCCATCAAAGAAAACATATCCCACCCAAGCGCATCTGCCGCATCGAAGATATCAGGAACCCACTCGATAAAGTGATACATCGCCCCTTTCTCCCGATGTTGTGAGAGGCCATGACCAGGCAGATCGAGCGCGACGATGTACAACTCCTCTGGCAGCAGAGGGATCAGCCTCGAAAATGTCTCGGCGTTGTCCAACCAACCATGAAGTGCGAGCACGGGCTGACCATCAGGCGCCCCCCAAGCCTTCGCCTGTAGCTGGATGTGAGGCAGTGTAAGTTCGATGTCACGGACAGGTCTCGTCTGTGCAGAGGGAGATGAATCGGTCATAAAGTCCCGCTCCTGTGTTTTTTTCTGGAAAAAGACACGCCCCATCGATATGATGGGCGGCAGTTCGGGCATCAAAGTACCCGGCATACGAAATACAAGATATATGGGATGCCAAACCAAACACAAGCATTTTGCGCGAGTGTGTTTCTCAATCAGGGTAGGCGCGCTAGAAACACAACGCAAAAGAGACGATACAGCTGGAGAATGTGATGGCACGTCGTTCAGTCAAAGCACCGGGAAAAAATGGAGAAGGGAGTCTCGACGAGATCCTCACGGAGGTCAGAGACGCACTCAACAACTGGCCCTCAGGGAGTCCCTTCCACAGCGGTACAGTGCGTGGAGATCTCGCAGAGGTCTATGCAATCCTCGGAAAGGATATGCACGCAGAGGTCATGTTGCCAGAGGTGACCTACGAAGCCAACCAATTGAGAGCCACCTTTCGCGTCGCCATGCACCAAGCACACAACGGCAACATCGAGGGCGCGAACGTCACAGTGAAACGTGGGCTGACCTGGATGGAGTCCTACAACCTGGACGGAGAGCCGGCAACAGTCGCGCTCTCCGCTCTTGCCATGGCCTACCACGCGATGGGACAACGGCAGAAAGCCAGAGAGACCCTCGCTGAGGCCAAAACACAGGCCGACGCCGAAAAATACAACCCATCTCAGCCCTACCCACACCTCGTTAAGGCCTACGTCTACTGTAAAGATTACCTCGGTGCTTTTGAGGTTTTCCAAGCTCCCAACGCCTTCTACTCGTTCTCTCTGCAAACACTTTTCTCGGAGATCGCGATCGGTCTTTACCGCGCTGGCTACGGAGAGAAAATCCCAGCCCTGATCAACGACATCATCAAACAAGAGCACGAATCCCACCATATTCTCCGTCCGCTCATCGCGTACTGTCTCGATGAACGCGATGACAAGATGGTGATGACCTGCCTGGAGCTGATTCCCCCTCTCTACCAGGACGAATGTCTCAAGATGATGATCGAGACCTGGCGCAAACGTGAAGCCCACCAAAAGATCGAAGAGGCTCTCGCACACTGGCAGACATCTGGTGCGACACCAGCGACGCTAGCACGTATGTACCTCTCTCTCGATCAAGGAGACAAGGCCGCAGACATCCTCGAAAGGATCGTCCCCGAAGTCCTCCAACACCCTCCTCACACGATCGCGGAAAAACACGCATGGCCTGTCTGCGACATCTGCCAAACACTCGGGTTTATAGGACGTATAGAGACTGCCTTTCAATGCATCGAGACGCTGCTCAGCGAACGCAGTCGTGCAGAAGCGCTGCTCGCCTTGATCGAAGGTCTGTACGCATCCGATCGTTTTGACAAACTCGTCGAGCTGTTTGAACACGTAAAGAGTTGGGCCCACTCCATCCGTGATGACAGTGTCAAATCCGTCATTATCGCCATGATCGCCAACAAAATGATGATCCATGGTCGCAAAAAAGAGGCGATCCCCTTGTTCAAGGAAGCTCTCAAGCTCGGCGCAGACATCAAACGCCCCGCGTCCGATCAAGGCCAAACACGTCGTCGCGCAGTGGAAGAGATCCTGCGCTACAACCTGCAAGCAGGCTACCTTGTCGGCGCATTCAGGGCTTCAAAGAAGCTCCGTATTGGGGGACAGCGAGATAGATTGATGCATGAGTTGCTACAAGCATGGGTCAAAACAGGCGACCTGGCCGCGATCTTGATTATCATCCAGGGGATCAAAACCATTGAGGAGCGTGCATATGCTGGTGTGAAAGCACTTCAGACGTATGTGGAGATGTTCCCACCTCCCTACACACAAGACGAAGACGAGTAGGGTTACAGGGGAAAACGAGGGGGTGGGAACGAAGAAAAAACGAGGAGGGGATCGGGAATTAAGGAAAGCTACGTAGATCAGATTTGAGGCGAAACAACAGGTGCTTGGGTTTTTTTTGAAGTTTGACCTTCCCCCACTTCGTGAGCGGCTGGTATCCCTTCAGTTCGAAACGAAAGCGTCTCTTTCCAGGCTCAACTTGGGCCTCTAGTGGCGTAGTCTTTTCCATCCGTTTGCCATCAATCCACACAAACGCACCTGGGGGTTCAGTGATGATAAACACAGTTTGGTGTGTGGGAGTCTGTCGACTTTGCAAAAGGGAACGATACGCAGAAGGTGGTATCACTTCGAAGTAAAGCAGGATACCAACCATCCCCACGACAAAAAAGAAAGCCAAAAGAAACCAGGGCCAGATGGGCTGTTTGGGGATATGGATACCGTCATACGTTTTGTGAGGTGAGCGACGCAACGCGCTTGAGATCGTCTCTTGTCGGACTGTTCCAGATGACCGAACATTTGCAGCGCTCGTCTGCCGGCCAAAGCTCGCAGTTGTGCGCAAGCCATTGGAGGGTGTGTGGTGGAGCTGTCCTTTTGGTGGCGAAGGGGTGCGCAGGCCTGTAGGTGTCGTAATATCGTGAAAATCACCATTGCGGCGTGTCGTTTTTCCCAGGTTGGGTTTTTTGAATGGCAAGCTCTCCTGTTGTCCACTGGAGGAGTAGACAGGCAGAGAGCCAAGTTTTCCTTGGGCTCCCAACTCATTGTGGTCGACAAGCATGTTTGAAGATGGGACAGGGGTTTTGGGTGCTTCGCTACGCATCGCCGCGATACCAGTCCCCGTTTTAACCCGTGGGATAGAGGCCTCCGTCGACACACCGATCATCGAGTATGTCCCTACCTCTTGTTTGCGTTTTTTCTTGACGGTGTCATCTTCGTCGACGCGTGAGACACCAAAACCGCTCAGGACATCGAGAAGACGGCGTTTAAACTCCGCCATTGTGGGGATGCGTTCTTCGGGTTTCTTTTCGAGGGCATCGGCCAGTAACGCTTCGAGTTTTTCGGGATAGTGGATGTCAGTCCTCTTCTCACTTGGCGTCGGGGTCGGCGTATAGACATGCCGCATCGCGTGCTGGTAGGGACTGTTGGCCTCGTACATGTCACCACCCGTGACAGCCTCAAACAAGATCACCGCGAGAGAATATATATCGGAGCGACCGTCAAGTTCATCACCGACCGCTTGTTCAGGAGAGAAGTATTGTGGTGTCCCCATGGTGATACCATTGTCGGTGATCCGCTTGGTCTCATGACGGATCTGGGCGATCCCAAAGTCGAGGACCGTCACTCCCTCGATGGACTCGGGGCTACCTAGCAAAAAGATGTTTTCGGGTTTGAGATCGCGGTGGATGATACGTTGTTTGTGTGCGTGCTCCATGGCTTCGCAGACAGGGAGCATCAACTGGCAAATTTGTGCGAGTGGGGGTTGTTTTTTGTGAAGCTCGACAAACGTGTCAAAGCTCGCTCCCCTGAGCAGCTCCATAACCATGAAGAAACCAAACTTTTCCTCATAACCAAACTCGTAGACAGAGACGATGTTGGGGTGCTTCAGGCGCCGAAGGACCTGCATTTCGTGGTAAAAACGATCGAGCGCGACGTCATCGATGTGGAATTGTGTGCGAAGAAATTTGATCGCGACCGTGCGGCCATCTTCGAGCGAGATCCCTTCGTAGACGAGGCCCATCCCGCCCTGTCCAAGTTGACGGACCATTTGCCACTTGCCATCGAGCTGTTCCCCAACGAGCGGATCGACCTTCTCGTCATAGAGTTCCTTTTCACATTGTGAACAGACCCACTTGCCGGGCTCGTAAGGATAGCCACAGAACTCACAGAGCCGCTCTTGTCGTAGCGCGAGGAACTCGCGAGACGCACGAGCTTCGGACTGTCGGCTCTCTGTATTGGATTCGCGCAGTTTTTTTCCATAGTGAAAGCGGATGGCGCGCACGAGGTTTTCACGTGTCGTGAGGATGTAGTCAAACTCTTCGCACTGGACCATCGAGAGGATAGACTCCTCAGCCTCTTTTGAGAGCTCTGCGAGCGCGACGAGACGAAAACGACCCCCTGACACTCTGGCGACAGGCAAAATCAACTGCTGAAACGCAATACGGTAGGGGATCGTGAGCAGGACATCCTCGCTTATTTGGAGGGTTAAAAGCTCATCAAGCTCGGCAAAATGCTGCTGAAAGGAGCGCGCGCGGAGACGCAGCAGTTGCTCTTCAGATAACAACCCCATGCCCACGAGAATTTCCTCGATCCGACCACCTTGCTCTTTTTGGAGGGCTTGTGCCGCTTTTAATTGGAGTGGCTGGATCATGTCCTCTTTAATGAGTAGTTGTTCCAGCGATGTGTAGGCCAAAATGTCCGAGCCTCCTTCATCCTCGACCCTAAATTCATCCCCATGGTATCGCAAGACCCCCCTGCAAACAAGTACAAAATCTCAAGAGAAGCAGAAAGGCTCGAAATGTACGTATGCAAAAGTAGGAAGTCCCCCCTTTCAAACAGCACTGCGATCTTCGACAGCAAAGATCATCCAAAGGAGGACAAGGAGATGCGTCGTTTTCACCCCAGGCGAGTGAAGGCTCAACAAGACAGGAGTTGAAAACGCACATCCTTTCTCCACGGACAGACCACACCGTCCAAGCGCCCTTCAAAAAATGTCGCCTGTTTGGATTGACAATTCGACCATTTATCCATCATAATACGCAACGCGTTTTTGCACCCATCAAAAGATGACAGCAAACACCTTACCGATCTTCATACATTCCATGCGCCCCTATGATGCAATCAACGTCACTGTGGTGTCGCATGTTTCGCTTATACCTATATACAACTTTGTGCCCATGAGGTCATGACATGCCAAGCATTCGAGACAAGCAGATTAATCGCTTCTTCAACGAAGCAGAGTTCCAAAACACAAAGAGCATCAACGATCAAAATGTACTGAAGATCCTCGCCGCTGTCGGCGATATCAACCAAACCACATCAGGGCAGTTGCTCGAAAAAATGCAACAACCCGGTATCTCCCGCCAAGAACAATTTGACCTCGCCAAGAACGGACTGTCCAACAAAGAACGTCGCGATATCAACACGATCCTCGACAACAACGAACTCACACTGAGTCCAGGCGCCAAAAACTTCCTCCAGGCGCTTGTCGGACAGGCAGATCTCAAAGACTCTTTTGGCCCTCTCCAACTGCAAGTCGACAACAACCTGAGTGATGGTCTCAAAGGTGTGACCAACCCCGGTGACGAGATCGAAGTCGTCAACATCTCCGCAAACCCTGAAGGAGTAGAGACCAGCGAAGTCATCAAGCTGAAAGCCGATCAATGGGGACAATTCAAAGGTGACATCCCCAACGCACAAGAAGGCGACGTCCTGCGCGTCCGCTCTCGCAGCGCAGGTGGCAATGTCAGCAACTGGATCTCCCTGCAAGCCAATGGCCTCGGAGAAGACACACGTAACGCACAAGTCTACACGGACGCAATCGGCCTCGAGTCCAACGCCCCAGGAGAATTGAGCCCCGTCTATATCGGCGATGGGATGGTCTCCGAACCCGGTGCTCAGCTGCGATTCATCAACGAACGCACAGGTAAATCCGCCACCTTCACAGTCGACGAGAACGGACAACTCCCTGCAGGAAGCATCCTGAAAGGGAACCCCAGCGATGTCTTCAAAATCGCAGTCAGCGACGGCACCAACAATGTCGACTTCTCAGAAGCCGCAGGCAGCATCACCATGGGGGGTACCGACCCTGTCGTCACACCAGAGCAGCCCACAACAGTCGATCTCAAAGATCCTGCCCTGCGCGAAAAACACCTCAACGGTAACTACAAAGTCGAACGCTTCACAGGGCCCCTCTTTGTCGATGGCGCATCTCCCTCCGACGTCAAACAAGGCTCCATCGGAAACTGCTACTTCGCCGCTGCAATGGGATCCATCGCGCAAAGCAACCCCGAAAAACTCCAGGACATGATCAAGGACAACGGTGATGGCAGTTACGACGTGACCTTCAAAGTCAAGTCCGGTTACGGCTATTACGCAAAATACAAAGACAAAACAGTCACCGTCGACGGTGACCTCGTTGTCCGTTCTCCCGGTGGACGCCCACTTTACGGCGCAGCCAACACCGATTACAACGACAAAGAGAAGATGGAGATGTGGTATCCCATCGTCGAGAAAGCCTACGCTGCGCTCCACGGAAACAGCTACCACGAAGTCGGAGATGGTGGACGCTCTAGCGACGTCTTTGAATCCGTCCTCGGTGGCAACGCAAGCTACAAGCTCATCTCCAGTGGCCCCGAGCGCATCTACAAACAGATCGCCGAAGCCTCCGAGAAAGGATGGCCCGTCGCCGCAAGCACCTACGGAAAAGATAGCCCCGAAGCCGAACGCTACGCAGGTGAAAAACTCTACGCGTGGCACGCCTACTCCGTCCTCGGCGTCGAAGAAGAAGGTGGCAAAAAATACGTCCAGTTACGCAACCCATGGGGAAATACAGAGCCCGGAAATGACGGTAAAAATGACGGCATCTTCCGCCTCGACATCGAGCAATTCGATCACTTCTTCCGTGGCGTCTACATCGGAAAACACGACGGATAACCCATCCAACACATACCTTTCCCCATGACATCACCCAAAAAGGAGAGATGATGGCCATCCCACCCGAACCAATCGACGAAGTGCTCCCCGAAGCAGAATGCGCTGTGGTCGCTGAGATTACACGTGTCCTCTCACAAGGCGAGCAAGATGTTGTCCCAGAGGTTGGTGAAGAAGACGGTATCGTCGATACGCCCAGGGTCCTGCCCTGGCAACGGATCATCCTGCACGTCAAAGATGTACTCTTTGGCAACATCGCCGCAAAAGGCGACGAGATCGAAGTCCTCAAGCCACCTGGAGATTATACACTCCGCGCAGATATTGAGGTGCCCTTCTTGCTCGCACAAGATGACGAAGACATCGTGATTATCGGAAGATATGGGCCGGACACATACTCCCTCAACGAGATCAAAGCTGCTGCCCAAAAGCACAACCGCACCTGATCCCTCCCCCCTCTCCAATACATTTACATCCCCCCCGAAATCACCAAACATTTCAAACGCCTTCTCTATCCAGAATGACACGCCCCTCCAAGTGGACTATACTGCCATAGACACATTTTGCGAAAAGCAACCTACAACGCAAAGGAAGGCGACTTTGTCCACTGAAACGAAGCTCTCACTCGATCCAATTCGACAGGCGATTCGTCGCGTTGTTGTTGGAAAAGATGAGGTCATTGATCTTTGCCTCATAGGCCTGCTCACAGGCGGCCACATCTTACTCGAAGATATCCCAGGTGTTGGAAAGACAACCCTCGCCAAAGCACTCGCACGCTGCATAGGAGGCACCCTCAGCCGCCTCCAATTTACCCCTGACCTCCTGCCAACGGACATCGTTGGTGTCTCCATTTACAACCCAAAAGAAGGAACGTTTCGCTTTAACCCAGGGCCGATCTTTTGCCACATCTTGCTCGCAGACGAGATCAACCGTGCATCACCCAGGACACAATCCGCACTACTCGAAGCCATGGGAGAAAGACAGGTTTCGATTGATGGAAAATCCAGACCACTTGAGGCGCCCTTCTTCGTGATCGCGACGCAAAACCCGATCGACTCCCATGGGACGTACCCACTACCAGAAGCCCAACTCGACCGCTTCACCCTTCGCTTGAGTATTGGATACCCTCCAACAGAAGAAGAAAAAAACATCCTCCTCGGTCGCGGTGGCACGACACGTCTCGAAACGCTCGAACAGGTGCTGACACCACAAGAGGTCGCACAACTACAAGCGCACGTACAAAATATCTCCATCGAAGAGTCCGTCGTCGACTATCTCATGCAGCTCGTCAAGGCCACCAGACAACACGCGGCGATCCGACTCGGCGCTTCGCCTCGTGGCGCGCTTGCCTTGCTCGCGTCGGCCCGCGCACATGCCTTTCTCAACAAACGCGCGTTTGTGCTCCCACAAGATATCCAATCCGTCGCTGTCGCGAGCCTCGCCCACAGACTCGTACTCAACACCGAAGCACGCTACGAAGGGACACAACAACACCACGTCGTCGAAGAAATCATCAAAAAGACGCCCGTTCCCCGGTAAGACCGTTGCAAGAAAAGCCGACAAAAGAGGTCTCGATGAACACTACAACGCCTGTCTCTCCGCTTCGATGGCTTTACAACCTCTTCACAAAACGACTCACCCCTGTAGGTCGTGCGTACTTTGTTTTGCTCTTGGGTTTTGGCTTGGGTGGCGCGAGTAACTTCTCCATCCCCCTCTATATTCCGTGGATGTTTTTTGCGCTGATGATGGTCGTGTCGACCCTGTCGTCTATCAAGCGCAGAAAACAACTCCACGTCCAGCGCCTCCATGTCCCCAACGGCACCGCAGGCAAAACACTCTCCTATGACATCAAAATCACCAACCAGACAAATAGAACACAATATCAACTCGACATCATGGAGTGGCGATTGCCATTCACGCTCCCCAACCGAAGAGAATGGACGCCTAGCCAACTCTCACAACTCAACGCCGGCGAAAGTCAAACACTCCGCCAAACACTTTACTGCCCGAAACGAGGTGCATACCACCTCTCAGAGATCGGTGTTCTCTCGGCGTTCCCTCTCGGCCTGTGGAATGGACTCGCACGGTATAAACAACAGACCCCTTTCCTCGTCTACCCGGCCTTCCGAAAGCTAACCTCCTTTGAGGTCCCAACAGGGCGTCAACACCAGCCCGGTGGGATTCTGCTCTCCTCCGATGTTGGGGACTCTTCTGAGTTTATGCACACACGAGATTACAAAGAAGGTGATAACCCACGACACATCCATTGGGCTTCATGGGCCCGGCAAAACAAACCTGTCATCAAAGTGTACCAGGAGGAGTATTTTGTCCGACTCGCCCTCCTGCTCGACAGCGAATGGGATCAGCCCACTGAGCCGCAGGCTTTTGAGAGCGCATTATCTCTCGCAGCGAGTATCGCAGATGTCCTCTCCCACCAAGATTACATCATCGACGTGTTCGCCGCAGGAGAAGACATACATCACTTTCAGGCTGGACGCTCTCTCGCACATCTCGAACACATCCTGGAGATTCTCGCCTGCCTGAACCCTTCTGCGACGATCAATTGGGCGACATTGAGCGCAGAGTTGCTCCCCAAATCGACCCAACTGACAGCTGTCATCGCGCTCTTCTTGGACTGGGATACACCCCGAAGACAGTTGATCCAACAGCTCCACAAACATGACGTTGCGACAAGAGTGCTCGTGCTCAGAGACGAAGAGACCACGCTCCCTCTTCCAACACACCCACCATTGCAATACATGAAACTCCCAGTCCACACACCACAAGAAGGATGTGGACTCTCCTTTGTAAAGAGTCGCTCCACAGGTGAAACAAGATGATTGAGCGCGATCCATTCTTCCAACAATACACTTCCAAACGACCGAGTGCCTGGTATCTCGCACCGACACTTTCATCCATCGCGCTCATCATGATTGCCTCCAACGATCTGCTGTGGGGCATACTGTGTACCATCCTCCTGCTCACGACATATTTTCGCACGACGTTCTTCCCCTGGCCAACACGCCAACGTCTCCCAGCCACAATCCTCCAGGGGCTCGGACTATGGCTGGTCGTTTGGCTCTACATATCCTTTGCCCTACGTGGTGGAAAGGGCCTTCAACATGTCTCCAATCCGACCTTTCCGCTATGGTTTCTCGTACAGTCGAGTCTCTGGGCTTCTGCTGCATTGATCGTCTTGTGGCATGTCCCCTTTGCGCCAAAAGGACGAGGATGGGCGATCTACTTATTGACCGGCTGGATCGTCTTTTGCACCGGCTTTTTTCAGGGCCATCAGCCTCTCTATACAGCCCTGTTGTACTTTTACTGCCTGAGCATGTTCCTATGTGCGTTGTTAACCGCCCACCGCAGAGAAAGTCAGGGACAACTGTGGCTCCCCAATCTTAAACAATTGGCGTTGTTCTCATTTTGGGGTGCGATCGTTGGGCTGGGGATGTGGGGGAGTATCACGCTTCTTTTGCAGGCCGAGCAACGTATTCCAGAGCTGATCGGGAACTTCTTCCATCTCAAGGTTTACTCGGGCAATATTGGTGGCTCCTCAACCATGAGGATGCGCAGACGACAACAAGTCACGCTCTCCAACCAATGGGTTGCGACGATCAGCGGCCCCCGTCCCCCTGGCTACCTCCGTACACAACTGCTCACATACTACAGGAAAGGACTCTGGAGCCGTTCGAGCAGCAAAATCCCACTCAAAAAACAAGCCACCTCCCAACAAAAACAACACTTCTTATTCATCGCTCACCCCCATAAGTACGCGCCCTCCACCCAATCATCGAACACGCCGACGTACCTCCCTCGTGCCTCATACGACGTCAAACTGTACGTCAACCTCAAGGGCAGTATCCCCCTCCCCTACGGGGCCATCACACTCGAAATCCCCAAACAAGTCAAATGTCACCGTAGACAAGGGAACATCATCGAATGCCATCCCCCTAACTACCTGCAATCGTTTACGACGACGACACTCACACAGCGTACGACACACGGGCTCCCGGGACACATCGTCTATGATCTCAATATTCCGACGCTGCGGCGTATCAGTGCAAAACGCCATAACGATATGGTCGCGCTCTATGCACAGCTGCGCCCTCTCGCACAACGGATCACACAAGGCCTCCCTCACGACCCTCTCCGCGCGGCACAGGCGCTCCAGGACTATTTCCACAAACACTACACATATAGCCTCAAGGTACGACTCGCAGACAAAGGCGACCCCATCGTCGATTTTATCCTCAACAAGCGCCCTGCATACTGCGAATATTTTGCCTCAGGGATGACCCTCATGATGCGCTCATTGGGTTATCATGCTCGCGTCGCCGGTGGGTTTATGGTCCGTGAATACAACACCTACGCAGGCCATTGGCTGGTCCGCCAGCGCGACGCACATGCCTGGACCGAAGTCTACGATCCCAAAACCCGAAGATGGCAGGCTTTCGATCCCACATCTCCCCAATCACTCACACAACATAACCCTCCAGGCTCCGCGAGCTCACTGTCACACTTCCTCTCCTGGACGATGATCCAACTCAAACGATTTGTCTTTTGGCTCCGAAACATCGACTTGAAAAAAGATTGGAAAGTCTGGCTATCACAGCTCCTCTTGTGGCTGACCACCCCCCTTACGTGGTTGATCTTTATCAGTGTGTCCCTCACTGCTTTGCTCATCATCCTACGGCACACGTGGCTGGCGTTTCTGCGCCGACGCTGGCACCCTCAAACAGGCAAAAAAACGCTCTCACCGATCGCATCGCATAAACAACAAGCACAAACACACCTCCTCTCTCTCCTCTCCACACTTGAGACACAACTCTCCCCAATCGCTCCACACGAATCCCCCGACGCATACCTCCAAAGGCTTCATAAAGAAACATCGACCTTGCCACTTGCACCTCTACAAGCCTTCGTCGCGCAGTACAACACCATCCGCTTTTGTCCGGAGACACCCTCCCAAGAGATGCTCATGCAGCTTGAACATCTCTTGCAAACGTGCCACGATGCCCTGCAACAAACGAAAAGACCTCCCCTCCACTCCAGCGACACAGAGGAGTCGACGTGAACAAAGAAACCTTACAAACGATCTACAAACAACACCAATCACGCTATATGCAAGAGTGGGAGACCTTCCTCGCGTTCCCAAGCATCAGCGCAATGGAAGCCCATCAGGCTGACTGCGAAGCCTGCGCCTCATGGCTCGTCTCCCATCTTCAAGGGATGGGGATGGACGCCACGCTCCTCGAAAAAGACGCCAAGCCAGTTGTCTTCGCGACCTATCACGTCAGCGACGACGCGCCAACGGTCCTCTACTACGGACACTATGACGTTCAACCAGTCGACCCTCTAGAGCTTTGGGAGTCCGAACCATTTACCCCCACGCGCAAAGGCAACCGCCTCTATGTACGTGGCGCACAAGACAACAAAGGCCAGACTTTTTACGTCCTGAAGGCGCTCGAAACGCTCATCTCACAAGACGCGCTCGCGTATAACATCAAATTTATGCTCGAAGGCGAAGAGGAGATCGGTAGTCCGGGACTCGCAGAGGCTGCACAGGCGTGGAAGGACACATTACAAGCAGATATCCTGATGGTGTGTGACACGTGCGCACCTGCGCCGGGCATTCCAGCGATCAGCATGGGACTTCGTGGGATCGCCTACTTCGAAGTCGAGCTCTCGGGTATCACCAGTGACCTGCACTCCGGCGCTCACGGTGGTATGGTCAAAAACCCAGCCGTAGAGTTGGCCCGATTGATCGCGACCTTCCACGATGAAGACGGCCACATCACTGTCGAAGGCTTTTACGATGATGTCGCCCACATCTCCGAAGAAGACCGGGCGCTCGCCAATCAATTCCCGTTTGACACACAGACCTATATCGAACAATTTGGGGTTGAACCTATCGGTGGAGAGAAAGCCTTTAACGCGATAGAGAGTCGTGGATTTCGTCCAACCCTGGAGGTAAACGGGTTCCACTCCGGATATGGAGGGCAAGGTGTGAAGACGATCATCCCCGCCCAGGCCACTGCCAAATTCTCAGCCCGCCTCGTCGGTCATCAGGATCCCGAAAAGAGTTTAGAGCAGCTACTCACACATACCAGAAAACACGCTCCCAAAGGGCTCAAGATGACGATCCGACATGCCACAGCGGGTGGCCCTGCGATCCTCCTCAGCTCCCAGTCCCCTCTGATTCAACATACACGTACAATCCTCAACCAGCTCGGCGAACACGAGACAGTCCTCGCGTGGGAAGGCATCTCCATCCCGATCGTCGCAGATCTCGCAACGCTCTCGGGCGCAGAACCCCTGCTCGTCGGATTTGGACTTGAGGAAGACCGCATCCACGCGCCCAATGAATCCTTCGATCTCGACCAATTTGCCCTTGGGTTCCTCTACGCGGGTCTCTTCCTCTCGACACCTTTCAAAAGATAAAACCGTAGAAAACGCCCTCCTCCTTACCGACACATGTTATTCACACACTTTGTGATTGAGCCTAGACAATCGCCATCTTTGCGACAGTGCACTTGACATGTGCGTGACAGACAATAACCACCGGTTTCGTTGGTTGCATCCTGCCCACCACACCCCAACGCTCCAGCCGAAGAGTTGGTACATGACTGGCCGTACGCGAGATAATTCGCACAAGACCATACAAAATTTCCAGTGGTTCCGAGTTGAGGTGGTGTACAGAGATCCTTCAAGTTTCCAGAAGACGCGCAAGTGAACGCAGGCAAGCAAGACAGCGTGTTGCAGGTATGTAGACAGTGTCCTTGTACACACTTTCCAACCTTTGCGCCTGACGTACAGTCCACGTCAAACTGACACTGACCACACTGACACCCTTCGTCGACAAGACCATCACAGTCATCATCTCTCTGGTTGCAGCGTTCTTGTTGTGTTGGTATGACACAGTTGTTAGACCAGCTCCCTCCCACACACGCCCGACTTCCCGTGCCACATGTAGAGGAACAAGCTTGCGTCAACCCCTCATCGACCTGACCATCACAGTCATCATCTTTACCGTTGCATAATTCGGTGACAGGGGTCACATCGCCAAAACACGCAGACCACGCCCCTCCCTGGCAATATTGGACACCGTCTTTACACTCACCAATTTTACGGGTGACAGCTGCAGCAGAGTAACAATCTCTCAGAAGTCTTACTTTTTGATTGAACTGGTTATCAATCCACCCATCGCAATCATTGTCTTTCCCATCGCAGACCTCCGCAAGAGGTTTACTCTCTCCAGTACACGCTCCCCAACTTCCGTTAACACAAACTTGTCTGCCTCTTTTGCACTCTCCCCTACCGACAGTGCCATTGGGACCTGTATAGCAGCTGCGTTCGATGCCATCATCAACAAGACCATCACAGTCATTGTCAACACCATCACACACCTCCGTTGTAGGCTGAACCTCCCCAGTACACGCCCCCCAACTCCCATTTCCGAGACAGGTCTGGGTGCCTTGTTGGCAGGGGGAATGTTGCTGCGTTCCGGCAGGTCCACTATAGCACTTTTGCACATTGCCTTTTTTGCACACACAACCTTCATCAGTGAATCCGTCACAGTTATCATCTTGCCCATCACAGGCCTCACTCAATGAAGGCGTCACCTCTCCGATACACGCCCCCCACTGACCGGCCTGACAGCTTTGTACACCAGCTTGACAGCGCCCATTCCCAAGTGTCCCAGCAGGCCCAGAGTAACAGGCCTGGCTAAGACCATCATCGATCAAGCCGTTGCAGTCGTCGTCTTTGTTGTTGCACTGTTCTGCAATGGGTGTAACGGCTCCTGTACAGACAGACCATGCACCATTGCTACAAGTTTGCGTACCAGCTTTGCAGCTCCCAGTCCCGGCCGTTATAGAGCTCCCGCTGTAACAGCTTTGCACGATCTTCGCAGAGAGCCCTTTTTGGTTGTCGATTTGTCCGTCACAGTCGTCATCAATACCGTTACATGTCTCGCTGGTGGGTGTCTTTTGTCCAAGACAAGCGCCCCAAACCCCCGCCCGACAGGTTCGCAAACCGCCCTGACAGTCTCCCACCTCCTTCGTCCCTGCAGCACCGGTGTAACAAGACTGCACTAACATCTCGGGCTTACCGGACTGGTTGTCGATAAACCCATCACAATCATCATCTTTCCCATCACAAACTTCAGGGGAAGGCGTCACAGCCCCTGCACACGCGCCCCAACTCCCATCACTGAGGCATGTTTGTGTCCCTTTTTTGCATGGAGCGTAAAACTCTGTCCCAGCAGGCCCACCGTAACAATCACGCGTCTCCCCTTTGAGACATTTGCAGCCATTGTCGATCAGTCCGTCACAATCGTTGTCTTTTCCATCACACGCTTCGGCGACAGGCAACACCTGACCATTACACGCTCCCCACTTTCCAGCCTGACAGACCTGTGTGCCGCCTTTGCACTCACCTTTTCCAAGTGTCGGATTGCCACCTTCGTAACAAGTTCTTGTGAGGTTTTCGTCGACCTGACCGTCGCAGTCGTTGTCTTTGTTATCACAGGTCTCAGCAGTGGGTGAGACAGACCCTAAACACGCTCCCCACGTTTGGTTGGACTGACAAAATTGTGTACCAGACTGACATGTCCCAGTGCAGCTCCACTTGCCATCTTTTTCCACACAGCCATCGCCAGAAAAACAATCTCGCGTCTCACCAGGTTTGCACGTGCATGCAGAAGACTCATCAATCTCACCATCGCAATTATCATCGATTCCATTCCCACAGACTTCTTTGCCAGTGGGCTGTCCTGGCTCACAGAAGAGTCGACCGGCATTACACACAAAGACCCCATTGCGACAGGCGCCGATGGCTTCTTCAGCGACACATAGACGCTCGACTTCGGGGATATTATCGTCGACAAGTCCGTTACAATCATCATCAACACCGTTACACGCCTCTCGCCTCGCCGGAAGGATCTGCCCAACACACTCTCCCCACTTGTTGTCTGCACCACAATATTGCAGCCCTGCGACACAACGCCTGGGATCGCTGTCGTTGAGACGAAGTGTCCCTTCTGGTCCGGTGTAGCAGGCTCTTGAACTTCCAGGCGCACAATCACATGTCAACCCATTGTCGATCTGTCCATCACAATCATTGTCGCGCTCATCACAGATCTCCTGGGCTGGTAATGACTGCTCCAGACAACGCCCCCACTTGAAATCATTCTCACAAAACTGCACCCCTGCCTTACACTCACCTTGTCCAGAAGCTCCTTCTGGTCCGTTAAAACAACGCTGACGCTCACCCTTTTGACATGAACAATCAACGCCCTCATCGACTTGACCATCGCAGTTGTTGTCCTCACGGTCACAAACCTCAACGCGCGGAATCACCTGCCCAAAACAGGCAGACCACAGTCCATCACTGCCACAGAGTTGCAGGCCTTTTCGGCATTTTCCAATGTCAGCGGTGCCCTCTTTTCCATCGTAACAGTCGCGGCGTTCACCACCTGTACACTGCTGTGTGCTGCACTTTTGTTGGTAACAGTAGATCGCTTCTCCATTCCCTTCACAGTCTGCGTCGACAAAACACGCCCTGACAGCCAGCTCGCCACAGCCCGCCAGCCCTCCCCAAAGGACAAACAAAGCACACAAACCCAAAAGACCTTTACACACCCATACATTGGTGGAGAAAGCGATATGTTTCAAAGTATACCTCTCACATCGTCGTAGCTCACAAAGAAGGACTACCCAGTAACCCTTCTCTACTTTGATGATTGTAAGCACGATACGATGCAAATGGCAATATCACAAAGGATAAAGAGCGCTCTCCTCTATCAGATATCCCCAACACGAGAAGTCGACAAGATATCGCGAAAAAGAGTCTGAAAATCGCCCTCTGCGTCCAACCTCATCAAGACCGCGTGCAAGCCCCACTGAAGGCGCTGCCACCAGATCCACTCAGGAGGGATCGCGAGATACAACATGTTTGTATTGGAAGGCTGATTGTACTCCATCCCTCTCTTGATATAGTCGCTTGTAAAACGAAAGTGTTTGACCGTGTAAGGCTTGGACATGTGACGTAGCATCTCCCAGTGTGCGTCAAAGTCGAACTTTTTGGGCTTTGCAACCATCCCTGTTTCCATCAACGCGTCGCGGAAATCCTCCTTACGATTGTCCATCAAGATCAACTGAAGCCTCCGCTCATGAGCAAGAAATGCCTTGGGAAAGTGCTTGACGCAACCAAAATCCAAGAAGACAACCCGACCGTCTTGTGGAAAGAGATAATTGCCAGGGTGAGGATCGGCGTTGAGCATCCCGAGCGAGAACATACACTCATACGCAAAGCGCATCAGCAACCTCGCGACAACATCCTTCTCCTCTCTCGAAGCTCTCGCAGCGAACGTATAAAAATCATCCCCATCACACCACTCACTCGTGATCACAGTTTGGCATGTCCGTTCCGCAAAGACACGGGGGATGAGGATCTCAGGCGTGTCTATAAACGCCTCACGAAACGCACGTTGATGACGAGCCTCCTGAATATAATCACACTCCTCAGCAAAGCGCTCACGCAGCTCACGTACGATCGCAGGACCATCCACCGAAGTCGCCAGCGTCGCGATCCGAGAGATATGCTGTAACATAGAAAAATCCGACATAATCGTCTCAGCAATGCCAGGGTACTGCGCCTTCACTGCGACATCATGACCGTCCAAACGCCCCCGATACACCTGACCAATCGACGCCGACGCGATCGGCTCCTCTTCAAACCTCTCGAAGAGCTCTTCGAGAGGCTGACCAAACGCCTCTTCAATCGACGCCTTCATCTTCTCAAACGCGACAGGCTGTACACCTTGTTGCAATGAGCGCAAAGCAGCGTGCGTCTCCTCCGGCAAGATCCCATCGAAGTAAGAGAGTATCTGGCCGACCTTCATCGCCATCCCCTTCATCTTGTCCATCTCTTTGGCCAACGTCTCTCCCAACACTCGATCCTGCTCGCCCCTGGCCCCCAACACTTGCCTCGTCGCAAGCTGTGCAGCCGACGCTGCAAGCTTCCCAGTCGACCAAAGTCGCTTGCCCCAACCACGCTTGATCCCATCAAGGCTCTCTTTCTCTCGCTTACTCATCACGTGACTCCTCTTGCTCGACGTCTCGCAAACCATCACAAAAGACCTGCGTGACCAACGCTGGAAAATCCTCCCAGCGCTCACAGGTCGACTCATCTCCCAACAAGCGAATCATCAACAAACCCAACGCCTGTGCCGCCAAAAGACGCCCAACCATCGAAGGATCAGCCCGCTTCAAGACCCCTGCCTCCATCATCCCCTCCAACCAACCATCTGCCATCTCAAAGCTCGGTGCGAGCACCTCCCTTTGATAATCTTCCCGTAACGAAGGCATACTCAACAAGACAGGCAACACCGCCCGGAAGATCTCTGCGTGCTCCCCCAAAAAACCAAAACGATGTGCCAGCAACTTCTCCATCAGCTCAGGCAGTGAACGCCCGCCCTCTCCAGAAAATTGAGCACTTCGCTGCTCTGTCTCGTTGAGACGGTGCAACAGCGCCTGCAAAAGCTCCTCCTTGCTCGCAAAATAGTTGTACACTGTGCCATTTGAGACACCTGCGGCGCTCGCAACATCCCTCATCTTCGCGCTGTGGTATCCTTTCTCTGCAAACACACGCCCCGCGGCCTCCAAGATCTGCTCCCGGCGCAGACGCTTCAACGTCTCCTGTACATCTTCTTGATGCTCAAACATATCCTCTCCTAAAAAGATTGACAGGTCAATCAACTGACCGATGGATCACTTCCACATCAAAAGTTGTACGGATACAGGGGTATCTTGTCAAGTACAAAAGAGAAAACATGAAGAATATAGAAGTATGATTAGGAGAGCTTGAGGTGCTGAGGGATCCAGATACGGAATATGCTCCCCTCGCCAGGTTGACTTTCCACCTCGATCATCCCCTCCATCAAAGTCGTGAAGTGTCTTGTAATCGCGAGTCCCAACCCAGTCCCTCCAAACGCCCGACTTGTCGAACTACCAGCCTGAAGAAAGGCTTCAAAAATGCGCTCCTGTTCCTCTTCGCTCATACCAATCCCCGTGTCCTCGACCGAAAACAACACACCCGCCCCCTTATCGGGTATAGAACACCCCTGGATATGGAACCGAACCTCCCCATTGGATGTGAACTTCGCGGCGTTGCTCAGCAAGTTAAGCAGGATCTGGCTCAACCGCAACACATCGGTGTAGAGGGCCGTAGGAGCTTTATCAAGTTGGACAGAGAAGTCGTTGTGATTTTTCGACATCATAGGCTGTACAGTGTTCATGATCGGCTGGATAACAGCGTTCAACTCAACCTTCTCGATATGTAACTCGATGTGTCCGGCTTCAATCTTGGTCAGGTCCAAGATATCCGAGATGAGATGAAGAAGTTGTTGTCCGGCAGAAAAGATTCTCCCAATTTCGTCTTTGTACTCGTACTCTTCGACCCCATCTTCCTCATAATCTTCCAAAATCAATTCACTGTAGCCAACGATCGCGTTCAGAGGTGTGCGTAGCTCATGACTCATGTTGGCGAGAAATACACTTTTGGCTTGACTGGCTTTCAGGGCTTGATCTTTCACGAAGGAGAGTTCGTCATTCATCGCGATGAGTTCGTCTTTTGCGGACTCACTGCCTTTATACAATGAATACAACTCATGCACCATCATAGAAGCCGTGAAGGACAACATCGCGTTCGCAATGCCGCCCCCAACGATCAACGTCGAAGCCTCTTTCACATTGAGAAAAATGGGTTCTGGGTGTAACAGGTACCTCGCGAGAAGAACCAACACAAACTGAAGGGGAACCCAAACACTCCAAAACCCAACGCGATTTTGCAAATCAAGAACGAGCGCAGAGATGGTCAAAATCGCGCTGGCAATACAAACAGCGCCCAAAGCGACGACAGGACTCTCAAACCAACCGGCGAGGATCACAGTGAAAGAGATCCCCATCAGCAAAACAACCTGCCCAGCCTTCTGGGCACCAACAAGCGCGAGCAGAGCAGAAAACCCAAACCACGAACAAATAAACAACCAGACAAATGTCGGCGCAAACACCCCAAATGAGTATGTCGTCCCCCACAAAAACCACACATGTGAAAGCGAGATCGCGGCAGTACTGCACGTAGCCCCAACTGTCAACAAAAGCAACGCTCTTTTCTGAAATTGCTCCATTGTCTGTGTAAGCAGAGAAACACTTTTTCCAGGCATCAATCCACACACCTTATATCAGATTAAGTCGCAGATGGATCACAATGCACAAAGCTTCTCCGCGCATCTCCATCACATATTCGACGTACTTACCGAGAGTAGCACAAAATGATGGAGTACAAAAGAATGTTCCCCTCTCAAACCCCTGTTTGAAAGATAGAGCCCCACCGATACGCATCGTATGAAGTGAACAATGATCAGAAAAAAAGACGAGAAAAAAACGAAAAAGAAGAGAACACTCACTCCACCCAAACACCAAGACACACCATCCAAAGGCCCTTCTCAATGGTTACTTTGCATCATCGAATGAGTGCTTGTCTTTGATTGTTTTCAATTCTGGCTCTGATACACTTGTACTCTTGTGTTTTGTACAACGCTGAAAACAGTGGAGTGAGCATTTGTAGAAGATATCGAAGCAAACGACAGATCTGCACCAAGGAATATTGAACACAGCCCCTCGTCCCCATCATTCTCAGTCCCTAAGACGCTTTTTGAGCGCGAGAAAAGCATCGCGACAGACACGTTTGACAGGAAAAGAGAGCTTGGTCCCCCTTTGTACATAAGCACGATCGTGCACAACCATCTTCTGGAGATAGACCACATCGTGCTCATTCCCCAGCTTCCCGAGGAGCGAACAGGCTTGTATCCGATTATCGATGTTGTTGTGTGAGAGTTGACGTCGTACCAATTGCAGAAGGTGAGGACATTTCACCTCGACCACAAACCGGAGCACCTGCCTCCTCACGCGGCTCGTCGATGTAAGTGAAAGTTTCATCATTTGGGGACAAAAACGCCGAGGCTGTTTTTTTTGCGCGAGCCAACTGAGGATTTCCCTGGCACTGATCGCATCGAGCTGGTGCTCTTGCCAGTAAGAGAGAGAAGGTCGTTGTTCGGCGATCTGCCAGTACCTTCGACGTCGCAACCAGCGAAAAAAGGCATCTTCAACAGGTAAACCACTGGACTCCAATGTATTGAGAATATCACGCCCTTGTTGGCGGGTCAGCGGTAAAAAAGAAGCGAATAACATATGCCAATGACCACACATCGCGAGCTGTGAGGCCACCTCCATATTCATACGTTGACGAAGCAGGCGAGAGCCCTTCCTCGGTGGTATCTTTGCAAACAACGACAGCGTCTGACGACATCGCCTGTTCGCCAAAAGATCCACAAATGTGGGAGGAGAGGCTTTGACAGTGCCAACGGAGGACACCTGCGCAGAGACCACCTGCCCATACTCACATCGCCAAAAGACACTCACCCCCACACACAATAAACCAACCAAAAGACCACGCGGCAAACTTCGACTCATCTCCACATTCCTATGTCTCGCTCGTCACACCTTTTCCAAACACATGATGGCTGTCACATCAATCTGTAAGAAGAATCGATACAAGTCGACGATCTGCACCAAAGAACGTGAAAAAAACAGCGCCCACAGTAGGGCGATTCCAAACACTACAAATGGAGGATCACACCGGCAGAGAAGTCAAAGGCAGGTTTCAGTTGTGCGGTGGGGTAGTAAAATGTCGCGATCCCCCCACCTGAAAAGCTCATACGCACAGAGAGATCGGGAGAAAGATAGTAATTGAGTTGCACCGATCCACCAAAAAGAACCCCGACATTCGCATACGTTTTGGTCCCACTGAGTTGGCGGATCGTCAGGCGCGGTTCGAGCAACGCGCCAAGCCATATATCCGTGTTCGCAAAGTGAAATTTATTACCAACGCCCACACGTAACCCCATCTCATGGATGACGTGGGGGATCTCATCCGTGTTCAGGAAGGTAAATTGATAGCGCAAGCCCACTCGTACGATATTGCGGAGATCCATCGCGAGTGTCAGACCAATCCCATGGATACCAAGAGAACCTAGCGGGGTGTAATCGAGCAGCATCCCCACACCAAACATCGATGGACGCGAACCACGTCCACGAATCCCTTGCTTTGTCCCAACAAATTTCCACTTGACGGAGGAGGATTTGATCAGGTAACGCTGTCGGGCTTTGATCGTCGCGTAATGGACAGCCACCCACCCCTTGCGTCTCAACTGGATCTCGTACTTGCCACTGCGCACACCAACGACAACCCGTCTATTCGCTTCCTTCGCAAACTCGTGGATAATCTCATGGCGCTGCAACAAAAAACAGTGCCCCTTGATACCCCGCTCAAACGCAACACGTGCGGAAGCCTGTGCAACTTTCGTCAAGATGACAGAGTCCTTCCCACGTAGCTCCCAAAGAAAGACAGGTCTCTGGACAGGGACATTGTGTTTTGTGGAGTGTACAACGGTTTGGCGCTTCGTGTACTGATAGACCTCGTTGAGCGTCACCTCTTGGTTGTTGTTACTATCTGCGGCGCCGCGCAAACCAGCCAACAAGCTCGACGTAAAAAACGAGCTGCGCAACTGATTTGACTCATAAGACTGCTCATTCTCTCCAGAAGAAGCGAGTAACGCGAGTCCTTCGACACGTGGCCCTTGGCTCTGTTGCCAATCACTGATATCGACGACCGCCGCACCTTTTCCAGATGCGCGACGCTCCTTACCTTTTGCCAATGTCAATTGTCCACTGTAACAACTGTCGACGATCATCAAACGAAGCCCAGCAGGAAGTTTTTTGATCGTGCCCATCAGATCGGAGAACATATACTTATCATCTCCGAGTTGAAAGTGTGTGGGTTTGGAGTGGCCAGAGTAGTAGAAGAGAAAGGTCACCTTTTCCTTGGGTAGCTTGGCAAATTTGCGCTGAAAATCCAGCAGGGTCTTCTTGAGTGTTTTACGGGTTGGTCGCAACAAGACCTTGATGTGGCCTTTGCGAAACTCCCCAAGTTCTTTCAACAACCCTGCGACACGTCGGGCATCCTTCTCTGCAAACCGCAATGTCGGCAGCCCCTTCCCCTTATTGTGTCCGATGATCAGCGCAAACTTGTACTTTGCAGATGCCCACGCAGACGCAACGGGGACGCTCCACATAAGCAGCACCACACACAAAACCCCCCAGAGACGCCAGCCAACTCGAATATACATACACTCTCCTACACTCACTCACCTGAGAAAGTCGGATGTTTTGAATGGTACAATAGAGAGAACTTTGCCTACCCAAAGGCACAGAAGATCGCCACAAGCAAACTCTTGTCCCTGAAACGATCCACGTGAAACATCACGGCTTGACCTTCAACAACCACGTCTTTTGGTAGACACATGGATTACGACGGAGACGAAAAGAACGAATTTTTCGGACACTTGTCCGCTTCAGACGCGCGCGAAACCAACGCCGCAGCGAACGCGCCCCAATCGGTCGTTTTGAAGCACAAACGTAAATCCTCTCATCTCCAGAAGAAGGCGAAAGAACGGCACCCTTGCGAAGCGCGATCTCTTTTTTGGTTTTTGGCCACACAAAGCGATTCTTTGTGTTGGGAAACAAAAGACTCACGACGCCTTTGCCTTCGACGAGAAACAATACCAAATACAACCGAGAGGGGAAAGTGTTGCGCACAAGGAACCGCAGCTCATCGCCCCGCTTGGGACGCAAAACACGAGGCATCCTGCGTATCACACCTTTGCGACGGTACTCGATGCGCATCGAGATCTTGCCTCGCCGACCTTTGTGCTCTGCCGTCGGCGCTCCAAACTGCGTAAAGCTTACACCTGCCTTTGTATGCTCCTGCGGCTCCATCAACCAAGAGCGTGTGTTTGGAAACATCACCCCCAACAACAACGCTCCCACACAGAGCGTCCCCAACAGACCCAGTGATCGAGTGGACAACCAAGAATTGATTCCGTCCGTGCCCCCTTCACCAAACGCCACAGGCGCTTCACACCCAGGCTCATCGATCGTCCGCTCATCCATGTACAAAGACTGAACCTCGTGCTCTGTGCTTGCAGAGCAACCGGGAATGACTGTCGAGATCGTCGAAGATTCACACATCAAAACGTCCGACGAAGGGGGGTCCTGAAAAGGGAGTTGTCCATCCTCTTCGTGTACGTCCCACGATGTCTCTTGTGTCCAAAAGTCACCTGGCAGTGGGTCGAGCTCTTCGAGCAATGCGCTGCCGCGTTGAAGTAGCGCGCGTTTCTCGGCTTCGATATCGTCGTCCCCAAAAGAGTCCTCACCGGGCTCGTAGAGTCCGGGCTCCATAGAGGATGGTTCGTGCAACAAGACGTCCCAAAACGAGCGCTGTTGCAGCGTTGTGCTGTGTTGTGTGTCCATCTCTTGCTCCAACTCCCTCGTCGCCAATACGTCAAGCTCCCTTTCGGACAAGAAAGGATTGACAGGTGACTTTTGATATGAGGCGAATGTGTGGACCTGCACCCGCCATGATGTCAAAGCATCTTCCCCGTTTGTGGCCTGGACATGGCCTGTGTGCTCACGTTGCTTCATTGATTTACTCCTGTGGGTACACTTCTTCGAGTCGCGTGCGCAATCGTTTGAGTGAAGCTTTCGCACGTCGCAATAAGGTGTTTCGGTGTACATCGTGCCGCGCCGACAGCTCTTCCCACGTCAACCCTTCGACAAAGCGCCCAAAGAGAATCTCCCGATCCATGGGCTCTTCTTCCATAAGAACTTGTTGCAATGCCATTGTATCTTCGGGACGAGGTGCGTGAGGACGCGCGTCTTGCATGAGCTTCATCAGTTGGACATCTTCAAGCTCAGTGCCGTAGTCCTCTTGTTTCTTTCGCTGCATCCTCCGATAACAATCCCGCGCACGCCACTTGATCAATTGATACAGCAAACGTCGGGGATCTTCGCACCGAAAGCGCTCAAAGAAACGATACACCTCCGTCCACACCACGGACTCCAGATCGCGAATGTCCTCCTCAAAGGACAACCGACGTCGGCAGAGGTCATATACATATTTTCGGTATGTTCGATAGAACAGATCAAACTCTCGCTCGCAGACAGGTGCAGTCGGCGCTTGCGGTGAAGCCCCTTCTTCCTCCTGTCCGAGACTCTCGTCTCTTGCGTCCGAGAGGCTACCGATGTGTCCAATCGTCTCTGAATATTCCATGTCGTGTAAACCTTATCTCCAATGTGTTGTATGCACACATCCACACACCACTCTCTGTCCAAAGGACATCAAGTAGGATGTATTTGTGCTACCTGTTTATGAAAGTCGAAACACATTGACGATCTGCACACCACCCTCTCTCTTTTTCTGAAAAATGCCCTCTTCTTTGTCAGACCTGCCCTACAAAAGCCCCCACATATCCAAAACTCTAAGCGTCATGATGCGCTTACAACAGTCCAAGCTGCTTCAAACGTTTGCGAAAGGCCTTCCCAGCCTTAGACGACTCCAAGTAAAACATCGCAGGTTGACCCAACGGTGCATCCACAGACACACTCCACGGACCTTTTCGGACTGTATATGTTTTGCCAGTCCAAAGATGAACCCATGTACCTCTCGGCAACCACACATGAGCCCGTGTCTGTCCAGGCGACAACACAGGCGCGACCATCCACTCACCGCCGATCATAAATTGTTGATAACTCATATGATGGAATCTTCGCACATGAGGGTAGTGCAAGAAAGGATGGCGGATCACAGGGATCCCTCGTGTCGCGGCCTCCTTCACGAGTTGCTTACGATACGGAGCCCACGCCGCATAGATCTTGGCGCACCGCACAAAATGCGCAAACGTCTCGTCTGACGAGTGAAATTGATGGTTCTTAGAAGGCTGGTTCCCCTCATGTGTCCGAAAGACCGTATTGAATGCGCTCAGCTCTGCCCAGCGCATGTGCAACTCTTTTGAGCGATGGTAATTGGCGATAGGGTTGGTGATCGTCGTATACCCGCCGATATCGCTGTGGTTGAGGCTAAAACCAGAGAGACCACTGCTGAGCAGCCCTGTCACAGCCGTCTTGAGCCCGTCATGTCGATCCCAACTGACGAGTTGATCCCCCAACCAAAACAACGTGCTGTACTTGGGACTTTGTGTATAGCCAGCGCGCATAAAGAAGACGATATCGTTGGATTTTTTGTCCGTCTTGATCACCTCTCGGTTAACCTTCGCCCACCACACAGGATACAAGTTATGCGCCTTTGACGCAGGTAACTTCGCGTGTAATTGCACGTCGTATGGAAGCGCCTCACCAAAGTCAGCCATCCAACCATCCGCTCCGATCGACAACATCTCCTTGCGGATCACACCTTTTATCCATGAACGCGCCTTCTCATCGCTTAAGTCGAGCAAACCTGCCGAAAAACTCGTGTTCAAAATCATGTACGGCTTACCATCATGCTTCTTGATCAAGAGTCCCTTTTGCTTGGCTTCCTCGAAGAGATTGCGCCTGTGGTGTGGCTTCTCCTTTACATCTGCGAGGAAGGGGTTGATGTACAGCAAGACGCGCGCGCCGATCTTTCGGAAGGAACCAACAAGCGCTTCCCACTCTGGATAATGTTTCCTATCAAGCTCCCAATTCCACCACAGCTGCTTACCAAACGAAGTTTTGCGCTGTCCAACCCAATCCTGTAACCAAAAAGCCGCGACAGGTGCCTTCATCTTTTTGAGCTTGTGCAAGATCGTGCGGACCTTCTTTGTGCCACCTTGCATCCCGATGATGGCCCCTTTATGAATCCAGTCAGGCAAGACTCGCATTCGCCCACTGTACGCTGTATAGCGTTCGATAAGAGAGAGTGGATCTTTGCCATACACGAGCCGCCCTGTCATTTTTGACGAAAAGACCATCACTTGCGCAAAATGCTCGGGACGCAGATCAAACACACTGTACGCGGAGTTTTCTAAAAACATCGAACGCATCGAGCTTGTGATAAAATGAGGGACCCCTGCATAAGAAGTATGCCAATCCCCCCCTGCACGTGCCATCACATTGGCACCTGTCGTGATCGGTTGCGCACCGCGTCCGATCCCCTGCTCCATGATGAAGATCGGCAGGCGTCGTCCTTTGAGGTTGTAAGTGGAAAATTGCTCACCGAACCCAAAGAAGCCCTCTCTTGCGTGGGACGCAAAACGCAAAAAGACGCGATTGTACGAAGGATCAGAGACGGACAGTTGAAAACGCAGATGTGCAGCATGTGGCGCAGAGAAGTGTACGGTGTAGCGCAGATCTTGCTTGCGTTTCTGACAACGCAAACGCCCTCTCAAAACGGCTCCACCTCTCGTTCGCCGTAGTGAGTCGATGGTCTGTCCTTCGCAAAAAGCCGCACGTCGATCGCGAATAAAAAAGGACCCCCGCGCCTCTTCGACATGCTCTCTTCCCTTTGCAGCGGCGACAAAACCACGCCCAGCGACGCTCTGCCAAAGCACCCGCTTGGGTTCGTCGCGGTGGGTGATGGACAGGCGCTCACGACCGCGCCCTTGATTGTCCCAATGAATCCGAAAAGGTCCCACAGCGAGACGGGTCGCTCGCGCCATCCTCGTTTTCCAACGCAAAGGTGCCAATTGTGGTTGAGAGTAAAACTCCCAAAAAATACAGGTCATGCCCAGCACGATCCCGACGAGTAAGAGGAACAAGTCGCGCCAGTGTGTGCGTTTCTTCTCCGCCATCCAATTCTCTCCAATGGTGTAAGGCTACTGCAAGTAGTGTATTTGTGCGATGATAGACAAAATATGTGGGTATTATGCATCGTTCCAGTCGCATTGCAAACCTACTTTCCCCCAACATTGAGCGTCACACAAGCTCTCCAAAAGAACACGTGTTTCCAAAGCACGAGAGGGCATTGCAATTCGGACACCGCGCGATTACACTCACGTAGACATTTTATCCATGCGTCATTTTTGTCCAAGAGGAGAAACAAGCCGTGCGAATACGAATTCTTGTCGCCACTGTATCCTTCTTTGCGCTCAGCGCGCCTGTGTGGAGCGCGCCTCCCACCTCACGTCCATCCTCCGCTCCCCATACCACACTGACTTTCAAAACGTATCAACAGCTCGACGGAAAAAGTTGGGGCCTCGCGTATCTGCGTCTCAAAAAGACGCTCAAGGCTCCGACCCCTTTACTCACTCGTGCGCTCAATACACTAGGTATACCAGCACGCGAACGTCTCGTCCGACTCCTCTCACACCTCGCCAAAACACACCCCGCTTTTCTACCCATTGTCGTCCAACAGCTCGGTGCCAATGGAAAAAAAGTACGCACTGCCGCGTACTGGGGGCTCAGAAAGCTAGGCGCCAAAGCGCTCCCACACCTCACGAAGGCGCTACGCTCCAAAAACTGGAAGACACGCTCCAACGCAGTGCTCACGCTTGCCTATCTTGGACGAAAAGCGCAAGGCATACACAAACAAATCATCGCGCTCACGCCGACTTCAGAGTGGAAAGAGTTGCGTTCTATCCTGTTCGCCCTCAGCAAACTCGGCGTCGACACAAAAGAAACACGCAAGCTCATTTACACAAGCCTCCTCCACAAAAAGGACACCGTTTGTCAAAATGCCCTGCTCGCGCTTGTGGCCCTGAAGCCTCTGCACTCCCAAGCCATTATCCCGCTGCTCAAGGTGCGCAAACGCTCCAACTATAGGCTGCGCGAGCGAGCTCTTAACGTCCTCTCACAATATCCAACAGACGTCTTACAGCAGGCCCAACACAAGCTACCCAAGACGTATCATGTAGACCTCTCAAAAGCCATCATCAAAAGTATCCCCTTTAGCAAACTCTCCAAGCACATCTCCCTCGCACAGCACCCAAATGCAGCCGTGAGAGCGGCCTTCCTGAAGGCACTAAAATATCGGATGTATGGAAAGAAACTAGAAACCTTCGCGTCCACACTTGTACAAGGTTTACAAGATTCAGCGGCAAGCGTCCGACTCGCCGCCATTCAGAGCACCCCAACATACAGACTGAAACATCCTGCGCTGAGAACAGCCGTGATCCAGCGACACCAAGATCCTTCACCTGAGGTGAGAGAGCAAGCATACCGCGCGATCCTGACGTACATGTCTTTGCCTCCTAAGCAGTACACATCGTACGCAGAGAACGGACTGCGAGACCCCTCGGCGCGGGTTCGACGGATTGTGATCAGGAGTTTACGACGCAAAAAAAGCGACCTCGCTCGTCTGTTGCGCCTTCAAAGCCTCCAGGATAAAGATGAACGAGTCCGCCTTACGGCGCTCCGCGTTTTACAAAAAGAGGATATCCACTCTCCCAAAGACTTCGCGTTGATGATGGCAGTGCTGGAAAAAACGACCCACAAAACAAACTCATCGGCGTTGCACGCAATCACCCGTATGTTCCCACGTCATCCAGACGTCCTGCAAGCGATGCTCGAAGGGCTTGAGAGTTCGGATAAACAACTCCAACGAACTGCGACATATTTGCTCTATCGATATCCTTACAGTCGTCTCGCCCTTCCGGCCTTGCGTAAGGCCTTCACCAGCAAACACAACCGCCTCTATGCGATCCAAGCGCTGATGCGAATCGCGCCAAACAACCCGGACAACCTGTTGCTCTTCAATCGTGCTCTACGTGATAGCGATCAGAGCGTCCGCCGCGCCGCGATCAAACTCGACACCTTGCGCTATATCCAATCCCCAATCTTGCTGTACCTCATCGTCAACGCAACACTCAACACATCCACATCCGTCCGGCACAAAGCGCTCTCTCACCTCTCCAACAAGCTCACCCCTTCGCGACTGCGTCCTTACCTAGAGACATTGCTCAAGGGGCTGCGTCCTGCTTACAGCGCGACACATAAAAAACTTCTCGACCTGATCGGGTGGATCGGGACAGACGCTGCTTCGGCCGTCCAAGGGTTGTTTGCCTACGCCCATCGTCTCAACTCCGATGAAGATCTCGAAGATGTCGGTGAAACGATGGAGACCCTCGGTCCCGCAGCCCAGACCTACCTCGCAGCGCGCCTCAAACACGGCACGCTCGCAGAAAAGCAGGACGCAGCCCTCCTGTTGCAAGCGTTCCGCTGGCCTGTCCCCCACGCGATCAAAGCACTCCAACAAGCCGCACAGAGTCAAGACACACAGCTGAGCAAGAGCGCGTTGTCTGTCCTCTTTAACCAACACACACAGCCAAAGGTCCTCTTCGCAGCGTGTCTACAGGCACTCAAACGTCCAGACACCTCGACGCGCAAAGAGGCGTTAACGTTGCTCGCCAAGCGCTTCTCTTCTTACACGCTCCCACTCGATACGCTCGACATTCTCGGCCTTCATACGGATCTGGATATTCGTCAACACGTCTTCAAACATCTCGGTCGCCTGTACACCCAAACCTCAGCCAAGCCCGAGAAGCGAAAAATCCGGTCACTTCTACAGGATCTCGTCTCCTCAGCCTTGACCAAAGGCCCCTACCCACTGCAAGAGATCGCGCTTGATGCCCTGCGCACTTTCGCGTCCGATCTAAAGACCTCCTTGCGCACCCAACTCAAAGACAAGCTCCTCAAAGCACTGCACGCACCTAAGACACAGCCTTATCGACAACTTCACATCCTCAAAGCGCTGCACACTCTCGGTCTCCCCGGTACACCCCACATCACCTTGCTGACCAAACTCCTCTCTCACAAAGACCCACTCGTTCGCAGCAAAGCCTTCCTCACATGGCACCGCTTCTCCCCTAATGACAGGAACTTGATCGCGACCTTCAACACACACATCACAAACACCACGGCGTGCTCTATCTCCAAAAGTGTCACGACGCTCTTGCAATCCCACTACAACAAAGCAGTGCTCCCCACACTTTTGAAACGCTACAAAGGTGGAGACAACGCATGTAGAGAGTCCGTCATTCGCGTCCTGACCCATCCAGCGTTCCCGCTGGCCTCGACCTATCCCCTTTTGCACTCCGTACTCGCCGGTTCATCCCACGTCTTAAAGGATTTGATTATCACCTACTTTGGACAGCTCAAAAAGACCCAAAAGAACGCGAAAGTCGTCACAGACATCAACGCAGCCCTGCGCACCAAACGCTATGGTCTGCGATCAAACGCAGCACGCCAACTGATCAAGTGGCGGGCGTTTACGTCGAGTTGGCGCGCAAAGATCATCAACTTGCTCCAACAAGGTCAGCTCTGGTCTGCAGCCAAGGAATACGCGATCAAACACCTCAAACAGACCCCCAACGTGATCCAGCAACTCACAAAGACCTACCAAACAGCCTCTTCTGCCGAGAAGATGAGGCTCATCGACCTCGCCACACAGCTCAGTGATGACACACAGCAACTCCTTCACTTCTTTCAGCTTGTCCACATCGAACACAAAGGATACAAGCGCACTTATGGGCTCAAACGTCTATGGCAACTCGCGCGCAAACATATACTGTTTCGCCCAATAATCGGAGGCTACCTGGAATCTCCCGACGCAAAGCTTCGTCGAGCTGTCCTCTCTACAGCGCCTCACATTAAAACAGATGGTCGCTCTTTTGAACCTGACTTGCTGCCCTTCCTGAAAAAGAAAGAGAAGAGAGAACGGACTCTCGCGCTCAAGGCTCTCAGCGCGATTGGCGTGTACACAAAGGCGGGAATCAAAGTGATGATTCAACTGCTCCAACAAAAGAAACCCCAACTCCACGCGCTGTACACCCTCCGCCACACGACCTTTGCGAAAGACTTGCCGGACTCCCTGCAAAAAGCTCTTGTCCAACTCACAAAGACACAAGAGACCCTCACCTATTACTGGGCGCTTCATGCGGTCGCAAAACGATGGAAGACGAAGCTCGCGTTTCTCGTCCCCCACATCAAAGATCGACTGGCCTTACTCCCTTCTCAACTGCTCAAACGCTACGCGATCGAGACTCTCGCGATGATCATGCCCGCACCGGAAAAAGAGATTGACTTCTTCTTGCAACTTCACCAACGCGGGACAGCGAGTATTCGCAACACAATCCTTAAGATCTTCCAAAAGATGGACAAACACATCGCGCCTGCGATGCCGATCTTCTTGCTCGACTTGCTCGATCCCAACAGCTACATCAAACACAGCGCGCTGCGCGCGCTCGCGAAGATGGGCGCAAGCGCCTCTTCTGCGCTCCCCCTCGTCAGGTCGCTCTTGCGTTCAACCAACCACTACACAAGACGAGAAGCCCTCAAAACACTCGTCACCCTCGAAGCCGCGACACATCCACATCTCCGCAAGCTGCTCAACCGCGAAGAAGGAGACATTCTACGCACATCCCTGTCCATGCTCGCGACATTTGGCGACAAAGTCCCACAAGCCAAACAGATCTTTATGCAGTGTAGTCACTCTGACAAATTCTCCCCAGAGACCCGAACGATCTGCAAACAAGCCCTCACAAAACAACCCCCCAAACCATAAACACCTACTCGACACACTCTCCACTCGAAAGATTGCAGCGACCGAGACTTTGACACTCACTAGACAGTCTACAATCGCTCTCACTGATCGCGACACAGGCGCCCCCTCCAAAGCCACATAACCCCTTCGTCTTGCAGATCTGTGCAGCGCGACAATCGAGCGCGTTGGTCGCCACGCACTTGTCCACCTGAAAGATACACTTCCCAAAGACCGTACACGCAGGTGCTTGGCGACAATTGCTGTCAAACGCACACTGACTCGTCGAGGACAGATACGAACAGGCGCCGTGTGTTTTACAGGCCGTCGTACGCAAGCAATCAGCTTCACCGCCGACAAAGCAGGCTTTGTCTCGCACTGTACAATAGCCTCCCTGTGTACACGCCTCCGCCCCCAAACAGTCGGCCTCTTTTGCAGCAATACACGCGCCCGCTTCATGGCTGCACAAACCGTACAGCTTGCATCCCTCGGTCTTCACGCAATCATCATCACTACCGATGACACACTTTTCGTCTTGCAGTGTACATTTCCCCTGCTCTTTGCACATCGTCGAAGCCTCACAAGACGCCTCACTGTTCGCAATACACGTCCCATCCTGAAAGTGACACTGCCCACTCGCCGTGCATATCTCCGCCCCTTCGCACTCTTTTTGCGTCGTCACGACGCACTTCCCTCCATCCAAAGTGCAGTGGCCCAATGTCTTGCAATTTCCCGAGCGCAGGCAATCTTGTTTGTCGATCAACGCACACACACCGTTTTGTAATGAGCACAATCCTTCCTTACAAAGCTCCGACGCGCGGCAATGCTTATCACTCGTCGGCTTACACTCCCCTTCCACCATCTCACAGCGCCCCTCTGCCTGACAGAAGCTCAAACCAATGATGGGATCACCTGTCGCAGTTGTACCCTTCGTGATCCGCGTACAAGGTTCATTGGGATCGAGTAAAAAACACCCGGAAGACAGGAGCCAAAGACACACACAAAACCACACACCATACCGAAACATTGAAACCTCACACGTCGACGTTTTTCGGACAAAATCGAACTTATGATGCCTCGTCTTCGTTGTGAGCACAAGAAGACACATCCCACAAAAGAAGACATACACAGCACACGAAAGGTCTCTACGATGAAGCGTCCACCAGGATTGAAGCTCTATCCCGCCCTCCTCTCTTCGCAAGACATTCACAACATTCTTCAACGTCCAGAGCTTCCACAAAGTCGTCCGGAGTGTCCACAACTCTTTCGTCTCTTTGGAGACTTTGGAGGCAAAGAAGCTTCGACACCGAGTCCCTGGATGCTCGAATGGGGTACACGTTTACAAGAACAAGGCTTCTTCTCGACGACGCCTAATCAATACAGGTTATGTGACTGGATTGGCGACCTCTCCGCTCAATTTAAATGGCACATCGATAACAAACGCCACGGCAAAGAGATCCTCGTCATCTCCCTCACAGACCAACGCCGGATTGGATTTCGTCCCCCCACAGGGAGAGGTTATTACAGTGTAGAGCTTAACGCCGGTGATGCCTACCTGATGAGAGGTGCCTCGCGCTGGCAATGGGAGCACTGTGTCCTCCCCTCAGGACAATCGCGTAGTGGTGGCAAAAGCTTCATCCTCAGCGCTCACTGAGCACGCTCTATCTTCCTCCCTCACGACCCTAAATGTCCTACTTCCTCTCCAACAACCAGATCCCCAATTGAAGTCCACCAGTGTGGGTGATCCGCTGCTCACGTATATGAAATGCTTTGCGCACAGGTCCAAGCGCTTCCTTCACGAGTTTGCCATTGGCCGAGAAGATCGCCGCACGTCCTTTCGGTTTGAGGGAACGCTTACATGTCCGAAAGATCGAGAGATACAATTGCTTGAGATCTTTATCTTGCTTGCGAGAACGTATCCCAAAGGGCAGGTTCATCAGCATCTCATCGCACTTCTCCATCTCGATAGGCTCCCTCATATCCGCCTTCTTCAAGGAGATACGTTTGCTGAGCTGCGCGGCCTGAATGTTCGTCTTGGCAGACGCCATCGCGGTCGGACTGACATCGACGCCCAACAGATGAGTGCCTTCATCCAATAAGGCGCGCTCGATCAACAATGTCGCGCTACCACAAGTTGGATCAAAAATACGTTGACTGTCTTCTTTTCGAACAAATCGAGCGAGACAAGCCCCTACAACAGGATGGATCGACGCCCCAACGTCTTCGACGCGGTACACAAAACGATCATCTTCCATAAAGGTCGGCACACACCATATCGACACCCCCTTGGATGTGCTCTCGATTCGCAGCTCCGCCATGTAATTCGACGGGCGGTCCTCCCACTCGTAGCCGCCGCAGACCTCACGAACTTCCTCTAAAAGACTGACGAACAGGGGCTTTTTGAGTCGTTTTCCGTGTATCGCGAGGCGAAAAGGCAGCTTGCCTTCGAGCGCAACCCACTCTCGCCACGAAGGTATCCATTCAGGCGCGGAGAGGATTGAAGAGATCGCTTCCAGAAAGGCTTTATCGTCGCCCTTTTTGAGCTTCCTTCGACCGATCAAGAAGCGGACTTGGTGAATACAACGCATCGCAGGAAAACATTGCTTTGGGTGGACCTCTTTGGGGAACGTCAACAACCCAGAACCTGCAATTTTGGGTTCGGGAAGACCGAGCGAAAGAGCCTCTTGCGCGACGACGTCTTCAAATCCGTCAGGACAGGAGACATAGCAAGACGCGTTCATAGGGGGAGTCGCTGCCCATGCACACACTCGCTCGATTTGTTCGGTACGTGCGAGGGCTTTGCGAAGCGCCTCTGCTTCCTTCTCGGTTTGGCTCTCGACATCTGCGAGCGCGGCGTGGGCCTTCTCACCACCAATTTGTCCGATGGCCAGGACGAGAGAGGGACGAACCCAGACGATCATCTCCTTGGAGAGCGCGTCCACCAGGACGTCTAAGACATCTTCTGTCCCGACAGTGCCGAGGGAGATGGCGGCGTTCTTCCGGACCTTAGGCTCTTCGTCGCTGAGACAATACTTGAGGGCTTCAAAAACGTCTTGGGAGGGGGTCACACGTCCGAGGAGATAGGCGACAGCGCGCCTCTTCCTTGAAGATGGGTGACGGGCGGCTTTCAGCAGCGCAGGGAGTGCTTTTTTGCCTGCCTTTAGAAGCTCATTGCCTGCATAGCGTACTTTTCCCTGCTTGTCGGAGTCGAGCAGGTCGATCCACTGGCGAATACTCATGTAAAAAACCTCGTCGATGCAAATCACAGATCTATCCACACACCCAACCACTTTGGGCGAGCGAAGCAGGGAGGGTAGACGAGGAGGTGTAGGTTGTCAACGAGAATGGAGTGATTGAGGAGAAAAAGTTTCGCGCGTGGGTGAACGGGGGTGAGGCACCCAAAAGACACCAGGTTTATCATCTGTATCCCGAAGCGAAATCGCTTGCTCGATCGCGTCCTTGATGCGCTTCGGGAGTCTCTTCTCTGTAAGCGTCGTGCGAAGCGCCACCATCACCTCGTGGTCCCTCTGTGGTGTGACGACCATCCGACCGAGCGCGATCGCAGCGTTGTGTTTGTTTAAACGGTCCTGTCCCCGTAGCGCTGAGAGGAGAGGTGTGATCCCACCCTTACCAAGCTGGCTCAACGCGAAGACGGCGTTTCGCCGAACCAACCGATCTTTGTCCTTTAACAGCACGCGCACACAAGGAAGCCCCCCTTTGGCTTTCTCTCCCACCCAACCAAAGGACGCTGCAGCCTCTCTACGGACTAACGCGACAGGATCTTTCGTCGCCTTACATAGAGCGTTCGCCGCAGGTGCGCCGTTAGAGCCAAACTCACCGATGGCTTTTGCGCCAGCAACTCGAACCTGTTTGTCGCTGTCACCAAGCGCCCTGACAAAGACATCCATCACGTCTTTTAAAAAGGCCTTGGAGGCTGAACGCTTCGAGACGGCTCTCGGTCCAACCTTCGCGAGCGCCTTGATCGAGGCGAGCTGAAGGTCCTTGTCGTTCTCCGTAGAGAGCTCCATCAACGAGAGAGTGTTGTCTTTGTACGACCCCATCTCCGCGAGGACATCGATCAAATTACGTTTAAGACGACGTGAACCATGTTTGATGGAGGCTTTGATCGCGGGCATCACCTTCCAGGCACCATGACCAAGCCACCGCAAGACCAATGTGGCCTTCTTACGCAAGACAGGATCAGAATCCTGGAGCGTCTCCACAACGACCCTCCGCGCAGAGACAGGGAGGACATCAGCTAGCCATGCGAGCGCGTCCATCGTGAGATAGCGTGTCTTTTTGTCCTCGCTCTTCAGCAGCGACAACAACGAAGGGAGCGCATCAAGTGCGATTCTCCCTGCGCTCCCCAGCGCCCGGATCGCCTTGTAGCGCGCTTTGGCATCACTCTGCGAGAGCATCGCCTTCCATGCCTTGACCTGTGCAGTCGATGCAGGCGCGAGGCGACGAAGCGCATGAGCGCTCTCATATTGGACACGTGGTGCCTTGTCTTCGAGTGCTTTTGTCAGCGCGGCAGCGATAGACTTGTTGGGCTTCGGCCACTTGCCCAATCCCCAAGCTGCGGCCTGTCGAACGTGGAGCTTGCGATGCTTGAGCGCACGCAGCAGCGAAGGTAAAGCCGAAGTGCCGATCCATACAAGTGATTGCGCTGCTGCACGTCGGACCTCTTGATGGGGTGAATTCAACGCGGAGACCAGCGCGCGCTTTGCGCGCTTTGCGCGCCCCTTCATCCAACCGATCACCTGGAGCACATACGCAACGACGCGTTTATTAGGGTGACGTCGCCATCGCAAGAGTTCACGTACAACATGTGGACCACCCACTTTAAACAGCGCACGTGCAGCCTGTTTCTTCACATCCCACGTGCCATCATGGAGGGCTTTTGCCAACATGGGGACGGCTTTTCGCGCATCTTTACCCAACTCTCCAAGCGCACCTGCTGCACCTTTGCGAACAAACCACCGGGGATCTTGTAAAGCCTTGATCAGCGCGTCAAGCAGTGGCTTTGCACGCTTTCCGAGCGCAGCCGCTGTGTGGACAGCGTACATCCGCACCTTCTTCTCTTTGTTGCGCAGCGCTTTCTTCAGCGTCGCGATCGTTTTCTTTTCGAGCGCAGGCTGCTGCTTCAATCCTTCAACGACGAGTTTGCTCAAGACCCAACCCACATAAGAGCGAATGTTGTCGTGCGGATCATCCATCGCGTCCAACACGACAGGAAGCGCAGGGGGTCCTATTCGCTTGAGGGCTTCGATTGCACCGTAACGGACACGTCCAACCTGATCATTGAGCGCCTGCTTCAAAAGTGGCAGCGCCGGTTTCCCCAAGCGCCCAAGAACAGAAGTCGCTGAGATACGTCCGATCACATGGGGCTGCAAGAGCATCTTCTTCATCGCAGGGAGCGTCGCGAGACCGATCGAGGCGAGCGCCTTGATCGCATCTTTTCGCAAAGAACTCTCGGGTTCATAGAGGGCTTTACACAGCGCATCGATCGCAGGCGCACCTTTCTCCTTGAAGTTCCCCAACGCACGCGCTGCGAAACGACGAACCTTCTTATTTTTATCGGAGACAACGGCAATACGTAACGCGGGTAGCGCAGGCAGCGCCTTGTCACCCATCTTCGAGAGTTTTTGGGCTGCCATCTCCCGGGTGATCGAGCTGCGGCTCTTCAGATCAGTGATATAGCGCTCTACGTCGCTTTTATGGGCAGGACAACCAGCACATAACAATGCACTGACCAACAACAACAGGAAGATACATCGCTCCGGCTTCATCGAGCAAAACCTTTCATTTGAGTTGAGGGGATAAGGACGTCAGACGCGACTACTTGGAGGGTCGGAAGATAAACGGATAACGAACCGTGACGAGGCCTGCAGGCTTTGGTTTTGGGAAACGAAATCTTAGCACACGACGGAGTAAACAAGACTCTACACGTTTGTTCTTTAGAGTCGATGACGCGACCTTCGCGCCTTTCACGCGCCCATTGGCCATAATCATCCAGCGAACCACGACCTTGCCTTTGAGGGAGGGAGCAAGCCTCAGGCTGCGCTCATAACAATAGCGGATTTGGCGAATGTTACGACGAATCACCTTCACAATGTCAGACTTTTTCAGTCGCCCGATCTTCGGAGGCGTCAGAGCTCGAGTCAACGGCCCACCAACGACACCATTTACGACCCCACCTGGCAGGACGACACGTCTCTTTTTCGTGAGCTTACGTCGAGCAGCACGAAGTTTATTCAAAACATTGCGACGTCTCTTGTTGCGCGCCGAGACCTTTTTGGTTTGTGTAGAGAAGGTCAGCTTTTGACCAATGAGCACGATCCCACCACCTTTTGGAGCCGGAAAACGCATATATTTGAAACGCCTCGTCAAACACTTTTCGACTGACGCGTCATTGATTGTTGTTCTTTTGAGTTTGGCCTTGGAGACACGCCCCTTTGCGTTTACTCGAAGAAAAAAGCGCACACTCCCGGAGAGTGTTGGTTTCTTCAGAAGGCGTCGTTCATAACAGTACTTGAAGCGCAACTTGTATCGACGCATCACACGCTTCACGATATTTTTGGAGAGCGCCCCAAAGATCACTGGAGCTGCCATCACCACCTTTACGCGACTGCGTCTTCTCCTTCTAGCATAGCCAAACCCTCCACCCCCCCTACCTCGTCCAACGGTACCGAGCTTCCCAAGCCCCCTCATGCGGACACCAAATGAAGTTCTCTTTGTGCCAATGCCTCGAATACCTCGCAAACTTCCGAGAAGAGAGCCTTTCGAAGCTCCGAATGAACCACCAAATCCTCGTGCGCGAATGACTGGTTTACCGGAGCCTCCCAAGAGCCCATAGACGCCTTTTTTCCGACTCTCTTCGAGGTTAAAAATCGACGCAGGTCCACCTAACCTCCAACTCAAAGAACGGCCAGGAAACTGCTCATCAGAGCGGAAAGATGTTTTGCTTGGACTCTTTTTGGTGGACTTCTTTTTTGTCTCTTTATAGGTAAGTACAACCGCCTGGATCTCTTTGGTTGTCTTCCCTTTGATCACGGAGACAGCCCGAGCGAGACGGAGTCGATGCTTCACATGCAACGTCTTCGCCAATGAAACAAACGTCGACCACATCTGCCCCCAGGCAGGTTTGGAGACCTCGCCAAGCCGTGAGAGACCAAGGATGGCCCCGTAGCGAACATACTTGTTCTTATCCTTGAGCGCATTTTGCAATGTGGAGACGACATTAGCGTGGGGCCACGAGAGTCGATTGATACCCATCACCGCATACCAACGGACGGCGGCAGAGGAGTCGGAGAGAGCAACCTCCAAGTCTTTCAAGAGCGGTGCCTTTTTGCCCTGCAAGTGTCCTAACGCAAACGTAGCATATCCTCTGGCATACGTAGTTTTTGAAGTCAGCAGGCTCGCGAGAAAGGGTCGCGCAGCCGGCCCTGCCTGCGCAAGCATTTCAGACGCCCACCACGTCTTGCGCACAGAGCTGTTGCTCATCACACGCTCTAGCGCTTTCAACGAAGCGACTTTGGTCGGCTTCAACTTGAGCAGGAGTTTTGCGGCTCTGCGTTGCACACCAGGCGATTCGTGTTTTTCAAATCCGAGCAAGAGCACAGGGATCGTCACTTTGCCATTGCGAAGGAAGAAAGAGGTCGCGGCCTTCCTGACCTTTGCGTTTAGAGCACCGAGCTTACTGAGCTGTTCCAGTCCAATCGTGTAGGTAATGGAGAGATCGGAAGCGTCATTCGATGCGGCAGAAACAGGCCTCTCAACAAACAAAAGAACAGCACACATCACGAGCCCCCATAACCCTACAAACAGGCGTCGACGGCCTGTACACGTAGAGAAGGTCCGATGATGGTGGGCATTGATGAAGTTGATGGGCCGAGACGATCGCGTCCGTGGTGTCATACTGTTAGCTCTCCTATCCATGTGTTCTATTTTTTTGCGAACATGTGCGGGTATCTTAACGAAAAAGACGCAAACAAGAAAGTCCCCCCATCTAGCGTCCTCTTCTCCCTCCTACGGTCTGACTGTCGGATTCTTTGCGTTCTTGCGAGTGAATGTAATGGGTTGATGGACAATCACGAGCGAGGCGCTTTTTGCAGCAGGGAAGCGGAGGGACGTGGTCTGTCTTTGCAAACAAGAGACGACAGCAGCGTATTTTGAGGCGTGTTTGCTGCTCTTCACAAACATGACACGCCCACTCGACTTGATCGCGACTTTTAACGTGAATGTCTTTTTGGAGCGTCCCAGCTTGCTGCTGTAACACCCCTCGAACTTACGAATGGCACGATGAAAGACACGCTTCACCAAATTGCGAGGAAGCCCACCGAAAATCTTCGCGCGCCCCAAGACGACCTGAACATTCTGCTGTTGGGTCTTTCCCAAACCACCAGATGCGACTCGCCCTGAACCTCGACGAGTACGCTGCGTCTTTTTTCGAGCCTTGTTGGTGTGTTTTGACACAGCAACCCCCGATGACCGACGTAACGCCGCGTCCAGGTTTTTACTATATACACTGTTACCTTTGATGACATTCATGATTGGGTTCCCTGAGGATGGGCCCTTTGCAGCTATCAGTGAAAGAATCATTCTCCTGCTCAACTTACGAAAAACCCGTTTACGCCGTGCTCTCCTCGCCTTCAAAGAAGCATTCATTTTTTTCTTCGCGGCAGACTTGCTCGCATTGGATGCCTTCGGAGGTGCAAGCGCAAGCGCCGCATACTTACAAACCTCTCGCCGTTTGGCTTTGAGCAGCCTCTTTACAGTTGCTCTCCCTGTTGGTCCAGATGCCGCCAAGATCTTCGTCCCCCAACGCATCTCAAAGGACGTCCCATGACGGACAACACGCTCCATCTGCACAAGGAAGGTGTCTGTCTTGGGCTTCAACGTGACGAGCAGCTTCGCAGCCGCCTTACGCACGAGAAAACTCTTGTGATGGCGAAATCCCAGCATCAACACAGAGACCCCTCTCGCCTGATGTTTCCGAAAGTACGCCTTTGCTCGCTCACGGACCTCTTTCTTGGAGCTCGCGAGCAAAGATAATTGATGAAGCCCCTCAGAGTAAACCCTTGACTTGCTTCCCTCGACACTCCCGAGTGGCCAAAGTACCCACCCTACACATACAAACACACACAGATGTAACGCTCTCTTCATCACATAACGCCTCCAGCAAAAGGAAAGATTGGACTGTTGACTTGTACTCATATCTCCAACAATACTCTTTATGTAATCTATTTCCAGGATAAAATGATGAGGTCTTGTATGGATGACACTTCACTTTTTCAGCAGCTGCGTATCGCGGTCTACGAATATGGCAAGCTCTCCAAAAGCATAAAGCGCCTCTACATCCAGGACCTGCTCGAATCGTGTAAGGATCCGGTCACACGCCAAAACGCTGTAGAATACACCATCAGGCACTTCTCCGCCGATCCAAACAGACGTCCGCTGATCCTCCAGCAAGATCGCTATCGCAGATGGCTACAAAAGATGCCAGAGCTGGCAAAGCTCGGCCAGATAGGAGAACTCAGAATCTCCCCAGAGTACTTCATCGACTTACTACATGCAGCAAACGCCCCATGTGAACAGTTGAGCCTGCTCCACATAGAGAGTCCATATAATGAGAAACATCACCTGTCATCTTGGTATGAAGATGACAGGCTCTTGACACTCAAAGGCCCTAATCATCTAGTCCTTGAAGAATTGATCAAACATCAAAAACATCTGGAGCTGTGCCTCGATCATCCTTGGTGGTCCAGCCTCAAAGGTCTTCATCTACACAGTTGCCCCATCGAGAGCAAAGGCATGCGTGCGCTCTTCGTCTCCCCACACATGGAACATATCCGCGCGTTGACGCTCAAACATTGTGAGCTAAAAAGACCCCTCGCGACGAATCTTGTTCATGCGCTCGGTCCACTCCCCCTCGCCTATCTCGATCTATCCGACAATGCTCTCCATCCACAATTTGTCGAACGCTTCCACGCAGAGCTCTTCGACAACCTCACCTATTTACTCGTACAAAACACCGGACTCAACAGAGGGACCTTTCTACAACTCTGCGATGGCCCCGGCCTCCGTAAGCTTAAGGTTCTCGACGTCACCGGCAACTATTTCGCTCCCGAGTTTGCAACGCAGCTTCCGAGCAAGCACTCCTTACAACACCTAACGCGACTACATCTTCCGCCAACGTTGGAAGAACACCATCAAGAAGTGCAACGCGCCTTCCCCAATACAAACATCCTCTATACCCCCTCTCATATTCGGCTCTCCAAACTCGACTTGTGAGCAAGTGACTTTCTGCTCCTCAAGACACTTGCAATCCTCCTGAAAACTGGGGAACATAGCGAGCCGTATCACCAATGGTGATGGTGACCGATTGATCAACCCACTACAAAGGAGAACTTGATGCAGCAGCTTACAGAAGAACAGGTCCGCACGATGACCTTAGAGGAGAAGGACCGTTGGTGGCTCGAAAATGTCTACAAAGGGGACATGCCACAGCTCACCGTGCGCTCGGCACTCACAGGGATGCTCCTTGGTGGCCTGTTGAGCCTGACCAACCTGTACATTGGTATCAAAACGGGTTGGACACTCGGTGTTGGGATCACCTCAGTCATCATGTCCTTTGCGATCTTCAAGTTTATCGCCAAGCTGAATATGGGTTCGGAAATTACGCTCCTTGAGAACAACGCGATGCAATCGATCGCGACCGCCGCAGGCTACATGACAGGTCCACTTGTATCGAGTATTGCGGCATATATGATGATTACGGGCAAGCTCATCCCTGTCTGGCAAGTCATGCTCTGGACGATGTGTGTGTCTATGCTCGGTGTGTTGTTCGCCTTCCCACTCAAAAAGCGCTACATCAACGACGAGCAGATGCCCTTTCCAGAAGGAAAAGCCTGTGGCGTTGTGATGTACGACCTGCACAGTGATGATCCCAAAGAAGGCGCCTTCAAGATCAAGGTGCTCCTCTCTTTCGCCGGCTTCAGCGCACTGTACAAGATCCTCTCCTCTTCGTTTGTGATGAAGAAAATTGGGCTCGCCTTTCTGATGATCCCCCATCACCTCGACAACTTCGTCTACAAACTCTTTCACCCAAAGATCATGGGTGTGTCCTTCAAAGAATTGACGATCCGCCTGGAGTCCGACGTCGTCATGCTCGCACTCGGCGGATTGATGGGGATTCGCACTGGTTTATCACTGTTTGTCGGTGCGGTCGTCAACTACTTTATCCTCGCCCCGATCCTGATCAAGAATGGCATTATTCTCCCTAAGGGTGGGCACTATGGATTCCGCCAGATCTCTTACTGGAGTTTGTGGGGCGGGGTCGCCATCATGACAGCGGCTTCGCTGTTTTCATTCTTCAGCAAACCCAAGATGATCGTCGACTCCTTCACCCAACTGTTTCGCAAAGGTGAGAAGTCCGACGTCCTCGAACACATCGAACTGCCTATGCGTGTCTTCTTGATTGGGATTCCGCTGATGGGGACAGTTGTCGTGCTCTTGACGCACTATTTCTTTGGCGTCAGCATCTTGATGGGCATGATCGCGCTCCCCCTTATCTTCGTATTTACAGTGATCGCCGTCCACTCCACAGGGTTGACAGGTATCACCCCAACAGGAGCGCTCGGCAAGTTGACACAATTGACCTACGCGGTCATCTCCCCTAACAACATCACGACCAACGTCATGACCGCGGGGATCAACGGTGAAGTCGCTGGTAACGCGTCCAACTTGTTGATGGATATCAAACCCGGTTACATGCTCGGTGCCAAACCTCGTCAGCAAGCGATCGGACATATCTTCGGGATTATCGCGGGTGGACTCGTCGCGACACCTGTCTTTTTTATGTTGATCGGTGGCGATGTCAAACGGCTTGGTGGTGCTGAGATGCCGATGATTTCGGCCAAAATCTGGGTAGGTGTTGCACAGATCCTCACAAAAGGAATCAGCTCTCTTCATTCGACTGCTTTGTGGGCGATGGTGATCGGCTTGGGCGTGGGGATCGTCTTTGAGATCCTCAAGATCGCGACAAAAGGGAAGTTCCCTGTCTCCGCTGTTGGCGTCGGTTTGGCCTTTGTCTTGCCCTTCTATATGAGCCTCTCAATGTTCCTCGGCTCCCTCCTCTTTTGGCTCGCAGGACGCAACTGGAAGGAGGACTCTCACATCATGAACCGCATCATCGTCCAGAACCAAGAGACGATATGTGCCGGTGTGATCGCAGGTGGAGCCTTACTTGACATCACATTAAGTCTGCTGCAAGCGGCGACGAAATGACAAAGTCTTCGAAGTTTCGAACTCTTGCGTCCAGGTGGCTCAAGTGGTCAGTGGGTGTATTGGGTGTCGGTGGGGTCGCGCTGGGTGCGACTTTCTACTTTGCGCCACAGACTCGCTGGCCCCTTGTCTTATGGCTCATACGGGCGCAATTCCCTCACGCGAAACAGGTTGAGACAAAGACCCTCGCAAAGTGGTTACGAGACCCTTCTGAGAAGATCCTCTTGCTCGACATTCGCAAACCTGAAGAGTACCAAGTCAGTCACCTGCCCAATGCCATTCACGTCTTACCAAAGTCCGACGTGTCAGAGGCTATCCAACATATCAAACAACACAAACCAACGAAGATCGTGTTGTATTGTTCGATTGGCTATCGTTCGGCCAAATACGTTGAGCGGCTTCATGAAGCAGGTATTCAGCAGGTTTATAACTTGGAAGGTTCGATCTTTCGCTGGGCCAATGAGGGGCGTGTACTGAAAAAAGGGGACAAAGACGTACACAAAGTCCATCCCTATAATCCACGGTGGGGTGAGATGTTATCCAAAAGCTATCGCTGATCCTGGGGCACTTTGCAATCACCTCTTTCTACAAACCTCTCCATCCTCTGGAAGAGAGAGCATTTATACCGTATACGCGGGGGAAACTCGAATGCTGATCCAGGGGCAGTTGCACTTGTGTCTTCGCAAAGTGCACCCGAATACACGACACAATCCCTCATGGCAATACGTATGTCGCAAGCGACATCCTT